>NZ_JACBGN010000650.1 GCF_013401435.1 Streptomyces sp. BR123
CCACCCCTGCCGCCGGGCCGCCTGCCGCCGCCCCCGCCGCCGCAGCGCCTGCCGCCACCCCTGCCGCGGCGCCAGCCGCCGTACCGGTCGCCGGGCCGCCTCCCGGCTTCGGCCCGCCGCCCGCCGCCGTATCGTTTCAGCAGCCGCCTCACGCCCCGGCCCCGTACGCCGGATTCCCTCCGCAGTCAGGGCCCTCGGGCAGGCCGCCCACCGCCGTGCGCGCCACCGAGACGGCGGCCATGGACCGGGCGCGGCGCCGCAGCCGGGTCGCGATCGCCGTGGCGGTGGTCGCCGTACTCGCCGCGGGAGGCGTCACGTACGCCGTGACCAGCAGGGGCGGCGGGAACCACCCCCAGGCGTCGGTGACGCCGCCGGCGGCCACCCACGCACCGCAGACGTCCGGAGACCCGGGCGCAGCCGGCCCGGGCCCTTCCCCCTCCGGGACCCAGGCCAAGCCGTCCGCCACTGCCGCGAAGAAGCCGGGCACGGCGACGCCCTCCCCGAAGGCGTCCTCGGCCGCCCCGGCCCAGCCGGGCCCCGTACCGACGGGCTGCGACGGCTGGACCCACAAGGACCCGAAACCGGGCACGTACGGCTACATCTCCGGCGACCACCACCTGCTGGCCGCGCCGTACCAGAACTGCACCCCCGGCGCCCTCGTGAAGAACGGCACGAAGCTCTGGTACCACTGCTACATCGTCAACCGGTACGGCAACCAATGGACATACGTGCGCGTGGACGGCACGAACACCACCGGGTGGCTGTACAACCGCGACCTCACCGGCCAGAAGGGCTCGTCCCCGGCCTGCTAGCCCCCACTGCCACCCGACC
>NZ_JACBGN010000651.1 GCF_013401435.1 Streptomyces sp. BR123
GCGGTCGCGTCGCCGCTGGTGCCGATGCCGTCGGCGCTGTCGGCCGGGAGGACGGAGACGGCCTGCTGGGGGGCGCTGACCGGGGCGGCCATCGCGGTGGCGGGGAGGGCGATACCGCCGCCCACGAGGGCCGCGGAGGCGCCGGCCAGGACGATGCGACGGGTCCAAGAACGCTCGAACATCGGAATTCTCCACTCGGTAAGGGAAAGGGGGGTTTGTGTGGCGCCCCGCAGAATCGGCCGGGTTTTCCATTTCCGGTTCCGGGTCCTCCGGGAGTTCCCGGTGAGGGCGTACTTCCAATAAACCCGACGGGCGGGGATGCGTCACGCCACTTGATTACGTGTCTTGACTGCTGTGGTTGATTTTGGTAGTGCGGTCTGTGGAATGTCGTTCGGGCATGCCGAGCAGCCCCCCGGGGGTGTTCCCGGGGGGCTGTCTGCGGGGTGGGTCGGGTGTCACTTGCCGAGCTTGGCCTTCAGCTGTTCCTTCAGCTGCTGCTTGATCTCCTGCTTGGAGACGGTGCCGCCGGTGCCGGTGGCGTCGCCGGTCACCGCGGTGGCGTCGCCGGTGTTGACGGCGTCGGCGCTGGCGTCGCCGCTGGTGGCGTTGCCGGTGTCGATGTCGCAGGCGCCGTCGCAGTCGGCGACGCCGGAGTTGGCGGTGCCGCTGGTGGCCTCGCCGCCGACGGTGGTGTTGTCTGCGGTCGCGTCGCCGCTGGTGCCGATGCCGTCGGCGCTGTCGGCCGGGAGGACGGACACGGCCTGCTGGGGGGCGCTGACCGGGGCGGCCATCGCGGTGGCGGGGAGGGCGATACCGCCGCCCACGA
>NZ_JACBGN010000652.1 GCF_013401435.1 Streptomyces sp. BR123
CCTTCGCCAGGCCCAGGCCCATCGCCAGGGCCACCAGGCGGGCCTGGGCCCCGTCGTGCAGGTCGCGCTCGATGCGCCGCAGGTCGGCGGCCGCGGTGTCCACGACCACGCCCCGGTCCGACTCCAGTTCGGTCACCCGGTGGTCCAGGCGCGACGGCCCGAGCAGCCCGGCCACGAGCAGCCGGTCGACGGCGGTCAGCGCACGGAACACCCCCGGCCCGGCCAGCGTCAGGACCAGCCCGGCCAGGAAGGACAGGGCGATCTCGGCCGGCGAGTCCAGGTGGAAGGTGTAGTCGCCGTTCTGGAACAGCTGCAGCCCCGGCTGGTCGGTGTACGCCGGGAAGACCCAGAACCACAGCGGGTACAGAAGGAGTGACCAGGCGCACGACCACAGCACCAGCGCCAGGCAGAACGCGAACACCGCCCAGGGGAACCAGACCACCGCGTACAGCGCGTGCCGCCAGGCGCTCCCGCTGCCCAGCAGCGCGCCCACGGCCCCGACCAGCCCGCCCTTGCGCGCCAGGACCGGCCCCGGAGCGGCGACGGAGGCCCCCAGCAGGCCGCGCGCGCGGGCCCGCTCGACCCGGCCGAACCCGCGGCACATCAGCAGCACCCCGGCGAGCACCGGCACCCCGAGGAAGGTGACGAGCAGCCCGGCGCCCAGGGACAGGCCCGTGATCGCGAGCGAGAAGTACACCGTGCTCAGCGGCAGAGAGAGCAGCAGGTACGCGAACTCCCGCCAGGTCCGCCCGGAGACCGGGGCCCGCAGGGCCCGGCCGAGCACCGTCCCGCGGGACCCTGCGGCACCCGCTGCCCCTGC
>NZ_JACBGN010000653.1 GCF_013401435.1 Streptomyces sp. BR123
GGCGGGAACGCCGGGGTGCTGGAGGACTACGGCGACGTCGCCGAGGGCTTCCTCGCGCTGGCGGCCGTGACCGGCGAGGGGGTGTGGCTGGAGTTCGCCGGGATCCTCCTCGACCTGGTGCTGGACCGGTTCACCGCCGAGGACGGCAGCCTCTACGACACGGCGCACGACGCCGAGCAGCTGATCCGGCGCCCCCAGGACCCGACCGACACGGCGGCCCCGTCGGGCTGGACGGCCGCCGCGGGCGCGCTGCTGTCGTACGCCGCGCACACCGGTTCGGAGGCGCACCGCACGGCCGCCGAGCGGGCGCTCGGCGTGGTGCACGCCCTGGGGCCGCGCGTGCCGCGTTTCATCGGCCACGGGCTGGCGGTCGCCGAGGCGCTGCTGGACGGTCCGCGCGAGGTGGCGGTGGTGGGCCACCCCGATGATCCGGCGCGGGCCGAGCTACACCGGACCGCGTTGCTGGGGACCGCTCCCGGGGCTGTGGTGGCGGTCGGGCTGCCGTACGGCGCGGAGGGGAGCGGAGATGAGTTCCCCCTTTTGGCGGAGCGCACTCTCGTGCACGACCGCCCCACGGCCTACGTCTGCCGGCATTTCGTCTGCTCGCGGCCTACGGCGGATCCGGTTGAGCTGGGGGAGCAGTTGGGCACGGTTCGCCCGCCTATCTGATGGAGTGCTGTCAACTCCGGTTCCCTGAGTGCCGGTTCGGCGCCCCGGTTTTTCTCCGGCAGGCGGCTGAATGTCATGTTCACTGCCTAGTCTCATGGCTTCGGATGTAGCCCGGGGCAGCAGTAGCCGAACCGGGTGGTGGGG
>NZ_JACBGN010000654.1 GCF_013401435.1 Streptomyces sp. BR123
GGACGTCCGGCCAGGTCCATGGAGAGCTTGATGGCCTGGACGAACTCGGTCTTGGAGTCCCAGCGCAGCAGCGAGTGCAGGGACTTGTACAGCGGCAGGGCGGTGGCCAGGTCGCCGGCGACGGCGGCCCGGTACAGGGTGGCGCAGGAGCGCGGCAGGGCGTTGGGGTAGCCGGCGATCCAGCCGACGGCGCCGGCGAGGGCGAGTTCGAGCAGGACGTCGTCGGCGCCGATGAGCAGGTCCAGGCCGGGGGCGAGTTCGGCGATCTCGTAGGCGCGGCGGACGTCGCCGCTGAACTCCTTGACGGCGACGATGCTGCCGTCCGCGTGCAGCCGGGCCAGGAGGGCCGGTGTCAGGTCGACCTTGGTGTCGATGGGGTTGTTGTAGGCGACCACCGGCAGGCCGGCTTTGGCGGCCTCGGCGTAGTGGGCGCGTACGGCCTCCTCGTCGGCCCGGAAGGCGTTGGGCGGGAGGAGGAGGACGGAGCCGGCGCCGGCCTCGGCGGCCTGGTCGGCCCAGCGGCGGGCCTCGGCGCTGCCGTAGGCGGCGACGCCGGGCATGACGCGGGCGCCGTCGCCGGCGGCCTCGACGGCGGTGCGCACGACGCGGGCCCGCTCCTCGTCGGTGAGGGTCTGGTATTCGCCGAGGGAGCCGTTGGGGACCACGCCGTCGCAGCCGTTGGCGATGAGCCAGGCGACGTGTTCGGCGTAGGCGTCGAAGTCGACGCTGAGGTCCTCGCGCAGCGGCAGCGCGGTGGCGACCATGATGCCGTGCCAGGGGCGGGTGCGGGTGTCGGGGAGGGACGGGC
>NZ_JACBGN010000655.1 GCF_013401435.1 Streptomyces sp. BR123
CCCTCACCCCACCGCCCCGGCTTCCGCGCCGAATTCGTGGACGGCATACGCGAAGCCCGCCGCCACCCCTGGTTCCTCGCCGGACTCGCCGCCCTGGTCGCCGTCATCGCGCTCGGCTACTCCGCCACCAGCGTCGCGCTGCCGCTGATCAGCCGGGACCGGTACGGCACCGAGTGGGTCCTGGCCGCGGCCATGACCGCGTACACCCTGGGTGCGCTCGGCGGGGGCCTCGTCATGGCCCGATGGCGGTTCCGCTCCCAGGGCTGGGCGGCCTTCGCCGGGCTGGCCGCGTACGGGCTCGCCCCGCTGAGCCTGATGCTGCCCGTGCACCCGGTCGTGGTCGTCGCCGCGTACGCCGTCGCCGGGATCGGCATCGAACTGTTCAACGTGCCCTGGTTCACCGCCACCCAGCGCGAGGTCGCCCCGGACAAGCTGGCCCGGGTCTCGTCGCTGGACTTCCTCGTCTCGTACGGCTTGGCGCCGGTCGGGCTCGCGCTGATCGCCCCGGCCATCGAGCGGTTCGGGGTCACGGCCGTGCTGGCCGCGTGCGCCGCCGCCTGCTTCCTCGTGCCGGCCGCGGCGGCGGCGCTGGTCCCGACCGCCCGCCACTTCACGACGCGGCCGACCCCGCCAGCCGGGCGCTGACGACGGCGCGGGGCGGCCGGTGCGGGCGGGGCGGCCGGCGGCCACCGGGCGCGGAACCGCTGCGCGCCGCAGGCACGCCGGGCTGCCGTGAACCACGTGAACACCGGTGCCCAGCCGGGCGGGACGGGCGGCCGCCGCACTCCGGCGCCCCCGCCCTCTC
>NZ_JACBGN010000656.1 GCF_013401435.1 Streptomyces sp. BR123
GTGGGGAACGGCTCCGCGCAGCGGACGGGGGGACGACCCGCGGCGGTCAGCGGGGCGACGCCCCCGCGACGCCACGTCACACTGGACCCGATGGGCGGGGCGGGGCCGAACCGTCGAACGGTGGTGCGCATGACCTCGGAGAACGCAGAGCAGGGCCGTCCACGCCCGCGCAGCAGCCGCCGGCACACCGCCGCCGGCGCCACCGCCGGCCTGGCCGCGGCCTGCGCCGGCCTGGCCACGGCCCAGCTGACCGCCGCATGGGTCCGACCCGACGCCGCGCCCGTCACCGCGGTCGGCGGAGCCGTGGTCGACCGGACGCCCGTCGGGCTCAGGGAGTGGGCCGTGGCCCGGTTCGGGACCGCCGACAAGCTGGTCCTGACCCTCGGCATCATCGCCGTACTCGTCCTCCTCGCCGCCGCGGCCGGCATCCTCGCCGGCCGGCGCCTGCCCGCCGGGATGGCCGTGGTCGGCGCGGTCGGCCTGCTCGGGGCTCTGGCCGCGGTCAGCCGCCCCCAGGCGACCTGGCGGGACGCCCTGCCGTCGGCGGTCGGCACCCTCACCACCGCCGCGGTGCTGTACCTGCTGGTCCGCGCACTGCGCACACCCCGCCCGGGCGGCGCCCCGCCGGGCGGCGCCTGGGCACTGGACCGGCGCGGCTTCGTCCGGCTCGTCGCGGCCACGCTCGCCGCGGCAGCCGGGACCGGCTACGCGGGGCGGCGGCTCGGGGCGCACGGCTCGGCGGGGGCGACCGCCTCCCGGACCGGTTTCGCCCTGCCCCCGCCGGACGTGCCCGCCCCGCCC
>NZ_JACBGN010000657.1 GCF_013401435.1 Streptomyces sp. BR123
GCCCCGACCCCCGAGCGCCCGCCCGGCACAACCCCGGGAGCCCGGCGCGATTCCGGCCATGCCGCGGACCCGGCGCCGGGGGTGCTACTTCTCGTCGTCGTCCGCGGTGCGCTCGCCCTCCGCCTGCGAGGGGGTGGTGCGCATCGTGTCCGGGTGGTGGTGGGCCGCGCGCTCCTTCTCGTCCATGTCCTCGTCGAGCCGCTCGCCCTCGGCCTGCGACGGAGTCGAGTATTCGTCGTACTGACTCATGACCACTCCTCGCATCCGTACATTCCACATATTCCGTACACAAGGAGCGTAACGCTTGGGCGTGGCCGCAGCTCCGCGGGCCCGTCACGCCCCTGCGGCGCCTCGCTACCATCTGCCGGGTGAGCGACGACGCACCGCTGCTGGACGATCTGATGCCCTGGGCCGTGAGCGGCCTGCGCCTGGGCCGCACGTGGGTCGCCGCACCCGATCCGACGGCCCTGCGGACCCGCTGGTCGGTCCTGGCCGGGGCCGAAGGGGCCGAGCGGGAGCGGCTGTTCCGCCCGACCCGGCTGCGGTCGGCCACCGCCGGGGCGGCCGCCCTGCCCGGACAGCGCTCCGCCTCCACCGCCGGCTTCGCCGACGCGCCGGGCCCCTGCCCGGAGCCGGTGCGGGTGCTGTACGCCCCCTTCGACGAGCAGTGGCTGCTGCCCGACCAGCGGCTCATCGACACCTCCCGGCCGCAGCTGTGGCGGGTTCTGGACGAGCACCAGCTCTTCACCGTCGAGACCCCGGCCGCGGGAACGGGTCCCGGCCCCCGCCCCCGCACC
>NZ_JACBGN010000658.1 GCF_013401435.1 Streptomyces sp. BR123
CCGCCCCGCCCTGGCCGGACGAGCCCCCCGCCGACGCCCTGTGGCTCCCCGACGACCCGTCGGCGCAGGCCGCCGTGGCCGCAGGGCAGTCGGTCGGCGGCCCCGCGGCCACAGGCCCCCGCGTGCCCGCGGGGCGGGCCGGTGCGCCCGTCGAGCCGGGCGGGGGCGGCGACCTGTGGCTCCCCGGCGATCTGCCGTCGGATGCTGCCGGGCAGTCGGCTGACGGCAGGGCGGCCGACGGCTCTCGCGGGCCCGTGCGGCCTGCCGACGCCTTCGCGGTGTCCGGTGCGGCCGACGCCCTGTGGCTCCCCGACGACCCGTCGGCGCAGGCCGCCCCGGTCCCCGCGCAGCGGTCCGGCGACCCGGTTTCGGGAAGGGGCGGGGCGGGGGAGGAAACCGCCCCCGGCGGCCCGCGCCACGGCTCCGCGCTGCCCGCGCCCGCCCCACCCGGCGACGAGGCCGCGGCGGCGGCTTGGGACGGCCTCGCCGACGACCTGTGGCTGCCCGGCGACGAGGCGGCGGACGCCGAGGCCTGGGACGCGTCGACCGCGTCGACCGGGCCGACCGGCCCGGCCGGGCCCGGGGAAGGGGCCCGGCCGGGCGGCGGCCTCAGCCCCGAGGAGGCGCGGGCCGTCGCCTCCTGGGACCGAGACCTCGACGCCCTGGAAGGCGAACTCCGCCGCACGCGCGAAGCCGTCCGCGACGTCGAGCTGCCGTCCGCGCTCTCGGCGAGCCAGCTCCTCCGCCTGGCCGCGGACGAGCAGGCCTGTCTCTTA
>NZ_JACBGN010000659.1 GCF_013401435.1 Streptomyces sp. BR123
TCCCCCGCCTGACCGCCCTGTTCGCCTAGAGCCCGCCGGTGTCGAGCTCCAGGCCGAACGGCTCGGGCAGCCGCACCGGCGTCCCGAAGGAATGCGGCCCGTCGACCTCGGTGTACCCGAGCCGCCCTGGCCCGGAGAACACCGTGACGGTCTTCTCCACCCGGTCGACCAGGAGATACAGCGGCGCCCCGTACTCGGCGTACCGCCTGCGCTTGACCACCCGGTCGGTCTCGGCATTCGACTTCGAGGTGACCTCGACGATCAGGAGGGTCTGGTCGGGCAGCAGGGCCGCACCGTCACGTGCGAGGGCATCGGGAACCACTGCGATGTCGGGCACGTACCAGTTCGACGAACCCGGCAGGTCGAGATTTCCCGAGCCTTCGACGCAGCCGAGCTCGTCGACCCGCGCTTCGATTTGGCGGCGCACGATCTTGGCTGCGCGCTCGTGGTCCCATGCGGGTGTCACGATGCTGATGACCCCCTCGACCAGTTCCGTGCGGTCTCCGCTGACGTGCTGGATGGCGTACTTCAGCGCGAGCTCGGGATTGGCGATGTCGCCGTATTCCCGGTGGCCGCTGTAGTCGTGCGCGGTGGTCATGCCGGACGCCTCCTTCGCTCCCCGCCGCCAGAGTCGCACGGCGACACCGGTCCCGTCGTCACCTCTGGGAGTGGATATGCCCCGGGCACGTGGGTTGATCTGCCGTTCATGCGTGAATGGCATGCTTGAAGCATGAACGATGCCGCCCCGGCGCCCACCCCCGCGC
>NZ_JACBGN010000065.1 GCF_013401435.1 Streptomyces sp. BR123
GCCCCGCCACTCGCCGCGAAGGCAAGGAGAAGGTCACCGGAACGGCCCGCTACGCCGCCGAGTACGCCCCGCCGGACCGGGCATACGGATGGCCGGTCCCCGCCACCGTGGTCCGCGGACGCGTCACCGCCGTCGACACCGCCGCCGCGCTCGCGCTGCCCGGCGTCCTCGCCGTCCTCACCCCCTTCGACGCGCCCCGCCTGGGCCCCGCCGACGATCCCACCCTCCGCGTGCTCCAGGACCCCGAGGTGCCCCACCGCGGCTGGTACGTGGCCCTGGCCGTGGCCGAGACGCCGGAGGCCGCCCGGGAGGCCGCTGCTGCCGTACGCGTCACCTTCGACACCGCGCCCCACGAAGCCGTCCTGCACGCCGACCACCCCGCCGCCTACACACCCGAACAGGTCAACGGCGGCTATCCCGCCCACCGCGAGAAGGGCGACGCGGCCGCCGCGTTCGCCGCCTCGCCGGTCCGGGTGGACTGCGCGTACGCCGTGCCACCGCTGCACAACCACCCCATGGAGCCGCACGCCGCCACCGCCCGTTGGGAGTCCGGCTCCGGATCCCTCACCGTGTACGACTCCAGCCAGGGATCCGGACTCGTGCGCTCCACACTGGCCTCCCTCTTCCGACTGCCCGAAGACCGCGTCACGGTGATCTGCGAACACATCGGCGGTGCATTCGGCTGCAAGGGCACCCCGCGCCCGCACGTCGTCCTCGCCGCGATGGCCGCACGGCACACCGGCCGCCCCGTCACCCTCGCCCTGCCCCGACGCCACCTCGCAGCCGTCGTCGGCCACCGCCCGCCCACCCTGCACCGCGTACGCCTGGGCGCCCGCGCGGACGGCACGCTCACCGCGCTCGCCCACGAGGTCACCACCCACACCTCCCGCATCCGGGAGTTCGTCGAGCAGGCCGCCGTCCCCGCCCGCGTCATGTACGCCGCGCCCGCCCTCCTCACCACCCACCGCGTCGTCCCCCTCGACGTACCCACGCCGTCCTGGATGCGGGCGCCCGGCGAGTGCCCCGGCATGTACGCCCTGGAATCGGCGCTGGACGAGCTGGCCACGGCCCTCGGCATCGACCCCGTCGAGCTGCGCATCCGCAACGAGCCCGACACCGAACCCGACACCGGCCACCCCTTCAGCAGCCGCCATCTGGTCGAATGCCTGCGCGAAGGGGCCGCCCGGTTCGGCTGGGCCGCGCACCGCACACCCCGCCGGGACGGCCCGCTGCTGATCGGCACCGGGGTCGCCGCCGCCACCTACCCGGTGTACATCGCCCCCTCCTCGGCTCGGGCACACGCCCTCCCGGACGGCACGTACCTCGTCCAGACCAACGCCACCGACCTGGGGACCGGCGCGCGCACCGTCCTGGGGCAGATCGCCGCCGACGCGCTGCGCGTCCCCCCGGACCGGGTCAGGGTGGAGATCGGGCACTCCGCGCTGCCACACGGCTCGGTGGCCGGAGGCTCGGCGGGCACCGCCTCCTGGGGATGGGCGGTCCACGACGCCTGCACCGGCCTCCTCGCCCTCCTCGCCCGCCGCAGCGGCCCGCTCCCCGCAGCAGGGGTGTCCGTGCCGGCCGATACGACGGCCTCCGTCAAGCAGAAGTCCCCGTACGCCAGGCACGCGTTCGGCGCCCACTTCGCGGAGGTGCAGGCCGACACCGTCACCGGCGAGGTGCGGGTCCGGCGGCTCCTCGGCGTCTTCGCCGCCGGCCGCATCCTCAACCCGCTCACCGCCCGCTCCCAGCTCGTCGGAGGCATGGTCATGGGGCTGGGCATGGCCCTCACCGAACACAGCACCATGGACCCTGCCTTCGGGGAGTTCACCGAGAGCGACCTCGCCTCCTACCACGTACCCGCCCATGCCGACGTGCCCGACATCGAGGTGCACTGGATCGACGAGCACGACAAGCACCTCAACCCGATGGGCAGCAAAGGCATCGGCGAGATCGGAATCGTCGGCACCGCGGCGGCCATCGGCAACGCCTTCCACCACGCGAGCGGCCGCCGGATCCGCGAACTCCCCCTCACCCCGGACCGTGTCCTGGCAGCCCTCGCCTGAGCGCCCGGCGGTCCCGCCCCGCCTCAGGACTCCCGCTCGCCATGGTGACCGGCGGCTCCGCCGGGACACGCCCCCGGGTGCGTCAATCGGGAAGTCTGCGGGCCGGTGCCGCCTACGCTCCCGGCATGAGCGTCAAGAAGGCGGCGGTGGCCGACGAGATCTTCGACCGGTTGGACACGAACGGGGACGGGGTGGTGTCCGCGGAGGACTACCGGGCCAGTGCGGAGCAGTTCCTGCAGTCGTACGGCATGGGGCCCCACTCGCCGAAGGGGCGCGCCCTGATCGAGGCGAACGAGGCGCTGTGGGAGCGGCAGGCCGAGCTGGTCGACCACGACCGCGACGGGAGGATCGACCGGCAGGAGTACCGGGAGTGGTTCGACTCCCTGCCCGCCTCGGAGGCGGCCTCGGGCGCACCCTCCGGCTCGGCGGAGGTGATGGCGGTCCTGCACGCACAGTTCACCGTGGCCGACCGGGACGGGGACGGGCTGATGGACCTTCACGACTTCACGGTGTGGCGGGAGGTCAAAGGGGTGCCCGGACGGGACGCGACCGCCGCGTTCGAACTGATCGACTCGGACGGCGACGGCTCGATCGGCTGGCAGGACTTCACCGGGGCGGCCGCCGCGCACGGGCTGGAGGCACTGCTGTACGGGCCGGGGCGGACATAGGCCCCGCGCCGGCGCGGGCCGCTCCCGGCGCGGGCCCCGGGAACCGACATGATCTTGTTTGGCGTCTTTCCTCTCACGTGACCGACCACCACGGGCAAGACAGAGGAGAGGCTGACGTGAAGACACCGGGAGCAACACCGTCCCGTCGTGCGCTGCTGACCGCGGGGGCGGGGGCGGTGCTGGCCGCGACCATGTCGGCGGGCACCGCCCGTGCCGCCTCGCCGTACCGCGCCGACGGCGTCGTGGCACGACTGCGCGAGCTGGAGCGCGAACGCGGGGTACGGCTGGGGGTGTACGCACGGGACACCGCCACCGGCCGGACCGTCCTGCACCGTGCCGACGAGCTCTTCCCCATGTGCTCGGTGTTCAAGACCGTCGCCGCGGCGGCGGTGATGCGGGACCTCGACCACGACGGCACCCGCCTCGCCAAGCGCATCCACTACACGCTGCAGGACGTCACGGACGCCGGCGGCGGTGAGATCACTCAGGCCGAGGAGAACATCGCCAACGGCCTGACCGTGGCCGAGCTGTGCTCCGCCGCCATCGCCCAGAGCGACAACGCGGCCGCGAACCTGCTGCTGCGCGAGCTGGGCGGCCCCACCGCGATCACCCGCTTCTGCCGTTCCCTCGGGGACCGCACGACCCGGCTCGACCGGTGGGAGCCCGCACTGAACTCGGCCGAGCCCGACCGGGTCACCGACACCACCAGCCCCCGCGCGATCGGGCTGACGTACACGCGGCTCGCGCTCGGCAACGCGCTGTCCCCGCGGCACCGGGAGCACCTGAACCGGTGGCTGCTGGCCAACACCACGAGCAAAGAGCGGATGCGCAAGGGCGTGCCGGCGCAGTGGGCGCTCGGGGACAAGACCGGTGCCGGGTCGTACGGGACCAACAACGACGTGGGCATCGCCTGGCCGCCGGGACGGCCGCCGCTGGTGATGGCCATCCTCACCACCAGGGCGGAGGCGACCGCTCCGCGGGACAACGAGGTGATCGTCAGGGCCACGCAGCTGCTGACGCAGACGCTGGTCTGACGGAGTCGCCCGTGTGACGGGCGCCGGGGCAGCAGACGGCGGACGGCAGGACCTGCGGCAGTGGGCGGGCCCCACGGCGACGTGTGGGCCCGCCCGCTTCCCGGACTTCGCCTGGGCCGTTACGGGGTCATCTCATAGGCACCGGACAGGGCCTCGACGCGGGCCCAGACGCGGGCCGCGCGCGCCTCGTCGACGACGGGGCGGCGGACCGCGCCCAGTGCCCAGGACTGCTGCTCCGCCGTGGCGGAGTCCTTGCCGTACAGCTCGACGGCGTGGCCCGAGAAGTCGCGGACGAGCACGGAGAACAGCTCGTCCAGAACGTCCCGGTCCAGGTCGGTCAGGCGGGCCTGCTCCAGGATCAGCTGTCCGTGCACGACCAGCGCGAACAGCTGCCCGACGGAGAGCAGGAAGTCGAGGTCGCGGCTCTGCTCCTCGTCGGGGGCCGTGGTGGCGACGAACTCGCACAGGGCGTCGGCCTGCTCACGGAACCGCGCCACGTTCGGCACCTCGGCGTACGCGTCGAACGCGGGCCGCCAGTCGTGGAAGCGTACGGAGCCGAGACCGCGGGCCGGACCCTGCCGGAACAGGAAGTCGTCGTCGGCCGCGTCGAGGCGGGTCGGGACGGCCGGGTACTCGACCGGCTCCAGCAGGTGGTTCCGCATGAACTTGAGGATCAGCGCGAGATTGACGTGGACCGTGCCCTCCAGCTTGGGCAGGCCCCGGATCTCGACGGCCGCCTGGGCGAAGTAGTTGTCCTTCTCGAAGCCCTTCGCGGCGATGACGTCCCACATGAGGTCGATGACCTTCTCGCCCTCCGTGGTCACCTTCATCTTCGTCATCGGGTTGAAGAGCAGGTAGCGGCGGTCGTCGGGGCCGGCCGTGCGGAAGTAGTCGACGGCGCGGTCGCTGAACAGCTTCATGCCGACGAGGCGGACGTAGGCGTCGGCCAGCTCCCGGCGCACGTGCGGGAAGGAGGTGACGGGGCGCCCGTAGAGGATGCGGGTGTGGGCGTGGGTGACGGCCTCGTACATCGCGTGTTCGCAGATGCCGATCGAGGCGGTGCAGAGGTTGAACTTCCCCACGTTGACGGTGTTGAGGGCGGCGTCGAAAGCGGCGCGGCCGGTGTGCAGGACGTCCTGCGCCGCGACCGGGTAGTCCTCGAGACGGAACTCGCTGACGTACTTGGAGGAGTCGACGACGTTCTTGACGAGGCGGTAGTTCGGGTGACGGCTGTCCGCCGCGAAGAAGACGTACGCGTCCGGGCCCTCCATGTCGGTACGGCGGCCGAAGACGGAGACGAGTCCTGCGGCGTTGCCGTTGCCGATGTAGTACTTGGAGCCGGTGGCCCGGAAGCCGCCGGCACCGTCGGTGGACGGCTCCAGCAGCATGTCGGTGGAGTAGATGTCGGCGCCGTGGGACTTCTCGGAGAGGCCGAAGGCGAACACCTCGCCCTGGGAGAGGAGTTTGGCGGCGCGGTCCCGCGCGGCGGCGTTGTCGCTCTGCCAGACCGGGCCGAGGCCGAGGATGGTCACCTGCCAGGCGTACCAGTAGTCGAGGCCGTAGAAGCCGAATATCTCGTTGAGGGCGGCGATCCGGGCGGTGTCCCAGCGCTGGTCGTCCTGCCGGGCGGCGGAGGCCGGGGTGAGGAAGGTGGCGAACAGGCCCTCCTTCGCGGCGAACGCGAGGAAGTCCGCCAGCCAGGCCCGGTCGCGGTAGTCCTCGATCAGCTTGCGCTTGCCCCTCTCCTCGAACCAGTCGACGGTGGCGCGCAGCAGCCTGCGGGTCTCGGGGTCGAAGTGCGCCGGGTCGTACGTGCGCGGGTTGAACAGCAGCGGATCGGACATGGAGGTTCGCCTTCCGAAAGGTGGAGAGTCGAGGGAGGGCGCGGGAGCGCCGGAGCGCGGACGCGCGGATGCGCAACCGTGCAGTGGGAGGTGCGTCGCGTGGGGGGGCGGTGGCGTGCGGTTCAGTCGGTCGCGGCCGGCGGCGCCGCGCCGCCGAGTCCGTGGAGAGTGGCGAGTACGTCGTCGAGCCAGGCGATCGTCATCCGCTCGTAGGCGATGCCGCCGCGCAGCACGACGTGCTGGAGTTCCCGGCCCGCGTCGAGCGGTGCGGGGGCCTCGGGTCCGGTGAAGTCGCGGACTTCCCCGGCGAGGTAGTGGGCGAGGCGGTCGCTGTGCGCCCGGCGGTGTCGTTCGACCTCGCCGATCAGTGCGGCGGGGTCGTCGAAGGCCGCGCCGCGGATCTTCACGGCGAGGTCGTGGCGGAGGCTCTCGGGTTCGATCGGGTCATGCAGCCATCGCGAGAGGGCGGCGCGGCCGGGGCCGGCGACGGAGTACTCCTTCTTGTCCGGCCGGCCCTGCTGCGGGACCTCGCGGACGGCGAGCATGCCGTCGGCTTCCATGCGCTTGAGGACGCGGTAGATCTGCTGGTGGGTGGCGGTCCAGAAGTAACCGATGGACCGGTCGAACCGGCGGGCCAGCTCATAGCCGGAGCCCGGCTTCTCCAGCAGGGAGACGAGGATCGCGTGGTCGAGCGCCATACGGAAATCCTGCTATGCAACTCGTTGCATAGACAAGCCGGCGGTGTCAGGTGAGACGCGGCTCACCCGGCATCGGGAGGCGGGGCGGGACGGGTCAGGAGGACGCGCGGAAAGCGGTGGCCCGCACGACGGTGCCGCACAGCGCGAAGTCCCCGCCGTCCTCGGGGGCCAGCTGGAGCAGTCCGTCCGCGACGCCCAGGACCATCGAGGGCGCGACGGTCGGCTCGTCGCCGGATTCGCAGTAGCCGCCGGCCTCGCCGAGGACCGGGGTGAACGAGATACGGGTCTCGGCCGTGCCGCCGACGGGCAGCAGCACCAGCTTGGCGGCGCCCAGCCGCCGGACGACGAGGGGGGTGTTCCTGTCGGGCGAGCCCTGTCCGGCCAGTGCGACGGTGGGGTGGCCCCGCAGCGTGCAGGGCCTCGGGCCTTCGTTGATCACGGTGATCCGCACCTCGGTCGGCCCCAGGCGCTCGGCGCTGTTCGCCACGAGCCGGGTGACGGGGCACGCCGGCGCCGGAGCCCGGCCGACGGCGGCCTCCCCGGCGGCCTCGGCAGCCGGGGGTGCCCCGGCCTGCAGGACGCCCCCGGCCAGGAGGGCGGCGGCGGCCAGGAACCGGCTGCGCCCACACGGCGCCGCGTCGCGCTTGCCTGCACGGGTCATGGCTTCTCTCCGCAAGGTGACGGCGGTGCAGGGGGGAGCCCCTCTCCCAGCCTGACACCGTCCGGCACGGCCTGCCCGTCGGTGGGGGCCGCCTCCTCCCATGTGACCTCGGACGAAAATTCCGGGCCGGAGAGCGATGAGTGCGGGCGGCCGGCCCGGTCTGCATTCCGACAGCACCGACCCGGAGGAGCCCGCCATGACCGAGACCGCAACCCGCACCCTGGAATCGACGGGCGCCACGGTCGCGTACGACGTGCGACCCGGCGCGGAGGGCGAAGCCGGGCAGGCAGAACGGCCGCCGGCCCTGTTCCTCATCGGCTCGCCGATGGACGCCACCGGGTTCGGCACCCTGGCGTCGCACTTCACCGACCGGACCGTCATCACGTACGACCCCCGGGGCGCCGGCCGGAGCGTCCGCACCGACGCCGCGACGGAGACCCTGCCCGAGGAGCACGCCGAGGACCTCCGGCGGGTGATCGAGGCCACCGGGATGGGCCCGGTCGACGTCTTCGCGAGCAGCGGCGGCGCCGTCAACGGCCTGGCCCTGGTCGCGCGTCACCCGGAGCTGGTGCGGACCCTCGTCGCGCACGAGCCGCCGACGGTGCAGGTCCTGCCGGACCGGAAGGCGGCCCTGGCCGTGTGCGAGGACGTCCACACCACGTACCTGCGCGACGGGATGGGGCCGGCGATGGCCAAGTTCCTCGCACTGAGCATGCGGACGGGCCCCTTCCAGGAGAACTGGCGGGACGGGCCCGTCCCGAACGCGGCCGATTTCGGGCTGCCGGCCGAGGACGACGGCTCGCGCGGGGACCCGCTGCTGGGGCAGAACATGCGCGGCTGCACCGCATACCGGCCGGACTTCCCGGCGCTGCGCGCGGCGGGCACGCGGATCGTCGTCGTGGCGGGCAAGGAGTCCGAGGGCCGGTTCCCGGCGCGGGCCGCCGCGGGGGTCGCCGAAGGGCTGGGCATCGGGCTGACGCTGTTCCCGAGCCACCACGGAGGGTTCCTCGGCGGCGAGTACGGCCGCCACGGTGACCCGGAGGCGTTCGCCGAGGCCCTCCGCGGCGTACTCGACGGCGCCTGACTCCCGCTCCCACGCGTGGACCGGGAGGAGCGTGGTGGCGTGGGCCGCGAGGCCCACGATCTCACGGGCCTGTCGGCTTCGGGGGCACCGGCCTTGCCGCGCAGCGCGGGGAACTCCGCGGACGAACGCATCGCTTCGCCCTCACCCGGACGGTCGAGGCGACCGGCGCGGGGGCCGTGCACGCGCCCTGGTCCGAAGGACGATGGACGACGAGGGCCGCACCTCTGTGGTCGGCCCGACCCCGGAAGGAAGGGATGCGCCATGCTGGCGGACAGCAGGGCCTTCAGCGGTTTTTCGGTACGGCGGATCGAGGACGTCAGGGATTTCTACGGCTCGACGCTCGGGCTGCGGGTCTCGGAGGACGGCGGAATGCTCTTCCTCCGCCTGGCCGGCGGCAACGACGTCCTGCTGTACCCGAAGGACGACCACGAGCCCGCCACGTTCACCGTGCTGAACTTCCCCGTGCCGGACGTCGACGCGGCGGTCGACGGCCTGGCGGCGAGGGGTGTGACGTTCGAACGGTACGAGGGTTTCGACCAGGACGAGAAGGGCATCGCCCGCGAGGACGACGGCGGCCCCGAGATCGCCTGGTTCAAGGACCCCGCGGGCAACATCCTCTCCGTGCTCAAGGAGCAGTGAGGCCCGGCATCCTCCCCTCAATCCCCCTCCGATCGGGATTCCCCCGGCCCGCACGCATGCCGCGCCACATCGGTGGTAGACGCAGGGAGTCCCGTTCGCAGGGAGTCCCGTTCAGGGGGCGAGGAGGTTCTCGTGATTGTGCTCGGAGTGATTCTGCTGATCATCGGCCTGGTGTTCGGGATCTCGATCCTGTGGACACTCGGCCTGATCCTCGTTCTGATTGGCGTGGTGCTGTGGGTGCTCGGTGCGGCCGGGCACGCCGTGGGGGGCCGCAGACACTACTGGTGAGGAGCGGGTCCGCACTGCGCTCCGGCTCCTCGGTGACGCGCCCCGGTGATCTGCGCCGGTGGGGGCGGGGATGAACTCGGGAGGCCGGTGGCGGCGGGTGACGGCGTTCGACAGCCGGTCGCCCTGCCGCCGCCGGCCGTTTTGGTACCGCCGCGGGGCGGTCCTCCATGCGGGTGGGTCCAGGCGTGTCCCGGGCCCTCCCGCGGCCGTGCAGGCCGATAGTCGAGGCAGGCGGGCTCCGCAGCCGGTGCCCTCGGTCCGGTGTCGACGTGCGGGCAGGAGACGAGCTGATGGTGAAGAAGGCGGCGGTGGTGTCTGCGATGGTGGCGGGCGCGGTCCTGGGGGCGGGCGGCTGGACTGCCGCAGGCCACTCGGGCTCCCCGGAGGCGTCGGGACGGACAGCTGCGAGGGCCGGCCATCCACAGGGGCTGGTGGTGTCCCGGGTCAACCTGAAGGTCCGCAGCAAGCCGACGCTGTACTCGGGCGTGGTCGCGTTGCTGCGCCCGCAGCAGCACGTGCTCCTCAACTGCGAGAAGCGTGGCGGCTGGGTGGAGGGCAACCCGCAGTGGTACCGGCTCCAGGGCGTCAACGGCTGGGTCTCGGCCCGGTACGTCCACAACCTCCAGCCGGTGCGCGCCTGCTGAACCGTGTGCGGGGGTGGTCCGGCCCGTGGCGGTCGGGCCGGATCTGCGGGGAGGGTCAGAACACGAAGACGGGGTTGCCGTTCAGGGTCGCGTTCATGGCGCAGCTGTTGGAGAAGGTGCGCTTCCAGGAGACGTGGCTGCCCTCCCACACGCCGTCGACGGTCACGGTGACGGGGTCGTAGTGCATCGGACACGCGCGGTCCGGGTTCGGGGCGGACAGCAGACGGTCGAGGTTGCCGTCGGTGGACTTCAGAGCCGCGCAGGCCGCCTTGGCGTCGGGGTGCGTTCCCTGGGCGCTCGGCGCGCAGCTCAGGGTGGAGGCCCGGAGGAAGGTGGCGGTGGCGGGGTCGTCGCCCTTGGCGACGGCGAAGACCATGGCGGACGGGGCGTACAGGCTTGCGGGCTTGGCCTCCGCCATGCCCGTGGCGCCCGCCACGCAGAGGAGGGCGGCGGCGGAGACGGTAGCGAAGCGGTAACGCACGACAGGACCAACTTTCGATTCAAAGGTTGAGCGCGATACTTTCTTGCGATATCGCGTTTCGACGTGCCCGAGTCTGCCGGACATGAAGGCGGGTCGCATAAGCACGGCCGATTTACGGACATGACGTTCGAATATCGGTGACCGACCGGACGTTCGGGCAGCTCACGCGGGGTGCGACCCCCGGGTAGTCGGCCGCCGACGCGCCGTGACGGTGGTGCCCGTGTGCCATATGGAGCCTCTTGACCTGCTGTCGGCCGCTCGCGGTTCACCGAACGGCCATTCAGCTTGACCGGATCCGCGCGGTCCGAGCCCCGTGAGGCCGGACGAAACGGGATATACCGGAGCCCGCGACGGCGGTCTGCAGGTGCGGGCCGTGCTCCGATGAGGGAAGCTGGCGGTGGCCGCGGCACAGCCGTCGCCGCGGCGGCACGCGAGGGCAAGGAGGGGTCTCGTGGACACAGCGGGCACCCGTCGACGCACCGGCACCATTGCCGCCCGGGCACGGACCGCGGCACTCCTGTGCGCGGCAGCCGCACTGGCCGTCACGTCCGTACCGGTCGCCCACGCAACCGGACCCGGGCCCGTCTCGGCCCCGGCCCCGGCCCCCGCGCCGCTCGTGGTCGTCGACTGCTTCGAGGAGCCGCAGGTGCGTCCCGCGGAGTACCTCCTCGCCTGCGGCGACGGCAACAACCGCCTGGTCGGGCTGCGCTGGCACACGTGGGGCCCGGCCACCGCGACGGCCACCGGCACCGACATGGTCAACGACTGCCGCCCGTACTGCGCGGCCGGCCGGTTCCGCCCGTACCCGGTACAGGTCACCCTCAGCCGTCCGCAACCGTGGCCCGACCGGCCCGGGACGCACCGCTTCACCGTGATCCGCCTGGTCTACCCCGAGGCGGCCCCGGAGCCGGTGTCGCACGACGTGACGTACAAGCTCGTCTACTAGCAACGCCCGCATCCCCCGCGGGCCCGCACCACGGTGGAATCCTGATCTCGGACGCCGCGACCGCACGGTCAAGAAGCGTTGACCACCCGTCAAGGTGGAGACGCAGGGTCACCCGGGCGGGCGGTCCCGCTGGCCGCCGGGCCGCCGGGGCGGCTTGCTGGTGGGATGAGACAACACGTGCGGGGTACGTCCCGGGAAGCCGGTCTGAGCACACCCCGGGCCGCGGGGTTCGCCGGAGTGGCCTTCGCCGTGCTGCTGGGCACGGCGATCGTCATCGTGCGCACGGCGCTGCCGTCGGGAGCGGGCGGGGACACGATCACCGTCGGCGGAGGGGGGCGGTCCGCCGTGAGCGCGGCGGTCCGGATGGTGCCGTTCGCCGGCATCGCCTTCCTGTGGTTCATGGGCGCCCTGCGGGAGCACACGGGCGAGGCCGAGGACCGGTTCCTCGCGACCGTGTTCCTGGGCAGCGGGCTGGTCTTCGTCGCCGCGCTGTTCGGGGCCACCGCCGCGGCGGGCACGGTGCTCGCCGCGGACCAGCCGGAGGCCTTCGGCCGGCACTTCGCGTACACGCTGCTGACCACGTACGCCATGCGGATGGCCGCTGTCTTCGTTTTCGCCACCTCGGCCATCGGGCGCCGGCTCGGCGTCCTCCCGCGTCCGCTGAGCGCGTTCGGGTTCCTCGTCGGGCTGGTCCTGCTGGTGGTGGGCGCGTCCGTGCCGTGGTCGGAGATGGTGTTCCCGGCGTGGGCCCTGGTGCTCAGCCTGTACGTGCTGCGCGTCGCCCGCCGCGGGGCACAACCGCCGCCCCGTCACTCCAACGGCTCTGACTGACGGGCCGTTCCCGGACGCGTCCCGCACGCTGGGCCGGGAAGCCGAGGGGGCCACCGAAAGGACCGTACCTTGCTGAGGCTTGTCGTCGACCTGAACCGGTGCCAGGGGTACGCGCAATGTGCCTTCCTCGCGCCCGACGTCTTCGCGATGCACGGGGAAGAGGGACTGCTCTACGATCCGCAGGCGGAGGCCGCCCAGCGCGAGCGCGTGGCCCAGGCGGCCGCTGCCTGTCCCGTCCAGGCGATCCTCGTCGAGGATCTGGAGGCCTCCGATGCCTGACACGGCCCTGGAGCAGCTCAAAAGCCGTGGCCGGGTCGTCGTCGTGGGTGCCTCCCTGGCCGGCCTGCGGGCCGCCGAAACCCTCCGTGACAAGGGTTTCAAAGGCTCACTCACCATGATCGGTGACGAACCGTACGAGCCGTACGACCGCCCGCCGCTGTCGAAGCAGGTGCTGCTGGGCAGGACGACCGCCGAGCGCACCGCGCTCCCCCGCCGCCGCGCGATCGATGCCGAGTGGCGGCTCGGCGTGGCGGCGAGCGGTCTGGACATGGCGGGGAAGCGGGTCAGGCTGGCCGACGGCGACGAGGTGCCGTACGACCGGCTCGTGATCGCCACCGGGGTGCGGGCCCGGCCCTGGCCGAACCAGGCGGAGGCCGAACTCGACGGCGTGTTCGTCCTGCGCACCCGCGACGACGGGGCGGCGCTCGCCCGACGGTTCGACGCGGGACCGCGCCGGGTCCTGGTCATCGGCGCCGGCTTCACCGGGTCCGAGATCGCCTCCGCCTGCCGGGAGCGCGGGATCGAGGTCACCGTCGCCGAACGGGGCGCCGCCCCGCTGGTGGGCGCGCTCGGCGGGGTCATCGGCCAGGTGGCCGGCGAACTCCACCGGGAGCACGGCGTGGACCTGCGCACCGGCGTGATGGTGACCGGGCTGGAGGGCGACTCGACCGGGCGGGTCCGGGCCGCGCACCTGTCCGACGGCGCCGCGGTGGAGTGCGACGTGGTCGTCGTCTGCCTGGGCGCGCAGCGCAACACCGAGTGGCTGATGGGCTCCGGGCTGGGCGCGGGTCCGCGCGGCATCGCCTGCGACGCGGGCTGCCGGGCCTTCGACATCATGGGCATCGTCACCGACGACGTCTACGTGGCCGGGGACGTCGCCCGTTCCCCGCACCCGCTCTTCGGCTACCAGTTCCTGTCGCTGGAGCACTGGGGCAATGCCGTCTGCCAGGCGGAGACCGCGGCCCACAACATGCTCAGCGAGAGCGCGGACCGACGTCCGCACATCTGGGTTCCGGCCTTCTGGTCCTCTCAGTTCGGGGTGAACATCAAGTCCGTCGGCGTGCCGTCCATGGGCACCGAGATCATGATCACCCAGGGTTCGCGCGCCGAGCGCCGGTTCACCGGGGTGTACGGGTACCAGGGCCGGGTGATCGGTGCGGTCACCTTCGACAACGCGCGCTGGCTGGAGTTCTACGAGAAGCAGATCGAGCTGACCGCGCCGTTCCCGCCGCCGTTCCCGACCGTGGACCGGCGATCCGAGGGGAGCAAGCCGATGGACGCCGACTTCCCCGACCCGTCGGTTCCCACACACGGACCGACCGTGACCCTCAGCGGATACTCGCCGGCCGACCGGCGGATGACGTTCACCCCCGCCGGGCACTGACCGACCCGCGCGCCCTCCGGAGGAACCTGGAACCGACATGAAACAAGGCATCCTGACCGACATCCTGGACTACGCCAACCGCTCCGACCCGTATCCGCTGTACGAGGAGCTGCGCAAGACGCCGGTCCACCACGACGGCGAGGGGCCGTACGTGATCAGCACGTACTACGAGGTACGCGGCCTGCTCCACGACCCGCGGCTCAGCTCCGACCCGCGCAACCGGACGGCGGGCGGCGCGGACCCGCTGGGCGAGGAGGGCGAGGGCGGCGAGGGCGGGGCCCTGCCGCCGAGCTTCCTGAAGCTGGACCCGCCCGAGCACGACCGGCTGCGCCGGCTGACCAACCGCCCGTTCGGGCCGCCGCACGCGCCGCACCGGATCGAGGACATGCGCGGGAACCTGGAGGACACCGTCAAGGGGCTGATCGACGACATCGCGGACGGGACCTCCGGCAGCGGCGAGGGCACCGAACGCGTCGACATCGTCGAGCAGTTCGCGTACCCGTTCCCGGTGACGATGATCTGCCGGCTGCTCGGCGTACCACGCGA
Organism: Streptomyces sp. BR123; assembly: GCF_013401435.1. Lineage (GTDB taxonomy): Bacteria > Actinomycetota > Actinomycetes > Streptomycetales > Streptomycetaceae > Streptomyces. Next base: position 14,094 of record NZ_JACBGN010000065.1, read on the forward strand.
GGACGAGGCCCGGTTCCACGTGTGGGCCGACACCCTCGCAGCGAGCCTGGACCCGGATCCGGACGCGGACGCGGAGCAGCGGGAGAAGGTCACCCACGACGCCCGGATGGAACTGGGCATGTACCTGGCCGGGCTGATCGAGGAGCGGCGGAAGAACCCGCAGGACGACATGCTGTCCCGGCTGGCCGCCGGGCACGGCGACCTGTCCATGTCCACCATGGAGCTGCTCAGCACGGCCGCGCTGCTGCTGATCGCCGGCCACGAGACCACCGTCAACCTGATCACCAACGGCATGCTGACGCTGCTGCGCAACCCGGACGTCCTGCAGCGGCTGCGTGCCGAACCGGGGCTGGCGGTGCCGATGGTGGAGGAGCTGCTGCGGTTCGAGCCGCCGGTGCAGTTGCTGCCGCAGCGCACCCCGCTGGTCGACATCGAGGTGCGCGGGGTGACCATCCCCAAGGGCTCCCCGATGTGGCTGATGCTGGCCGCCGGCAACCGGGACCCGCAGCGGTTCGAGAACCCGGACCGCTTCGACCCGGACCGCAAGGACATCCAGCACCTGGGCCTGGGCAGCGGCATCCACAGCTGCTTCGGAGCCCCGCTGGCCCGGCTGGAGGCTCAGAGGGCGCTGGGCGAGCTGGCCCGGCGGCTGGAGAACCCGCGCCTGCTGGAGGACCCGCCGCCCTACCGGCAGAACGCGGTGCTGCGCGGGCCGCGCCATCTGTGGATCGCCTGCGACGGCATCCGGCCCTGACCCCGGCGGCCGGAGGGCGGCCGGGATCAGGGCCGGCGCGGCGGCCGGTCAGGAGAAGCCGTGAGTGGGGCCGGTCGGGACCTGCCGCTCGTAACGGCGGCCCTCGTTCGTCAGGCGCAGCCCCTGTTCGAAGTCGGCGGGTGCGGTCATCCGTCCGGGCCGGGCCGGGACGGAGTGATCCGCCCACCGCCCGGACGGCCCCTCAGCCTTTGCGGGCGGTGTGTTCCAGGATCAGCTCGGCGAGCTGCGGTACCGCCGACTCCGGCAGGGCGTGGCCGAGGCCGGGGACGGTTGCCACCCGGGCGCGGCCGAGGAGGCCGGCCAGGTGGCGCGCGTGGGCGGTCCCGGCGACGGGGTCGCGGGGCGAGTCGACCACCAGGGCCGGGACGGCGACGGCGGCCAGCTCCGACGCCCGGTCGAGGCCTTCCGTACCGGCCCGGGCATGGGCGGTGGGGGACTCGTGGCGCCCGGAGTGCTCGATGATCCGCTCCTCCGACCTGCGGAACTCCTCGGGGTCGAAGGGGATTTCCCCGCCGCCCAGGACGCGCCAGTGCTCCACCCGCCAGTCGAGCTCGGCTGCGCGGTCGCGCGGGTCGGCCATGGTGTTCCACACGGCCGCGACCTCGGGGGCGATTTCGCTCCCGGCCGGGCCGCCGTCCAGGGCCATGGTCCCGATGAAGGTGGCGGAGCGGATCCGGTCCGGGTGGTCGAGCAGCAGCAGCTGGGTGAGCATGCCGCCCATGGACATGCCGACGACGTGGGCCGCGTCGGCGCCGAGGGCGTCCAGTACGGCGATCGCGTCGTCGGCGAGGTCGGTGATCCCGTACGGGTGCTCGTCGAAGGACCAGGTGGAAGCGCCGGTGTCGCGATGGTCGTAGCGGATGACGCGGTGGCGGCGGGCGAGGGCGGCCACGAGGGAGTCCGGCCAGGCCAGACCCGAGGCGTTCGCGCCCATGATGAGCAGCAGGGGCGGGGCGGCCGGATCGCCGTGCTCCTCGCCCCAGAGGGTGATTCCGGGCGCAACTGTGATCTTGTGCTCCATCGCGCAACCATCGCTGACACAGCGGGTGTTGTCGATCGAAAAACCCCGGCCATGGCGTGTTCCGTTCCGGACGCTCCGCAGCCTCCGGCGTGCGCGGGCACGGCGAGCGGCTCCGGCGCATTGTCCGGCGCGGCACATCGGGGGCAGCGCTTTTCGACACCCCGGAAGCAGCCCGGGCGGGGCGTCTGCCCGGATGATCGTCTCCTGGCACCCGGCACCGGCCCCCGCATCGCGCAGGGCCGTGCGGGTGCGTCCGTCGTCTGGAACCGGGGAGTGTGAGGCCATGTCGGCCGGGATCAAGGTCCGTACCGTCCGCGCGGGGGACTTCGACGGGTGGCGTGCCCTCTACCGCGGGTACGCCGACTTCTACCGGGTCGAGCAGACCGAGGAGACGGCCGGACGGGTGTGGTCCTGGGTGAACGACCCCGGCCACGAGGTGCAGGCCCTCGTCGCCGAGGATGCCGAGGGCCGGTTGGTGGGCCTGGCCCACTACCGGCCGTTCGCCCGGCCCTTGTCGGCCACGGTCGGCTGCTTCCTCGACGACCTGTTCGTCGACCCCGCCGGGCGCGGCTCGGGCGCGGCGGACCTGCTGCTCGCCCGGCTGCGCGAGATCGCCGCCGAGCGCGGCTGGAGCGTGGTGCGCTGGATCACCGCCGACGACAACCACCGGGCCCGGGGCAAGTACGACCAGGTGGCCACCCGGACGATGTGGGTCACGTACGACATGGCCCCCGAGAGCTGATCCCGGACCTCCGCTCGGGTGATCGTGACTCGTCCCCCGGCCGAGGCCGACCAGCGGCCCTGCCGCTCCGGGTCGAAGGCCCGGATCTCCTTGAGCCGGCCGGACCGCTGCCCAGGGGACGGGAGCCTTGCCGGGCAGTCGACCGCGGGGGTGATCGTGCCCGCCGCCGGGGCCACCGCGACTCTGCTCTGCCTCGTGCCGGGGCGGGGACCGGGCCGACACGGCCCGGCACACCCTGCTGAGCCGGCCGCGCCAGACTCCCACCGCCTGCCCTCGGCCGGCACCCCTCAGCGGGGGCCGACCGGGCGGACGTGCAGGGTCAGGAGTGCCGAGGCGGCCAGCATCAGGTTCCGGTGCGCTGCGTCCAGCCCGTTCCAGTCCGCGGACTGCCACATCAGGAACCACTCCCCTCCGACGGCCGTGAACCCGAGCCCGAAGAGGAGCACGACCATGACCAGGCCGACGGTGCTCAGAGCCCGCGCCCGCGCGCAGTCCCGCCGGCGCAGCCCCCGTGCCCAGTGGAGCACGGCCAGGAGGAGCACGGCCGCGGCGGCGCACTCCCATCCGATGATCAGGACGTACACGGCGGTGTGCACGGTGGGCGAGTCGATGGCGCGCCACATCAGGTCCGGGTCCCTGAAGGTGGTGTCCATCGCCAGGACGTGCCGCACGAACTCCCGGTTCGTCCCGAAGTCCGTCAGGTTCCCGACGGCCGCGAGGACCACGACCGCGGCCACGGTCAGCGTCAGTGCGGCCGCCGCGAGGTCGGGCCCCGTACGGCCGGGCCGGCGCCGCCGCGCCGCGGTGTTCCCGTCCCCCGCCACCGCGCCCTCCTCCTCACGGCACCTGCCGGCGCCCCGCCGGGCGCCCGCAGGCGCACCGGCTCGTACCTACCCCGCTGCGGCGGCCGGCAGGCGCCGTCCGGGGCTGTGACTCCGCACACCCTCCCTTGACCCGGAAAAGAAGGCTTACCTAAGTTCCTGAGGTATGGCCCCCCACGACCTGCCCCACGACCCCGCCGGCATACCTGACGGCCCGGGGACGACCGGCTTCGACATCGACTTCTCCGCGCACGAGCTGCTCCGGCGCGCCCAGATCCTCGACGCGCTCGGGCCCGACTGGGATCCGGTCGAGGTCATGCGCGGCGAGGAGGAGGCGTACGACCTGCTGTACTCCGGCCTCGACGCCGAACAGCAGCGGGTGTACGAGGACCTCGTCGCGGCCGGAGTGCTGCCCCGGCGCGAAGGCGGCGGCCGTGCTTCCGCTTGACCCGCAGGCCGACCCCGGCCGCCGGGCCTGGGTGGCCTGCCCGAACTGCGACGACGCCCGCGGCTGCGAGCCGTGCGAAACGCGGCGGACGTGCTCGCAGCACTGGCGGTACCTGCTGACGAACACCGGAAGCCTGCTGCACCTGCAGTGCCCGGGCTGCACCCACGTCTGGGTGCACGAGAGCGGCTTCGGCGCGACCCGTTCCGTACGGAACGGGCTCACCGGCTGACCGCTTCCCCACGACCGCTTCCCCGCGACCGGTTCCCCGGCCGGCGCGGCGGCGCGGTCCGGGGTCAGTGGGGGATCCCGTCGATCAGGTCACGTGCGCCCTGGCGGAGCAGGGCGACGGCGACGGACGTGCCCAGCGTGGCCGGATCGAGCGGTCCGGCCCATTCGTGCGCCCGCAGGACCCGCTTGCCGTCCGGGGTGAACACCTTCGCGTACAGCGCGAGCTCGCCGTCGCGCTCGGTGGACGCGTATCCGGCGATCGGCGCGTTGCAGTGGCCCTGGAGCACGTGCAGCAGCATCCGCTCGGCGGCGGCCTCGCGGTGCGTGGCCGGGTCGCCGAGGCCGCTCACCGCCTCGATGAGCGCGGTGTCGTCCTCGCGGCACTGGAGGGCGAGGACGCCGGCGCCGATCGGCGGGCACATCCGCTGCGGTGACAGGACCTCGCTGACGGCGTCCCGGCGGCCGATCCGCTCCAGGCCCGAGACGGCGAGGAGGAGCGCGTCGGCGTCGCCCGCCGCGAGCTTGTCGAGCCGGCGGTTGGCGTTTCCGCGGATCGGCACGCAGGTCAGGTGCGGGTGGCTCGCGGCCAGTTGGGCGGCCCGGCGGACGGAGGACGTGCCGATGCGCGCGCCGGCCGGAAGCTCGTCAAGGGTCAGCCCGGCGGGATGGACGAGGGCGTCGCGGATGTCGTCGCGCTTCAGGAACGCGGCGAAGGCGGTGCCGGCGGGCAGGGGGCGGTCGGCGGGGATGTCCTTGACGCAGTGGACGGCCAGATCGGCCGCCCCGGCCAGCAGCGCGGCGTCCACCTCCTTGGTGAAGGCGCCCTTGCCGTCGACGGCGGCCAGGTCCCCCATCCACTTGTCCCCGGTCGTCTTGACGGCGACGACCTCGGTGGCGGTGTGCGGGTGGAGTACGGCCAGTTCTCTGCGGACGCGCTCCACCTGGGCGAGGGCCATGGGCGAGTCGCGGGAGACGATGCGGATCAGATCGGGGGCGGACATGGCGGCCACCCTAGCCCCCGGAACGCGCCCCCTGCGCCGGGCCGGGGAATTGCCTGGCAACAGCCGGCCGAGCCTCGCGCTGTGTGACGGCTCCTGCTCCGCCCCCGGAGGCCTGTGCCGGCCCCCCTCCCGATCCCGACCCGGCAGGCGCTTCCGCCCGGACCTGCACCGGGCACCTGTGGGACGCGCGGCGCACCGGTGAGCTGCGGGTCCGGTCCGGGGCCGTACGGCCTCCCCCGGACGGCGGTTCCACGGCGGATCCCGCCGTGGGGCCCGTCCTGCCGCGGACGGTGCCGGGAGGGCGGCGGCGTGCGGCCTGGTCACCGTGGTGCCGTGCGATGCGGCGGCGCGGATCACGCACCGGCTGTGCCCGGCCGAAGGGATCCTGCTCGTCTCGGCGGGGACACGGACCCCTGCGGACGGGCTTCGCCGGGGCTGCGGAGGCGGCCCCGGCCGTCACTCCTGCGGGTGGTGGAGCGGAACTTCTGGCTGCGGGCGCGGTTCCTGTCCACGTACGAGCAACTCCGCTCCCCTACGACGAACAGGGAACAGCATGTTCAAGAAGGCCGCGCACACGGTCGCTGTCGCCGCTGCGATCCTCGGCGCCGGCGCCGCCCTGGCCTCCCCTGCCATGGCCATCGGCAACGACAACGGCGTCAACACCGTCAACGGCAACGACTCGGCCCAGATCTACGGCAACCAGAAGACCGAGGGGGCCCTGAGCCCGCAGGCCTCCCTCATCCAGGGCTCCGCCAACAAGCCGTGCATCGCCCTGCCGGCGAAGGTGAACATCCAGTCGCTGCTCGGGGAAGGTTCCATCATCGGCGTCCAGGACGTCCCCGTCCTGTCCAACCCGATGAACCAGCAGTGCGCCGAGAACTCCACGCAGGCCAAGGGCGACGAGTCCGCCTCGCACATCCTCAGCAACATCCCGGTCCTCTCCGGCAACGCCTCCGTCGGCAGCTGACCCGCTCGACGCCACCCGGCACACGGCCACGGGCGCCCCGGCAACCTCCGCCGGGGCGCCCGTGGCCGTTCCGCCCCGGCCCCTCCCGGTCGCCGGCCGGGGCGGAACGCGGCCGACCCATGGACTCGGCAGCGCGGCGCTTCGTGACCGGGTCCGGTGTCCTCGCCCCGTCGGGGGCCACTACACGGACGGGGCCGCGTACGGCGTGCCGCTGCCGGTCCACCTGGCGCCGGTCTACCGCGTGTGACCTGCGGCCCGCTGGGCTCGCGCGGGCCGCGGCATGCGGTGATGACGGCCGTACCGGAACGCGCAGCTTCGGAGGCGCCGTGCTCAAGGGCAGGAACGCAGCCGTCACCGGCGGGTCGCGCGGCATCGGCCCGCCCGTGGTGGAACGCCTGTGCCGCGACGGGGCGCACGTGGTGTTCGACCACTCCACCCGCGAGGATGCCGCGGCCGAGGTCGTACGGACCGTGGAGGCGGACGGCGGCCGCGCCCGGGCCCTGCGCGTGGACCTGTCGGAGCCGGAGGGGCCGGAGCAGCTGGTGGAGGCCGCCGATGCGTGCGCGGCACCACCGTCAACACCCTCCCCCGGCGCGATGGACACCGAGATGCTGCGCGGCACGAACCCGCCGCAGGCGCTCGACGCCGTCGCCGGCATGGCCCCGCTCGGCCGACTGGGGCGGCCGGCCGACCTGGCCGACGTCATCGCGTTCCTCATCGGCCCCGACGGCCGCTGGATCACCGGCCGGAACCTCCGGGCCACGGACGGTCTGGCGTAGGCCGTGTCCCCTGCCGGGGGGCGGCGAGGACCTCGTGGACGACGCGGCGGGCGGTGGCCGTCATCGACGGGTTCGTGTCCCGGTAGTAGTTCAGTTCCAGGAGCGCGACCGACAGGGCCCAGCCGCGGCCCCGTGCCCAGGCCGCGTCGTCGACGGTCGCGGCGGCCCGGAAGGCGTCCCGGGCCCCGGCGGGCAGGACGTACCACGCCGGGAGCAGGTCGACCGCTGGATCACCCAGGCCCATGCAGCCGAAGTCGATGACGGCGCCGAGCCGGTCCCCGGACAGGAGCAGGTTCCCCGGTTGCAGGTCCGCGTGGATCCAGACGGGCGGACCGGGCCACTCCGGGGCCCGCAGCGCGGCCTCCCAGGCGGCGGTCAACGCGGCGGGTTCGGCGTCGGCGTCGGCGGGGATCCGCAGGCCCGCGATCGCGGTACGGGTGGCGGCGTCCCGCGCGGCCAGGGTCTCGCTGCGGTAGGAGGCGGGCCCGCCCGCGGGGTCGATCCGGCGCAGCGCGGTGACGAAACCGCCCAGGTCCCGGGCGAGCCGGCCGGGGTCCGGGATCCGGCCGGCGGCCGGGACCTCGCCGTCGAGCCAGCGGTACACGGCCCACGGGAAGGGATAGCCGTCACCCGGCTCGCCCCGGCCCAGCGGCACGGGAACGGGGACCGGGAGCGACGGCGCGAGCCGCGGCAGCCAGGTGCACTCCCGCTCGATGTCCTCGGCCGCCCCCGCGGTCCGGGGCAGGCGGACGACCATCCGCTCGCCGAGCCGGTACATCACGTGCGAGGTGCCGTGCGAGTCGACCGGCTTCACGGCCAGACCCGCCCAGCGCGGGAACTGCGCCGCCACCAGGCGGTGGACGAGCGAGGTGTCGGTGTCCGGCTCGTCGGCGTGCATCTTGGCTGCGGGCACGGTTCCCCTTCCGGCAGCGGGAGTCGGTGTGCGTACCGGCCATGTGAACGCGCCCGCGGCCCGCCCGTCAACGCATTTCCCACCGGGCAGGAGCCGACTGCCCGTCAGCCCGCTTCCTCGGCAGCCGAGTCCCAGACGAGGTGTGCGGCGCGCACCACCCGGGTGTGCCAGCCGCCCATCCGGCCGGTGCAGCGCACCAGGTAGGAGCCGTCGACCTGGCGGTAGACGAGCCGGCGGCGCTCCTGGAGGAAGGTCCCGACGACCATGGTGCGCGCGGCCTGTTCCAGTGCCCGTTCGGCCTCTTCCCGGGTGCCCTCGAACTCGCTGAGGGTCTCCACCTGCCCGCCGTCGTCCCCGTGGTGCTCCGCGAGCCTCTCGGCGGTGATGATCCAGCGGTGGCGGTGTACGCCGTCCTCCATGTGCTTCCCCGGTCTCTCGCTGCTGCTGTCGACGCCGTCGGCGCGCAGACTACCCACTGACGGTTACCGGTTACCGGCTACGCCAAGTCCGTTGTGGGAGCGATCGGTTGATGTGCCGGGCGGGGCGGGGCGCGGGTGCATATGCTCCCTCCGTGCGCCGGTTGCGGCGCGTGTCCGCATGCCTCGCGAGCGTAAGGGGACCGCCCCGTGAGTGTCCGCATTCAACCCTCCTCCCAAGTCGACGGGACCGCCGAGCTCGGGGACGGGACCACCGTCTGGGATCTGGCTCAAGTGCGGGAGGAGGCACGGCTCGGCCGCGACTGCATCGTGGGGCGCGGGGCGTACGTCGGCCCCGGCGTACGGATCGGGGACCGGGTGAAGCTCCAGAACTACGCACTCGTCTACGAGCCCGCCGAACTCGGCGACGGGGTGTTCATCGGGCCGGCCGCCGTCCTCACCAACGACTTCTATCCCCGGTCCGTCGACCCCGACGGCCGCCTCAAGCGCGGCGACGACTGGGAGGCCGCCGGGGTGGTGGTGGCCGAGGGGGCCTCCCTGGGGGCCCGTTCGGTCTGCGTGGCCGGGGTGCGCGTCGGGCGGTGGGCGCTGGTCGCGGCCGGGGCGGTGGTGTCCCGGGACGTGCCCGACTTCGCTCTCGTGGCGGGGGTGCCGGCCCGCCGGATCGGCTGGGTGGGCCGGGCCGGCGTCCGCCTGGTGGAGAGCCGGGGCGAGCCGGGTGTGTGGGAGTGCCCGCGCACCGGCGCGCTGTACGAGGAGGCGGACGGGGTGCTGGCCGAACGGGGCGAGCAGCCGGAGAAGGCGTCCACTTGACCCGGCCCCTTCCCGCCCCTGTCGCCCCTGCCGTCCCGACCGTGAGCCGGGCCCGGAGCGCGGGCGGGAGCGGGGCCGCTGGGGCCGGCTGACGGACCGTCGGAATTTGGGCCACCGGCATTTCCCCAAAACCGCAATCAACGAACAACCTTGGGCATACCTTGTCCCTGTACACGGGTTCTGAACAGGCAACAGGCTTTGTTCAGTGGGGGGTTGTACACGGCGGGGGCATCGCGGACGAAGTGGCGGCAGGCGCGCTGACGCGCCTGCACGGCGCTGCCGTCCGCGCGTGCTCCGGTCCGGGGCATCGCTGGGGGGATCCAGTGGGCGGCCCCGGACGGCCGCGTCCCGGGGCGATCAGAACGTCACCGCCGACGCGCGCGCCGTCATGCGCGCTCCCCTTCCCGGAACGGCTATTTCAGAGGGGGTAGGTGTGTTGGAGCCGTACAGCCCGGCCCTGCAACAGGGGTCCGGCCGCGGGGCGCGGGGCACCCGGGAAGCCGGGGTGGGGACCCGGTGACCGCCGCACGATTAGGAGCACTGGCACACGAGGACCCGTCGCTGCACGCGCTGGCCGAGCGCCTGCTCGCGCTCGCCGAGGCGGGCCTGCCGCAGATGTACCTGCAGGGGCCGGAGACCTTCGTCTTCACGCGGGCGGGGACGGTCGCACCCGACGGCACCCGCCGGGTGGAGGAGCGCGGGACCAGCACCCGGTACGCGGCCATCACGGCCCTCGGCGCGCAGTACCTGCCCGAGGACCGGCAGCAGGCCGTGTTCGGCGGGCACACCGCCGCCGCGTTCACGAACCTGCTGGTGGAACGGCTGCCCGGGGTCGACAACCTGGGCGACGCGGCGCTCATCGCCTGGGCCGCCGCCGAGACCGGCCACCCCAAGCTGGCGGACGCCCTCGACCGGGTGGCCGCACTGGACGACCCCGGCCGGCCGCAGTACACCGTCGAGGCGGCCTGGGTGCTGTCCGCCCTCGTCGCCGCCCGGACGACCGTGGACGTGGAGGACCGTCTCGCGGCCGCCCGCGACCGCCTGCTGGGATCGAGGGCGACGACCGACAGCCCGCTGTTCCCGCACGCCACCGCCCCCGGTCTGGTCCCCGGCTACCGCTCGCACGTGGCCTGCTTCGCCGACCAGACCTACCCGGTCCAGGCGTTGGCCCGGCTGCACGCGAGCGGCCCGGACCCGGAGGCCCTGCGGGCCGCGAACATGTGCGCCGCCCGGATCTGCACCCTGCAGGGGGACGGCGGGCAGTGGTGGTGGCACTACGACGCCCGCACCGGCGGCATGGTGGAGGGCTACCCCGTCTACAGCGTGCACCAGCACGCCATGGCCCCCACCGCCCTGTTCGACCTCGCGGACGCCGGCGGCACCGACTTCGGCGCGGCCGTCCGCCGGGGCCTCGGCTGGATGGCGGCCGTACCCGAGATCAGCGGGCCCGACGGGACCCCGCGCGAGCCCATGATCCGGGAGGACTACGGGGTCACCTGGCGCAAGGTCTACCGCGGAGACCCGGCCAAGGCCGTCCGGGCCGCCCGCGGGCTCACCACGCGGCTGGTACCGCAGGCGCGGCTGGCCCCGCTCGACCGGCTGTTCCGCCCGCTCTCGGTGGACCGCGAGTGCAGGCCGTACGAGTTCGGCTGGCTGCTGCACGCCTGGCTGGGGGGAGTCCAGAGATGAGCCGACGGCAGTCCCTCTTCGGAGTCGCACTCGACGCCCTGACCATGGACGAGACCGTGCAGCGCTGCCTCGACGCGGTACGCCGCGGCGAGCAGATCGAGATCGGCATGGTGAACGCCGCCAAGCTGGTCGCAATGCGGCGCGACCCCCGCCTCGCGTCGGCGGTCTCGGGCTGCGACCTCGTCCTGGCCGACGGGCAGGCGGTGGTCTGGGCCGGCCGGATCCTCGGCGTACGGCTGCCCGAACGGGTCGCCGGCATCGACCTGTTCATGCGGCTGCTCGCCGCCGCCGAAACCGCGGAGATCCCGGTCTACCTGCTCGGCGCCCGGCAGGACGTCCTGGAGATGATGCTCGGCCGGATCGCCGAGCGGTTCCCGAAGCTCCGCGTGGCCGGCAGCCGCAACGGCTACTTCGACGACCCGGAGCAGCCCGGCATCGCCGACGCCGTCGCGGACAGCGGTGCACAGCTGCTGTTCCTCGGCATGACCTCGCCCAAGAAGGAGATGTTCACCGCCGGCTACGGCGAGCGCACCGGCGCCCACGTGGTGCACGGCGTCGGCGGCTCCTTCGACATCCTGGCCGGCATCACCAAGCGGGCCCCGCTGGTCTGGCAGCGCATGGGGCTCGAATGGTTCTACCGCACCCTCCAGGAGCCGCGGCGCCTGGGCAGGCGCTACCTCACCACCAATGCCGCCTTCCTGGCCATGACCGCCAGGGAGCTCATCCGCCGCACACCGTCTGCTGCCGGTTCCGCGAACAGGAGTTGCTGATGCGCGTAGTCGTCGTGGGACAGGGATACGTCGGCCTCCCGCTGGCCATCAGGGCCGCCGAGGTCGGGCACCAGGTGATCGGGTACGACGTGGACGCGCGGCGGGTCAAGAGCCTCGCCGCCGGCGAGTCCTACGTGGAGGACGTGTCCTGCGAGCGGATCAGCCGGGCGCTGGAGCGGGGCACCTACCGGCCCAGCGACCTGGCGCGCGACTGCGGCGGCTTCGACGTCGCCGTCGTCACCGTCCCGACCCCGTTGCACGAAGGCGCCCCCGACCTGAGCTACATCGAGGAGTCGGCGCACACCCTGGCCCGCTTCCTGCGGCCCGGCGCGACCGTCGTCCTGGAGTCCACCACCTACCCGGGGACCACCGAGGAGCTGTTCGGGCCCATCCTGGAGAACGGCTCGGGCCTCACCGCCGGCGCCGACTTCCACCTCGGCTACAGCCCGGAGCGCATCGACCCCGGCAACGCCGTCTGGGGCTTCCGGCAGACCCCCAAGGTGGTCTCCGGCGTGGACGCCGCCTCCCTCAAGGCGGTGGAGGCGTTCTACGGGGGCCTCGTCGACAAGACGGTGCCGGTGCGCTCCCCCAAGGAGGCCGAGCTGGCGAAACTGCTGGAGAACACCTTCCGGCACGTGAACATCGCCCTCGTCAACGAGATCGCCATGTTCGCCCGCCACCTCGACATCGACGTGTGGCAGGCCATCGAGGCGGCGTCCAGCAAGCCGTTCGGCTTCATGAAGTTCACCCCCGGCCCCGGCGTCGGCGGCCACTGCCTGCCCATCGACCCGTCGTACCTGTCCTGGCGGGTGCAGCGCGAACTGGGCCAGAGCTTCCGCTTCGTCGAACTGGCCAACGACATCAACAACCACATGCCCGAGTACGTCACGCGCCGCGTCATCGACGCCCTCAACGCCAGGCGCCGCTCGGTCAACGGCTCCCGGATCCTGCTCCTGGGGCTCGCGTACAAGAAGAACACCGGCGACGCCCGGGAGTCGCCGGCCGTGCGCATCTCCCAGCTGCTCCTCGACATGGGGGCGAGGGTCCGCGCGGCCGACCCGCACGTGGTGGAGAGCATCAAGGTCGACGCCCGGCTCGTCCGGGTGGAGCCGACCCGCCGGGAGCTGGCCGCCGCCGACGTGGTCGTCCTGCTCACCGACCACGACTCCTTCGACTACGCGATGGTCACCGAGCACGCCTCCTTCGTCCTCGACTGCCGCAACCGGCTGTCCGGGCCCGCGGTGGAGGTGCTCTGACGCCATGCCGGTGAACAGGATCGTCTGCGTGGCCGGAGCACGGCCCAACTACATGAAGATCAAACCGGTGATGGACGCACTGGAGCGCCACGGCGCGGAGGTGGTCCTCGTCCACACCGGCCAGCACTACGACGAGTCCATGAACGACGTCTTCTTCCGCGACCTCGGCATCCGTCCCCCCGACCGGTACCTCGGCGCCGGGTCCGGGACCCACGCCCAGCAGACCGGCCGGGTGATGGCGGCCTTCGAGCCGCTGCTCGGCGAGCTGTCCCCGGACGCGGTCGTGGTCGTCGGCGACATCAACTCCACCCTGGCATGCGCCCTGGTCGCCGCGAAGGCGGGCCCGCTGCTCGCCCACGTCGAGGCCGGCCTGCGCAGCCGGGACTGGAGCATGCCGGAGGAGGTCAACCGGGTCGCCACCGACCGGGTCAGCGACTACCTGCTGGCCCCGTCGCCCGACGCGGCCGCGAACCTGCGGGCGGAGGGGTACCGCGAGGACCAGATCCACGTCGTCGGCAACGTCATGATCGACACCCTGCTGGCCAACCTCGAACGGGCCAGGGCCTCGGACGTCCTCGACCGGTACGGGCTCACTCGCGGCGGCTACGGCCTGGTCACCCTGCACCGGCCCGCCAACGTGGACGACCCCGACGCCCTGCGCGGCCTGCTGAAGGCCCTGGGCGAGATCGCCGGCCGCTGCCCGCTGCTGCTGCCCGTGCACCCGCGGGCCGCGGAACGGCTGGCCGCCGTCGGCGTCCCGGGCGGCATCCGGGTGGTACCGGCCGCCGGATACCTGGACTTCGTCGCGCTCCAGGACGGGGCGCGGGTCGTGCTCACGGACTCCGGGGGCGTCCAGGAGGAGACCACCGCCCTCGGCGTGCCCTGTGTGACCCTGCGGGAGAACACCGAACGGCCCGTCACCGTCGAGGAGGGCACGAACGTCCTCGCGGGCACCGACCCGGACCGCATCACGGCCGTCGTGCACCGGGTGCTCGACGAGCCGCCCGCACCGCGGTGCCCCGCGCTGTGGGACGGGCAGGCCAGCGAACGCATCGCCCGGATCCTGCTGGAGGGCGGGACCGCGCGGACCAGGCTGCGGCCCACCGACCTCGCCCCGGGCCTGACGGCCGGGGCGACGTAGCACCACGCCACGGCACGACTGCAAGAAGCAAAACCGTACACATCGCACAGACAGGGCGGCGGCGCGTGCACACACGGCGCCGCCGCGAGGGGGAAGAGCCATGGATCTCGCGGAGATCTGGCGGGTCATGCGCAGGCGCTGGTACGTCCTGCTGCCCGGACTGCTGATCACGGCTGCGCTCACGACAGGCGTGTACCTGCTGGTCCCGGTGGAGTACCGGTCCCAGAGCACGGTGACCCTGCTGAACTCCAGGAAGGCCACGGTGGCCTTCGACGGCAACCCCTTCCTGAGCACCCAGGCCTCGCTCACCGGGATGGCCGACGGCCTCGCCCGCAACCTCAACTCCGACGACTCGAAGGCCGACCTCAAGGCTCAGGGTCTCACCGGCGAGTACGAGGCGAAGATCGCCGACAACGCGCAGGGCCCGTTCATGTGGCTGATCGTCACCGGCACCGACCCGGGGGCGGTCCTGAAGTCGGACCAGGTCCTGACCGCGTACGCCGAGAAGCGGCTGCAGGAGTTCCAGGCCCAGCAGCAGGTGACCCCGGACGCCATGATCCGCATGGCGACGATCGTCCCGCCGCAGAAGCCTGAGGCGCAGACCAAGACCCGGCTCCAGTACCTCGTGATGGCGGGGGCGCTGGGCTTCGTGCTCAGCCTGGTGGCGACCTTCTTCGTGGAGGCCCGCCGCCGTGCGCCCGCCAAGCCGGGCCGGCACCGGCCCGGCGCATCCGAGGCGGGAGCCGAACCGGGACCCGGACCCGAGGCCGGAGCCGAACCGGGAGCCGAGGCCGTGCCCGGGGCCCGGTCCGAGGCCGTACCCGGAGCCCGGTCCGAGGCGGCGGCCCGGGCGGGCGCCCCCGAGGCCGCGGCCGGCAGCGCGGGGCCGTCGTGACCGGGCCCGCGACCGGGACCCCGGCCCCGCCCGAAGCGCCGTCGCTGGGCCGCAAGGTGGGCTCCGCCGCCCGGTGGAGCCTGGTCAACACGGTGGTCATGCGCCTCGGCAATTTCGCCACCGGCATCATCCTGGCCCGGTTCTTCCTCGGGCCCGAGGCCTGGGGCGTCTACGGGATCGCCCAGACGGTCCTGCTGGTGCTGTTCTCCGCCAACGAGCTCGGCGTCTCGCTGGCCATCGTGCGCTGGGAGGGCGACCCCCGCCGGTTCGCCCCGACCGTCCTCACCCTGAGCGCCGTCTCCAGCTGCCTGCTGTACGCCGCGCTGTTCGCGGCCGCCCCCGCGGTGGCCCGCGTGCTCGGGTCCCCCGAGGCGACCGGGGTGCTGCGGGTGATGTGCGTGTGCGTGGTCCTCGACGGGCTGTCGCAGGTGCCCGCCGGCTTCCTCACCCGGGAGTTCGCGCAGGGCCGGCGGATGGCCGTCGACTCCGTCAACTTCGTCCTCAGCACCGCCGTGACCCTGCTGCTCGCCGTCGAGGGCTGGGGTGCGATGAGCTTCGCCTGGGGCTCCGTCGCCGGGAACGCGGCCGCCCTCGTCGGCTGCTGCCTCGCCGCCCCCGGCACCCTGCGGTTCGGCTGGGACGCCGCCCAGGCCCGGGCCCTGCTGGGTTTCGGACTGCCGCTCGCCGGGGCCAGTATGCTCGCCCTCGGCGTCGTCAACGTCGACACGATGGTCGTCGGCTCCTCCCTGGACCGGCTGGCCCTGGGCTTCTACGTGCTCGCCTTCAACATCTCCGGCTGGCCGGTCCGGATCATCTCCGAGGCGGCCCGCCGCGTGTCCTTCGCCGGCTTCTCCCGGCTGGCCGACACCCCGGGCGCGCTGGCGGGCGGGTTCGTCCGCGCCCTCGGCGTCGTGATGACCGGCACCGTGCCGCTCTGCGTCCTGCTCGCCGCGCTCGCCGCGCCGATCGTCGGCCTCGTCTACGGGGAGCGCTGGCTGCCCGCGGCCGCCGCGCTGCCCTGGCTGATGGCACTGGGCCTGGTCCGGATCGCCTGCGAACTGGCCTACGACTGCCTGGTCACCGTCGGACGGCGCCGCTCCCTCATCGGGGTCCAGGCCCTGTGGCTGGTCGTCCTGCTCCCCGTCCTGGTGTTCGGCGCGCACTCGAACGGGATCGTGGGCGTGGCCCAGGGGCACGTCCTGGTCGCCGGCGCCGTCGTCGTCCCGGTGTTCCTCGTCACCCTGCACCGTGCGGGGATCCGCCTGGGCACCGTGGCACGGGCCTGCGCCCGGCCCTTCCTCGGCGGCGCCGTCATGGCGGCCGTGGTCCTCGGCCTGGAACGGCTCCTCGGCGACGGCATCCCGGCACTGCTCGCGACGGGGGCGGCCGGCACCCTGGCCTACGCACTGTGCGTGCTGCCCGGCCTGGGCTTCCTGCGCGGCGCCGCACCCACCGACACGACCACGACGGCAAAGGGACAGCGCCCGTGACGCACGACAGGAAACGCCTCTCGTCCTGGCTGCTGGCCGGGCTCGTCCTGGTCACCGTCATCACCCTGTACCAGACGCAGCGGACCGGGGCGGGCCAGCCCGTGGCCGACCCGTGTGCGCAGAGCAGCCCCGGCTGCCCCGGACCCGGCACCAGTCCCCCGCCGACGCCCGCGCCGTCCCCGGACCCGAGTACGGGCGGGGCGGCGGGCTCGACCTCGGCCCCGCCCTCCGCCACTCCCC
>NZ_JACBGN010000660.1 GCF_013401435.1 Streptomyces sp. BR123
GCGTATAGCTGCCTCAAGGATAATAAACAAATTTTAGTAAACGGCCACGTCCTTTTTTTTTTTTTCAAGCAGAAGACGGCATACGAGTTACGGACCGGTCTCGTGGGCTCGGAGATGGGTATAAGAGACAGGTGCGAGTTCGTATGATCAAATGATCAAAATGGGCCTGGGCCCAGAACCGTTTCAGTATGAACACATGAACGAAAGCCCGTCCATCTCCGCGCGTAGACCCTGATTTCCGCCGCCTAGACTTGTGGGCATGGCGAAATGGACTGCGCAACACGAGGCCCCCGAGCCCTTGGAGGGCCCGGTCGTCGCGACCATCACCGGTGGCACCATCGTGTGGTTCGTCCTGTTCCTCGCCCAACTCCCCTTCTACGGGTGGTTCGCCGACCGGGACCTGCTGTGGTGGGTCTGGTGCTGCGCCGCAGGCGGCGGCCTCGGCCTGATCGGCATCTGGTACGTCCGCGGCCGCGACGCCGCGCTCAAGCGCCACGCCGCCGAGGCGGCCGAGCAGGCCGAGGCCGCACCCCACGCCGGATAGGGCATGGCGACCAGAGGACGATTTCCCTCATCCCGAAGTCGGATCTTCATCCCTCTCGGCGGGTGAACAGCGGATTCCGCCTTTACCGTCGAAAACATGACGCAGCGGGCGAAGATCGATTCGAACGGTCCCGAGCCGGGCGCCGGGCAGCAGGCACCCCGCCCCCCGACCGGCCACCCG
>NZ_JACBGN010000661.1 GCF_013401435.1 Streptomyces sp. BR123
TCTCCGACGGCACCCCTCGGACCCGGTGACACCACCCCCCAGGTCATCCGTTCGACAGGGGGCAACAGTCATGCCGGGCCCGGAGGCCAGCGGCCCTCTTGCAGGACCGCGAAAAACATAACGGGGGGGGATCCTGCCCACTGGCAAGAAATGAAGAGGAACGGGGGTATCGGAAATGGAATACCTGGTGATCGTGGGGATCGGTCTCACCTGGGGGCTCTTCCAGGCATGGCGAGGTGGCGCATTCGGAGGAAGGCCATCGCGGAGGCAACGGCGTGCCGGGTTGTGGACGAAGGACGGCGTGACCTTTTCCTGTGGGGATGGCGGATCCTGCGGTGATGGCGGATCCTGCGGTGGCGGTGGAGGCGAGTGACACCACGATTCGTACCGCCGGCCCGCAACACCGCGCCGGGCGGCAGGCGGTAGCTGCTGAGTCAAGGGCCGACCCATCGGGCGGCCCTGCCCATGTGTAGAACACTGCGTAACGGCGGGGCCCGGAACCTCGCCGGTCACCGTCCCGCCATGAACTCCGCCGCGTCCCGGTCAACTTGTCCTTCACGGCCGGCTGTTCGTCTTTCGAGTCAGGAGTCCTGTGAGCCTGTTCCGCTTTGACGGACACCATCGGTGTGGTGGTCAGGCCGCGAGGGCGGCCTCGTAGTCGGCGGGTGTGCGGTAGCCGAGGCTGCTGTGCAGCCTCCGCAAGTTGTACCAGCTCTCGA
>NZ_JACBGN010000662.1 GCF_013401435.1 Streptomyces sp. BR123
CTTTTCCGGCACCGACCGCCGTCCTCAGTCGGTGAGCGCAGCAGATCGCTACATGCTCCTCGTCCTCGGCGGCCAACGGCCGTCAGGAGCTGGTGGACGCAACAGATCGCTACCCCGTCCCCGTTCCCCGGCGGCCAGCGCCGCCAGCACTCGGGCAGGCTTGGCGACCGGCGCAGCTGTCGGGAAGTGAGGCGAAGGAAGACTTCTTCAGGTGTCTGTAGGGCTGATTCGAGCGACAAAGGCACCCAGACGTTGCCGGAGGTCGAACTACTCGACCTTCCGCCCCACATGTCGACGCCCACGCGCCACGACGTGCGAACAGCCCGGTCCGCTGAGGCGTTCCGGCCCACAGCGCCCCCCACGACCACTCGCCCACGAACCGGCGTGTGACGAGTCGTCCGACCGCAAGACGTGCGATGCGATCGTGGGCTTCTCACGTCTGACCCCACACGATCGGCCGCCAAACGACGCACGCTGCTCCCTCATCCGTCGCGCGTCGGCCCACGACATCCTTCGGCAGCCGCCTGGCTGCGCGAAGCATGCGCTTTCGAGCGCCCCAGCCCCAGACGGCCGCCGTCCGCCCGGCCGTGAAGAGCACGTACAAGCCGCCCCAATCCCAGACGGCCGGCAGACGCCCGGCCGTGAGGAGCACGTAGAAGTCGTGGGCGGCCCATGTCCAAGCCCAAACAGGCTGCAGACGCTGTCGAGAC
>NZ_JACBGN010000663.1 GCF_013401435.1 Streptomyces sp. BR123
GGGTGGGCGGGGGTGCCGTGGAGGCGCGTACGACGAGCTCGACGGGGATGTCGGGGGCGGTCCACTCGCTGCCTTCGAGGACGGCGAGGAGGGCGGCCATGCCCTGTTCTCCGACGCGTTCGGCGGGCAGGTGGACGGTGGTGAGTTCGGGTTCGACGGCGGTGGCGAGGGCCAGGTCGTCGATGCCGGTGACGGAGAGGTCGTCGGGGACGCGCAGGCCGAGGCGGCGGGCGGCCTTGCAGGCGCCGACGGCCAGGATGTCGTCGTCGCAGACGACGGCGGTGGGCCGGTCGGCGGGGGTGGCGAGGGCGGCTTCCATGGCGGTGCGGGCCTCGGCCACGTCGAGGGGGGCCCGGACGGTGCGCAGCTCGGCGTGGGGGCCGAGGCGGTGGGCCAGGGCCTGGGCGCGGTGGTGGAAGGTCCAGGTGTCGACGTCGGCGGCGAAGTGGAGGATGCGGCGGTGGCCGAGGGCCAGGAGGTGTTCGGCGACCTGGCGCATGCCGTCGGCGATGGCGAGGTTGACGTGGGCTGCGGCGCGGCCGGTTCCGGGGGCGCTGTCGAGCATGACGAGGGGGAGTCCGTCGCCGCCGATGGCGTCGAGGGCGCCGGCGGCCATGGAGGAGGCGATGACGCCGTCGAGGGCGGCGCGGGCGGAGGCGAAGGGGTCGCGGGCGGGGCC
>NZ_JACBGN010000664.1 GCF_013401435.1 Streptomyces sp. BR123
GTCCCCGTCCCTGCGGCAGGCTCACGCGCCGGACGGACCGGCTCCCGCCGGCTCAGGCTCCGGCCGGCCCCGTCCCGGCCGCCCGCACCCGCCCTACGCCCGGTCCACGTCGTAGACGCCGGGCACGTCCCGCATCGCCCGCATCAGCGCCGGCAGGACGGACGCGTCCGGCAGTTGCAGGGTGTAGGTGTGCCGGACGCGCTGCTCGACGGGCGGTTCCACGGTCGCCGAGACGACCTCGACCCCCTGTCGGGCGATGGCCTCGGTCAGGTCGGCCAGCAGGTGCGGGCGGCCGAACGATTCCGCGGTCAGGGTGACCCGGCAGTCCGCGGTCGCCCGCCAGTGCACCGCGACGGAGGTGCGCCCCAGCGAGCGCATCTGCGCCACGGCGGCGCATGCGACGCGGTGGACGGTGACGGCCCCGCCCCGGACCACGAACCCGGCGACCTCGTCGGGCGGCACCGGCGTGCAGCAGCCGGCCAGCCGCACGGTGGCGTCCGGGAGGTCGGCCACGGCGTTGCCGCCGCCGCCCCGGGCCCCGACCACCGACAGCGGGGCCCGGGCGGGCGTGGTGGTGGGGGTGGCGCCGTCGGGGTGGTCCCGGAGCCAGCTGCTGATGGCGATCCGGGCGGCCTGGGTCTTGGCGTGTTCCAGCCATTCGGCGGCGGGCCCGGAGG
>NZ_JACBGN010000665.1 GCF_013401435.1 Streptomyces sp. BR123
CTCCTGGGGCGGGGTCTGGGACTCGTACGCGCTCCACGTCCGGTTCGACAGGAACCACAGCAGCCCGGTCAGCGCGGCCGGGAGCAGGGCGCCGAGCGCGAGCCGCCGCCCGGGCTGGCCCCACCAGCCGCCGGGCTCCGCGAACCGCAGCCAGGAGTGGGAGGCCGTGCAGGCGGCGGTTCCCGCGCACTGCCAGGCGAGCAGGTCGAGGGCGACCTCGCAGGCGGCCGCGATCAGCAGCAGGGTGAGGCTGAGGGCGAGGAGCCGGACGAGGACCCCGTACGCCCGGACCGCGCGCGGCGCTGGTGTGCCGTCAGGGGCGGGAGGTGTGGCGGGCCGGGCCCAGTGGGCGAGATTGACGACCATGAAGGGCAGGAGCAGCAGCCACAGGGCGCGGGAGCCGTTTCCGGAGGTGAGCCGGGACCAGCAGTAGGCCTCGACGACGGGCCGGCCGGCGTACCGCTCGGGGTGGGACTCGGCGTCGGCGTCGGCGGCGCGGCGGAACACGGCGGCGGTCGCGTCGCCGGTGACCCGGACGGTACGCGGATCGTCGAGCAGCTCCTCGGGGGAAGCGCCGTGGACTCCGTGGACGCGGAGTTCGAGGGCCGGCGGTCGCGGTGGGGCGAGGGGTTCGAGGGCGAGGGGATGCG
>NZ_JACBGN010000666.1 GCF_013401435.1 Streptomyces sp. BR123
GCACTAGATGCGGGGCGGGCGGGCTTCGTAGGGGGTGGACAGGACGACCGTGGTGCGGGTCGAGACGTGGGCGAGGGCGCGCAGGCGGCCGAGCAGGTCCTCCAGCTCCAGCGGGGTGGCCACCCTGACCTTGAGGATGTAGTTCTCGTCGCCGGCGACGCTGTGGCAGGCCTCGATCTCCGGTACGCCGGCCAGCCGGTCCGCGATGTCGTCCGGGGCACTGGGGTCGAAGGGCTTCACCGAGATGAAGGCGGTCAGGGGCAGGCCGACGGCCTCGGGGTCGACCACGGCCGCGTAGCCGCGGATCACGCCGCGCTGCTCCAGGCGGCGTACTCGCTGGTGGACCGCCGACGTGGACAGCCCCGTGGCCTTGCCCAGGTCCGTGTAGCTCATCCGCCCGTCCCGCACCAGCAGATCGACGATCTGGCGGTCCAGTTCCTCCATAGCGCTCATAGCCGATCAACCTACGGCCCGAGGGTGCTCCAGGCACAGTGCTGTCCGCCCACAAGTGGCACCTGCGGCGGGCATGTGACCAAAGCCACAAGGGTATGTCCTACTGCGCCGGGTTGTTGTGGTTACTCGTGCCGCGCGACGGGAAGTGGTTGGTGTGGCCGAGGCCGAAGAACATTGCCCGCCCGGCC
>NZ_JACBGN010000667.1 GCF_013401435.1 Streptomyces sp. BR123
TCCCTGTCCCCGCCCCCGCCGCCGCCCGGGTCGGGCTCGCCGGGGGTGATCGCCGGTACGGGGACCGGCTTGCCGGCGAGCACGGCGCCGTAGCCGTTCGCCGCCCCGATCGCGGCCCCCGCCCAGTCGTTCTGCCGCAGGGCGGGCTCGATCGCCCTCCGGGCGACCGCCGCGAGCTGCTCGTCGGTGAAACCGGACCCGACGTCGGCCGAGTAGGCGTACGTACGGGACCCGGTCGCCACGGCGAGGAGCAGGTCGTCCCGGCCGAGTCCGTTCCTCTGCGCGGTGGCGTCGGCCCAGCTCTGCGCCGAGCGCCCGGAGAAGTCGTTCACGTAGACGACGAAGAGCTGCTTCGCGTGATCGCGGTACAGCCGGTCCAGTGCCGTGGCGGCCTCGGCCGTCCGATCGCCGAGGGCCCCGACCCGGTCGGTGATCTGCCCTTGTCGGGACAGCGTGACGGGATCCTCGACGGGCACGGCGAGGGCGGGCGGGACGGCGGCTCCGAGCAGTGGGAGGGCGTGGAGCGGTGCCGTGACCGGCGCGACGGCGAACAGCGCGGCGGCGGGTGCGAGCGCAGCCCGGATGCCCCGGAAGGCCGTCCCGGTGTGGGGTCTCCTCTTCGGCGGCATCACATGGGGG
>NZ_JACBGN010000668.1 GCF_013401435.1 Streptomyces sp. BR123
GTGCGGGGCTCAGGGAGGTCTGCGGTGTCGCGGGAGGCGGGGGAGGCAGCGGCGGCGGCGGGACGGGCCGGTCCCGGTCCTCGGGTCCCTTCGGGTGGCCGGGGCCTCGCTCGTACCAGCGTCCGGTGCGCTGGTCGTAGATGGTGACCTTGTCGATGGTCTTGGTCGCCGGCTGGACCACCACCACGTTCTGCGGCCGGTACGCCGCCCAGGGCGCACCCTGCCGCGTCGAACCGGCCCGCAGCGGCACCGGCTCGCCCAGCGGGTTGCCGCAGGCGCAGCGCACCCGGGGCACGCCGCGGCCGTCCACGAGGACGGCGGTGCCGGCCTGGAGCACGGCCTGGTAGGGGACCGGGCGGCCGTCCCGATAGCCGTGGTTGGTGACCCGGGTGTCGTTGCGCAGGGTCACCGAGGTGAGCGAGCGCAGGTAGCCGGGCACGGCCGACGGCTCGATGCCGAGCGCCTCGGCGAACGCCCGGTTCCTGTCCGGCCCGGCGGCCAGCAGCCGGACCTGCTTGTCGATGTCGCAGCTGGCGACGTTCCGGGTGCCGCCGTACAGGGTCGGGGACGAACCGGTGACGGTCCGCGCGGTGATCGGGCCCGTGACCGTGGCCCGGGGCGGAGGCTGTCTCTTA
>NZ_JACBGN010000669.1 GCF_013401435.1 Streptomyces sp. BR123
GGGGAGGCCGGAGGGGGCGGCGGAGAGCTGACCGTCAGGTGTACAGGAAGACCGTGTCGAACCAGACCCGGTCGTCCTTCTCGTGCAGGAGGAAACGGCCCTCGGCCTCCTCGCCCGCCGGGGCCTGCGACGGCTCCCGCGCGAGGATCCGCAGGTCGTATGCCGTACTCGCCCGCCAGTCGGTCCGGTCGGGCACATGCTTCGCCAGAGGAGCGGGGAGGTCGGCGGGCAGGGCCACCGTCTCGAAGCGCTCCCCCGCCGGGGCGGCCCCGAGCGTGGCGGCCACCGCTCCGGCGGCCAGCCGGGCCACGCCGACCAGCCGGATCCGCGAGTCCGGCCCCGGGACGGTCTGGCGCTTGCCCGCCTCGTCGAGGTCGTACCCGAGCCAGTGCGCGTCGGACAGCTCGCCCAGCGCCGGGAACCGCTTGCGCAGCGGCTCGATGCCGGTCCGTACGCGCAGGTGGTCCTCGTTCGGCCGGAGCTCCGCGCAGCCGGCCGTCGCGCCGAGGGGCAGCAGTGCGGCCCCGCCGAGCAGGGCGAGGAACCGCCTGCGCTCCGTGCCTGCGCTCCGCCGTACGGTCATCGGCTCCCCCTGGTTCGTCCGTCCCGCCAGCCCCGGCCC
>NZ_JACBGN010000066.1 GCF_013401435.1 Streptomyces sp. BR123
GCCGTGCCCCACCCAGCAGGACGTACCCCGCGAAGTAGACGAGGAGCACCGCGGCCACGAGCGGCCGGCCTGCCCAGGCCCCCGCCCCGGTCCCGTGGCCCGAGGCCATCGTCAGCGCCATGTACGCCATCGCCAGCGAGCCGACCAGGTGGTGTGCGTGGTGCAGGCCGTCGCGCAGCAGCCACAGCGCGTGCAGCACGGCCCCGCAGAAGACCGCCAGAAGCACCTGCGGCCCCCACGGCCCGAGGCCCGGCGGCGCGGCCATCACCGCCATCCCGAGGCCCATCAGCGCCTCGCCCGCCGCCGCGCCGCGCGCCCGCCGGCCCGCTCTGCGCGCGAGCCCCAGGCAGTACGCCCCGCTCACCGCGCACAGCGCGACGAGCAGCCAGCCGGGGAGGGCGGCGGGAGCGGACCATGAGGACACAGCGGGACCGTGCACGGCGGGAACCCCCGGGTCGACGGCGTCACGGTGAACAGATGCCCCGGCCCACGGGTCCGCACGCGGCGGCGCGTTAGGCTGTCCGTGCAGCACCGGGCATGTCATATGCCGTTGAGCACACAGCAGAACGGAGCCCCGATGTCGACCGTCGTCCAGCCCGCCGCACTCGAATTCCGCAATGCCGTCGAGGCGGACGTGCCGGCCCTCGTGGAGCTCGTCGAGTCGGCGTACCGCGGGGATGCCAGCCGGGCCGGCTGGACCACGGAGGCGGACTTCCTGGAGGGGCAGCGCACCGACCCGGAGGGGGTGCGCGCCGTCATCCGGACCCCCGACAGCGTCCTGCTCGTCGTCGAGCGCGCGGGCGAGCTCGTCGCCTGCTGCCAGCTCGAACACCGGGGCGACCATGCGTACTTCGGCATGTTCGCCGTCCGTCCCGGGCTGCAGGGCGCCGGCCTCGGCAAGGAGGTCCTCGCCGAGGCGGAGCGCCGGGCCCGGGAGACGTGGGGCATCCGGGAGATGCGGATGACGGTGGTGCACGTCCGGGAGGAGCTCATCGCCTACTACGAGCGCCGCGGCTACCGCCGCACCGGCGAGCTGAGCCCCTTCCCCTACGGCGACGAGCGCTTCGGTGTCCCGCTCCGCGACGACCTGGCCTTCGAACTCCTGGTCAAGGCGCTGTAGGAGCGGTCCACCGGGCGGTGCGCCCCGGCCCGGGAGCCGCGGCCCGGGAGCCGCGGCCCCAGCGCCGGCCGAGCGCCCTGCTCCGGCGCCCCGGATCCGGCCATTGCCGGACCGGGGGCCTCGGGGCGGCGGCCGTCAGGCCGTGAACCGGCCCGTGCTGCGGATCTCGGGGAAGTCGGTGGCCACCCCGTCCAGTTCGAGGGCCCGCGCGAGCCGCAGCTGCTCCAGGGTGTTGGCCGTCCAGCCCGTCACCCGCAGCCCGGCGCGGTGCGCCGCCTCCACGGTCTCCAGGGTGAGCCGCCGCAGGTCCAGGGCGAGCGCCCGCACCCCCGCGGCCAGCGCCCGGTCCACGACCTCCGCGGCCGAGCCCCCGCCCAGATCGGAGTGGAGAACGGTCCGCACGCCCGGCGCCAGCCGGGCCGCCTCGGCGAGTACCGCGTCGTGGAACGAGGCCACCTCCACCCGCGCGGTCAGGTCGCGGCCCACCAGCAGCTCCGCCAGCGCCGCTGCCGCGGGCCGGTCCTGGACGGACACCTGCAGCGGGGTCCGTACGGAGTCCAGGACCTCCTCGAAGACCGGGATGCGCTCGCCCTGCCCGGCGTCCAGACCGCGCAGCTCGTCCAGGGTCAGGTCGGTGACGGCGCCCGAGCCGTCGGTGGTCCGGTCGACGTCCGCGTCGTGCAGGACGACGAGCACACCGTCCTTGCTCAGGCGCAGGTCCAGTGCGATGGCGTCCATGCCGGTGCGTTCCGCGCGGACGAACGACCGCAGGGTGTTCTCCGGCTCGACACCCATGACCCCGCGATGACCGATGGTGAGGAAAGTCAAGGTTCTCTCGCTTCCGTCGACGGCGGCTCCCCGGCGCGGTCGCGGCCCCGGCCCGGCCGCGCGCGGTTGAGGACGCATGCTAGTGCGCCCCGGTCGCGTTGAGACCGCCCGTGCAGAGGACCGGATCCGCCCGGAGGCCGGTTCCCGCCAGGGCCCTGCGCCCCACGCCCGGCCGCGGGGCCCGTGCCGTCTCACCCGTGCGTGGGCGCGCCTCCAAGGCCTTGACAGGACGGCGATGCGCTCGCCCGAACGATGGACTGCGGGAAGAATTGCGGTTTCGATAGGGGTACAGCCGCATAATTTCCTGGACAACCCCTTGAGCAGGACACCCTCACATGCATACGCTGTCATTACGTGAGGTTCTCCTGTGGAGGAAGTGACATGACGGAAACTCTTGTGCCGGGTACCGGCGGGGCCGCGATAGCCGCCGATGCGCGGGTGGTCGACCACCCGGCGTGGCCCGCGCTCAAGGCCGCCGTGGAGGAGATCCGCCCCTGGCAGTCCAAGGACGGTTCGATCGACTTCGAGGCCGAGGGCGCGCCCGCCCCCGAGCAGGTCGAAGCCGCCGTCGAGCGCGCGGCCGCCGCGGTCGAGCAGCTCTCGCCGCTCCTGCCCCACGCCACGGCCTACCACAAGGCGCTCGTCGCGGACCTGCGCAAGTGGGTCGCCGAGGGCTTCCGCGTGCCGGACTTCCTCGACTCGCTGATGGCCTTCCACCCTGCTGCCGAGCGCGCCGACGGCCTCCAGCACCTCGTCGTCTTCCCCATGTACACGCAGAACGGCAACCCGGACCGCAACTTCGAGGCCGTCGTCCTGAAGATGGTGTGGCCCGAGTGGCTCTCCGAGCTGGAGCGCACCCGGTACGACAACCCGCTGTTCCTCGGCATCACCCTCGAGGACTTCACGCCGGGCTACGACACCCACTCCGCGGTGCTCTTCCCGGAGACCATCGCCGTCCGCGAGGCCCCCGAGCGCTTCACCTGGGGCGGTATCTTCTGCGACCGCGAGGCCGCCCGCTACCGCAAGGTCACCGAGGCCGCCGTCGACATCCTCGGCATCGAGCTGCCCGAGGACATCGCCCGCATGGTCGAGGACCAGGAGCGCTGCGAGAAGGCCTTCGTCCTGTGGGACATGGTCCACGACCGCACCCACAGCCACGGCGACCTGCCGTTCGACCCCTTCATGATCAAGCAGCGGCAGCCGTTCTGGATGTACGGCCTGGAGGAGCTGCGCTGCGACCTCACCGCCTTCAAGGAGGCCGTGAAGCTGGAGTCGGAAGGCAACGAGCACGGCCGTGACGTGCAGTACGCCGTCCTCTTCGACCGGATGTTCCGCTTCCCGGTCTCCGGTGACCGCAACCGCAACTACGACGGCCTCGGCGGCCAGCTGCTGTTCGCGTACCTCCACAAGCACGACGTCGTGCGCTGGACGGACAACACGCTGAAGATCGACTGGATGCGCGCCCCGCAGGTCACCAACCAGCTGTGCGCCGAGATCGAGAAGCTGTACCGCGACGGCATCGACCGCCCGAAGCTCGTGCACTGGTTCAAGGCCTACGAGCTGGTGTCCACCTACCTCGCCCCGCACCCGGGCTCCACGTGGGCGAAGGGCCCCGACGCCCTGGACCTGACGCAGCCGCCGCGCAAGCTCGTGGACGACGTGCTTCCCGACGAGTTTCCGCTCAGCATGTTCTATGAGGCGCTCGCCAAGAAGCTCAAGACCGTGATCGCCTCCTGCAAGGGCATCACCGCCCACAACGCCGACACGGCCGAGCGGGCCGCCGCGTGAGCACTCGCCCCCTGGAGGCTGCACAGATGAACAGCGGAAACGAGACCGGGGACCTCGGCAGCCTGAAGGGAGCCGTCGTCGCCGTGGCCGGCGCCGGCGGCCCCGCCGGGCGCGCAGCCCTGCTCCGCCTCGCCGAGGCCGGTGCCGTGGTCGTGGCGTCCGACGCCGACCCGGCGCGCCTGGCCGAGGCCGTGGACGCGGCCCGCTACGCCCACGGCGGTGCCACCGTCACCGGTGACACCGTGGACCTGCTCGACCTCGACGCGACCAAGGAATGGGCCGCGCGGACCGAGAAGGAATTCGGCCGGGTGGACGGCCTCGTCCACCTCGTCGGCGGCTGGCGCGGCAGCACCTCCTTCACGGAGACCGACCTGGGCGACTGGGACTTCCTGGAGAAGCTCCTGATCCGCACCGTCCAGCACACGTCGATCGCCTTCCACGACGCTCTGCTGCGCAGCGACCGGGGCCGCTACGTGCTGGTCAGCCAGTCCGGCGCGCACAAACCCGTCGCGAACAACGCCGCGTACAACGCCGGCAAGGCGGCCGCCGAGGCCTGGACGCTCGCCATGGCCGACTCCTTCCGCAAGGCGGGGGGCGAGGAGGGCCCGGGCGCCGCAGCTGCGATCCTGGTGATCAAGGCACTGGTGCACGACGCGATGCGCGCGGAGCGCCCCAATGCGAAGTTCGCGGGCTTCACCGACGTCAAGGAGCTGGCCGAGGCCATCGCCGGCGTGTGGGAGCGGCCCGCCATCGATGTGAACGGACAGCGTCTGTGGCTCACTCCGCAACCGTGAAGACCGATGCCCGCCGCCACCACGATCCGGCGGTACGCGGTTTCGCGAGCGACAACTACGCAGGGGTCCACCCGGAGATCCTGGAGGCCCTTGCCCTGGCCAACGGCGGCCACCAGGTCGCGTACGGCGAGGACGAGTACACCGAGCACCTGCAGAGGATCATCCGCAGCCACTTCGGTCCGTACGCGGAGGCTTTCCCGGTGTTCAACGGCACCGGCGCGAACGTCACGGCCCTCCAGGCCATGACCGACCGCTGGGGCGCCGTGATCTGCGCCAAGAGCGCCCACATCAACGTGGACGAGGGCGGCGCTCCGGAGCGGATGGCCGGCCTCAAGCTGCTGGCCGTCCCCACCCCGGACGGCAAGCTCACCCCCGAACTCATCGACCAGGAGGCCTGGGGCTTCGAGGACGAGCACCGGGCGATGCCGCAGGTCGTGTCGATCACCCAGAACACCGAGCTGGGCACGGTCTACACCCCGGACGAGATCCGGGCGATCTGCGAGCACGCCCACGGACTCGGCATGAAGGTCCACCTCGACGGCGCCCGCATAGCCAACGCCGCGGCCTCCCTCGACGTGCCGATGCGCACGTTCACCAACGCGGTGGGCGTCGACGTGCTCTCGTACGGCGGCACCAAGAACGGCATGATGTTCGGCGAGGCCGTGGTCGTGGTCAACCCGGACGCGGTCCGGCAGATGAAGCACATCCGCAAGATGTCGATGCAGCTCGCGTCGAAGATGCGCTTCGTCTCCGTCCAGCTGGAGGCGCTGCTCGCCAAGGACCTGTGGCTGCGCAACGCCCGGCAGGCCAACGCGATGGCGCAGCGGCTCGCCGCGGGCGTGCGCGAGACCGACGGGGTGGAGATCCTCTACCCGGTCCAGGCGAACGCGGTGTTCGCGAAGCTGCCGCACGAGGTGTCGCTGCGGCTGCAGCAGCGCTACCGCTTCTACTTCTGGGACGAGGCCGCCGGCCACGTGCGCTGGATGTGCGGTTTCGACACCACGGAGGAGGACGTCGACGGCTTCCTCCAGGCGCTGAAGGAGGAGCTGGCCCGCTGACCGGCCCAGCCACCGCCAAACTGAATGGACATACCCCCGACTGTGAGTTCAGTGAACTGCGGTCGGGGGTATGTCCATGTTCCGGATCGTGCAGCCGACCACCACCGATCGCGATCCTGACGCCTGCCTGGCGGCCGACGGGGCATCGGCCACGACCGCCCGTCCCGTCCGGAAAACCGCCGAAGTCCTCTGGGCCGCCACCGGCAGTGCATACTCATACGCCGCAGCGGCCTACGAGTTAGTCCGCGACACCATCCCGCAGTCCGCTGACTTCGGCGACCCGCGCGTCTCCTGGCGCGCCTCGGACGTGCTCGCCACCCGCAAGGGATCTGCCCACCTCGCGTTTCCCGTTCGCCCGGAACTCGGCGAGGCCGACCATCCCGAGCTGCACGCCGCCCCGCACCCGGCCGTGCTCACGGCGCTCCGGGGCTCCGCCGACCGGCCGCAGCTGTGGCGGAACCTGCCGGAAGCCCTGTAGCCGCGACCGCCCCCGCCCCGGCGCCGCGCGGCGCCACGAGCAGGTGTAGCAGGGCCGACGCGAGAACCAGTACCGCGACCCCCGACAGCAGCAACTGCGGCGGCACGTCGGCGGCCAGTCCCACGAGGGCGGCGCCGACCGAGGCCGCGGTCAGCTTGAGCCCCGCCCCCAGCGTGAACACCTGCGTCCGCACCGCATCGGGGGCGTGGTCCGCCCGGATCCGCAGCGTGGCCGTCAGCAGGGGCCCGTCGCACACGCCCGCCACCGCGAACAGCGCCGCCCCCACCGCCACGGACGGGGAGAAGGCGGCCGCCCCGAGCGCCACCCCCGTGCCCGCCATCGCCCAGCGTGCCATCCGCCCCGGCTCCACCCCCGCGAGCCGGCCCAGCGTCAGCGAGCCCCCGAGCGCCCCCAGCGCGAACGCCGTCATCAGCACACCCCCGGCGCCCGGACTGCCGAGCCGCCCGGCCAGCAGTACCGAGGTGGTGGTGAGGGAGCCCAGCCCCGCGAAGGCCAGCGTCGTCGCCGCCGTGATCGCCCGCAGCTCCGGGATCCGCCAGAGGGCAGCCAGCCCGCCCCCGAGCCCCGCCCGGGAGCCTCCGGCACCGGACGGCGAAGCCACCGTCGGAGCGGCTGTCCTGGTGGTCCGCCCGGACTCGTCCCGCGAAGCCGCCCCGGCGCCGCCGAACGGGAGGGTCGCGACCAGGGCCGCCGCGACCGCACCGCCCAGCGCCAGCACGGCCATCGCCGGCGCCGCAGCCCCGGCCGCCGCGACCAGGCCGACCACCGCCGGAGCCGTCACGGCCGCGGCGTTGTAGGTGCTCGCGTCCCAGCCGTACGCCCGGTCGCGCCGGGCTCCCGCCGACACCAGCCCGGCGACCAGGCTGGACATCCCGCCCGTCACCATCGGCCCGCAGCTCCCGCCGAGCACCGCCACCGCGAGCACCACCGGCAGGGGCGCCCGGCCGAGCAGCACGGCCAGCGCCGCCACCGCGGACGTGAACCCCGCCAGCGCGCCGACGTGGAACAGCCGCGGCCGCCGGGCCCTGCCCGCGGCCGCCCCGGCGAGCGGAGCCGCCAGGACGTGCGGGGCCAGCCACGCCGTCAGTACGAACGCCCCGTACGCGGCGCTCCCGGTGCGCTCCAGGGCGAGCAGCACAACCGCCAGGCTCATGCCCTCCGAGGCGAAGCGCGCGGCCACCGCCGCCGCCAGATACCGCCCGAACCCGACCATGCCGGACCCTCCCCCGATCGTGTAACGTCATGGCGGCTCAAGACGTTACGTGCTGCGGGAGCAGGACGAAAGCATGTACGGCGAAAAAGGTGTACAGCGAAAAGGTGCAGGCGAAAGGAACAGGGCATGACCGACTCCGCGCAGGGCTTCTCGGCCGCACGGCGGCTCGTCGACCTCGCCGAGGCGGTCCGGGCCGACCCCGGTCTCCCGCGGACCGGCCTCACCGCACTGCTCGCCCGGCACGGGGAGAACCCCGCCGACCTCACGCCCGGGGCCTTCACCGAGGCCGACGCCGCCGACCTGCGCGCCGCCGCCCGGCGGATGGCGGACCTCCTCGCCGAGCCGGACGAGGACCGCTCCGCGGAAGCCCTCAACGCCCTCTTCGCGCAGTACGCCGCCCGGCCCCGCCTGACCCGGCACGACGGCCACCCCTGGCACCTCCACGTGGACCGGGGCGACGAGGCCGGCTGGGGCGAGTGGTTCCTGGCCGCCGGAGCCCTGGCCCTCGCCCAGCTGCTCACCGAGCACGGCCGGATCGTATGGGGCGCCTGCGCCGCCGCCGGCTGCGGCCGGCTCTTCCTCGGCGGCGGCCCCGGCAGCGCCCGCCGCTACTGCTCCGGCACCTGCGCCACGCGCGAACGCGTCGCCGCCCACCGCCGGCGCAAGCGCGCGGAAGCCGGGGCGGCGGGCGCGGCAGGCGCACGGGCGGCGGAGGCGGCAGAGACAGGGGCGGCGGAGGCGGCAGGCGCACGGGCGGCGGCAGGCACAGGGGCGGAGGCGGCGACGGGGCCGTGGTCCGGCGCCGGGCGGTAGCGGCCGCCCGACGGCATGCGAAAGCCCGTGCGGTCCGCCGCCGGGCGGGGGCCGCACGGGCCCGAGAGTTCACCCGACCCGGTGGTACCGGATCAGCCCGCTTCCTTGACCTGGGCCGGCGTCGGCGCCGAGCCGCCCAGGTGTGCCGGCTGCCACCAGGCGCCCTCGGCGTCCTTCCGGTCCACCGGGTAGGCGCGCTGAGCGGCCTCCAGCAGCTCCTGCACCCGCTCCCGCAGCCGCCGCGTGATCGCCCCGGCGTACTGGTCGGTCGGCGCCTCGATCGGCTCGCCCACCCGCAGCGTCACGGGGATGTGGCTGCGCTTGAAATTGCGCGGCCTGCCCTTGGTCCACAGCCGCTGGGTGCCCCACAGGGCCACCGGGATCAGCGGGACTCCGGCCTCCTGTGCCATCCGTGCCGCACCCGACTTGAAGCTCTTCAGCGTGAAGGACTGGGAGATCGTCGCCTCCGGAAACACCCCGATGATCTCGCCGGCGCGCAACGAGTCGAGGGCGTGCCGGTAGGCGGTCTCACCCTGCGCCCGGTCCACCGGAATGTGCTTCATCGCGCGCATCAGCGGGCCCGACACCTTGTGGCGGAACACCGACTCCTTCGCCATGAACCGCACCAGCCGCTTCTGCGGCCGGGCCGTCAGACCGGCGAAGATGAAGTCGAGGTAGCCGATGTGGTTCGAGACCAGGACCGCACCGCCCTGGCGCGGGATGTTCTCGGCGCCCTTCATGTCGATCCGGATGTCCAGCGCCCGGAACAGCGCGTGGGCGGCGCCGATCACCGGGGGGTAGACGAGCTCAGCCATGAGGGGGAGACCCCGCTTTCTGCCTGGGGAGGTTCTCCCGGCCGTAAGTTACGGCTGCGTAGGTACGCGGCCACTGCGGATCGTGCCGTATTCGAGCCCTGCTGGCCAGCCCAGACGCCCGTCCCCGGGGAGATTCTCGTCACGCGGGGAACCACCCGGGGAATGCAGCGCACGCCGCAGGCGCTCGGACCGCCGTACGAACGTACTTCAATGATGCGGGACGCGGTGTCCGCGGGTGACGGTGGCGGTGATGGTGATGGCGGCGGGAGCGGGAGTGGGAGTGGGAGTGGACGGGGACGCGGCGGGACAAGGGGCCGGCGCCGGGCGGCTGGATGCCGCACGGCTGGGCGCCGAACCGGGGGAGCGGGCGAGCCTGGTGCAGTTCTCCACCGCCTTCTGCCAGCCCTGCCGGGCCACCCGGCGGATCCTGGCCGAAGTGGCGGGCCTGGTCGACGGCGTCGCCCACATCGAGATCGACGCCGAGCAGAACCTCGACCTGGTACGCGCCCTGGGCATCGAGAAGACCCCGACCGTGCTCGTCCTGGACGCGGGCGGCCGGATCGTCCGGCGCGCTGCGGGGATGCCGCGCAAAGCCGATGTGATCGCCGCGCTGGGCGCTGCGATGTGACCGGTGCGCCGGTGCACGCACCCGCACGCAGCGTGACGCGCCTCGCATCTTCCCGCCCCCGCTTGACTGTGTACAGCAGAGATCGCCAGGCTGACCGCATGAGGTACGAACTTCTGCTGTACGGGCGCGTCCATGTGGACCTCGTCCGTCACGCGAGTGCGCGCTGTCAGGCTCACTGAACGACCCGCCCTGACCCGATGTCCGACGCGCTCGTGCCCGCCGCCCTGCGGCAGAGCAGAAGGAAGGCCCCCCGATGACGGCCCCGACGGCCTCCGCGGCCCAGTCCGCCCCGCTTGCCACTGCGTCCCTCCGCTCCGGTCCGCCTCCGCAGACCGCCATGCCGGCGCAGCCCCGCCCGGCCGACCTGTTCGCGTCCGCCCTGCCCGGCTCGCCCGAGCTGCTGCGCTCGGTCTTCCGGCAGCACGCCGCGGGGGTCGCCGTGATCACAGCCGCGGACGGTGACCGGCCGGTCGGCTTCACCGCGACCTCGCTCAACTCGGTCTCCGCCGAACCGCCACTGCTCTCGTTCACCACCGGTACCAGCTCCTCCAGCTGGCCCGCCCTGCGCGACTGCGACCACCTCGGCGTGCACATACTGGGCGAGCACCAGAAGGAGCTGGCGGGCCTGTTCGCCCGCAGCGGAGCGGACCGTTTCGGTCCGGGTACCGGCTGGTCGCGGGGGCCCCACGGGGTGCCGCTGCTGGACGGCGTACTGGCGTGGCTGGTGTGCCGGGTGGTGGCGCGGGTGCCGGCCGGCGAGCACCGGGTGATCATCGCGGAAGCCGTGCTCGGTGACCCTGCGGGACAGGGTCGTCCGCTGCTGTACCACCAGGGGCGCTTCAACGCGTTGCGTGACTGAATCGTCCCTGCTGGGGCGGGTTGGGGTGGCGTTGGACAGATCACAGTTCAGCGGCCTTGCCTCCCGGGGAGACCCGCGATGTACTGGCGAGTAACATTCTGATCGGAGCGCGGGCCGCCCCGACCGGGATCCGCCCGACAAGGCGCCTATGCTGCCTGCATAAGGCGGTATCAGAAACAAGACGATGCGGTAGGAGAGCCGGCGTGAGCCTGAGGATCGTTGTCTGTGTGAAGTACGTGCCCGACGCCACCGGCGACCGGCACTTCGCCGATGACCTGACGGTGGACCGCGACGACGTCGACGGTCTGCTGTCGGAGCTCGACGAGTACGCCGTCGAGCAGGCGCTGCAGATCGCCGAGGACGCCGACGACGCCGAGATCACCGTGCTGACGGTGGGCCCGGAGGACGCCAAGGACGCCCTGCGCAAGGCGCTGTCCATGGGTGCCGACAAGGCCATCCACGTCGAGGACGACGACCTGCACGGCACCGACGTGATCGGCACCTCCCTGGTGCTGGCCAAGGCCGTCGAGAAGGCCGGCTACGACCTGGTCATCACGGGCATGGCGTCGACCGACGGCACCATGGGTGTCCTCCCGGCCCTCCTGGCCGAGCGCCTGGGCGTCCCGCAGGTCACCCTGCTCTCCGAGGTCAGTGTCGAGGACGGCACCGTCACGGGCCGCCGCGACGGCGACACCGCGAGCGAGCAGCTCGAGGCCTCCCTCCCGGCGGTCGTCTCCGTGACGGACCAGTCGGGCGAGGCCCGCTACCCGTCCTTCAAGGGCATCATGGCCGCCAAGAAGAAGCCGGTGCAGTCCTGGGACCTGTCCGACCTCGACCTCGAGGCGGAGGAGGTCGGCCTGGAGGGCGCCTGGACCGCGGTGGACTCCGCGGCGCAGCGTCCGGCGCGCACCGCCGGCACGATCGTCAAGGACGAGGGCGAGGGCGGCAAGCAGCTGGCCGAGTTCCTGGCCGGCCAGAAGTTCATCTAGTGGAGGTGGCCGCGCGGGTCGGTTGCAACACGCCCCGCGCGGCCCGGATTGCTCTTCGCAGGAGCATCCCCGTGACTCCTCCCCCGAAGGGGCTTCTCACTCGACTGTCGAGACGGCCTCATGACGGACAAGCCCTGCCCGGCGCTCGGAGGCGCGGGTTGAGCCCAGCAGTCAACATGTCTTTCCCCGGATGAAGTTCGGGGTTCTCGCCCAGGAGTAGTAATGGCTGAAGTCCTCGTCTACGTCGACCACGTGGACGGCGCCGTCCGCAAGCCCACCCTCGAGCTGCTGACCCTGGCCCGCCGCATCGGCGAGCCCGTCGCCGTCGCCCTCGGCGCCGGTGCCGAGAACACCGCCGCCGTGCTCGCCGAGCACGGCGCGGTCAAGGTCCTCACCGCCGACGCCCCCGAGTTCGCCGAGTACCTCGTCGTGCCGAAGGTCGACGCGCTGCAGGCCGCCTACGAGGCCGTGTCCGCCGCGGGCTCCCTGGCCGCCGTGCTCGTCCCGTCCTCCGCCGAGGGCAAGGAGATCGCGGCCCGCCTCGCCGTCCGCATCGGTTCCGGCATCATCACCGACGCCGTCGACCTGGAGGCCGGTGACGAGGGCCCGGTCGCGACGCAGTCCGCGTTCGCCGCGTCCTTCACCACCAAGTCCCGTGTCTCCAAGGGCACCCCGGTCATCACCGTCAAGCCGAATTCGGCCGCGGTCGAGGCCGCCCCGGCCGCCGGTGCCGTCGAGGCGCTCGCCGTCACCTTCGGCGCCCTGGCCACCGGCACCAAGGTCACCTCGCGCACCCCGCGCGAGTCGACCGGCCGTCCCGAGCTGACCGAGGCCGCGATCGTGGTCTCCGGCGGCCGCGGCGTCAACGGCGCCGAGAACTTCGCCATCATCGAGGCGCTGGCCGACTCCCTCGGTGCGGCCGTCGGTGCCTCGCGCGCCGCCGTCGACGCCGGCTGGTACCCGCACACCAACCAGGTCGGCCAGACCGGCAAGTCGGTCTCCCCGCAGCTGTACGTCGCCACCGGTATCTCCGGCGCGATCCAGCACCGGGCTGGCATGCAGACCTCGAAGACCATCGTGGCCATCAACAAGGACGCCGAGGCCCCGATCTTCGAGCTCGTCGACTACGGCGTCGTGGGCGACCTCTTCGAGGTCGTCCCGCAGCTGACCCAGGAGATCCAGGCGCGCAAGGGCTGACCTGCGCCTCTCTCCGTCACGGGGCCGTGTGGTGTTCTCACCGCACGGCCCCGAGTCGTTGCTGTCGCCACCGGGCGGGACCATTGACGGAGCGGAACCCCATGACTAAATTCTGCTATGCGGATCCGTGATTCCGTGAAGCGGAAAGAGGAGGGTGTGGGATGGGTCAGCAGGAGAAGGTGGCGACGAGCCTCGCAGGCGCGGTCAGCGAGGGCATCAGCGCCTCCCTCGCCCCGGTGGACGCGGAACTCGCCCGCCACTACCCGGGCGACCCCGGCACCCGCCAGCCCGTCCACACCGTCTACGTGCCCGGTGACGTCTTCGCCGCGGACACCATCCGCGCCTGGGGCGACCAGGCCCTCGCCGCCCTCGACGAGCACGCCCCCGATGCCGCTGCCTTCGCCGAGGTCCTCGGCATCGGCGACGAGCTCGCCGGCCCCGTCTACGAGCGGGTCCGTGCCAAGCTGCAGCGCGAGCCCGTCGAGGACCTGCGCGTCGACTTCGAGGACGGCTTCGGGGTGCGCTCCGACGATGAGGAGGACCAGGCTGCCGCCCGCGCCGCCCGGCTCGTCTCCGAGTCCTTCGCCAACGGCACCAACGCCCCTTACACGGGCATCCGGATGAAGTGCATGGAGGCCGGCGTCCGCGACCGCGGGATCCGCACCACCGACGTCTTCCTTTCCGGGCTCCTGGAACACGGCGGCCTGCCCGAGGGCCTCGTCCTGACCCTCCCCAAGGTCACGTACGCCGAACAGGTCAGCGCCTTCGTCAGGCTGCTGGAGGCCTTCGAGTCCGCCCGCGGCCTGCGCCCCGGCCGCATCGGCTTCGAGATCCAGATCGAGACCAGCCAGGCCATCCTCGCCTCCGACGGCACCGCCACCGTGGCACGGATGATCGAAGCCGCCAAGGGCCGCGCGACCGGCCTGCACTACGGCACCTTCGACTACAGCGCCTGCGTCGGCGTGTCCGCCGCCTACCAGTCCAGCGACCACCCGGCCGCCGACCACGCCAAGGCGATCATGCAGGTCGCGGCCGCGGGGACCGGCGTACGCGTCTCCGACGGCTCGACCAACGTCAAGCCGGTCGGCACCACCGAGCAGGTCCACGAGGCGTGGAAGCTGCACTACGGCCTCACCCGCCGTGCCCTGGCCCGCGCCTACTACCAGGGATGGGACATGCACCCGGGCCACCTGCCGACCCGGTACGCGGCCGTGTTCGCCTTCTACCGCGAGGGTCTCGAAGCGGCGGCCGCGCGGCTGAAGGCGTACGTCGCCAAGCTGGAGGGCGACGTGATGGACGAGCCCGCCACGGCGAAGGCCCTGGCCGGCTACCTGGTCCGCGGCATGGACTGCGGGGCGGTCGGCGCCGACGAGGTCACCGCCCTGACCGGCCTCACCCGCGCCGAACTCGACGCCTTCGCGATCCCGCGCCGATCGGCCACGACGGCCACTGCCTGAAGGGGCCGATGGCCTGGCGGGCCTGATGCGGACTCGGCCCGATGCGGGCTCGGTCGGGCGGGGAGCCCGGCCGGTGACGGGATACCGGCCGGTCGGCCCCGTGGGAGCGGCCGGGCCGGCAGCGGTCACGTGCGCATCGGGCCGATGGCCCACAGGTTCAGGGCACTGTCCGCACCGACGGTGGCGAGCAGACTGCCGTCAGGGGAGAAGGCCAGGCCGTTGACGGGCCCGGCATGACCCGCCAACGGGGAGTCGACGCGCTCCCCGGTCGCCGGATCCCACAGGAGGACCACGCCGTCGTGCCCGGCGGTGGCGAGCAGGTTGCCGTCCGGGGCGAACGCCAGGTGGTCGACCTGCGAGACCTGATGGGTGAGCGGGCTGCCGTGCCGGCCGCCGCCATCGATGTCCCACAGCCGTACGGTGGAGTCCCCGGCCGGCGCGGCCAAGGTCCGCCCGTCCGGGGAGAACGCGATCGTCCGGGAGCCCGGTTACGGTCCCCCCCACCAGGATGTGCGTACCGGGCCGCCAGAGCCGGATGTCGCCGGCGCTGTCGACCGATGCCAGCATCCGGCCGTCCGGGGAGAACGCGATCGCCGTGACCGCGCTCAGGGGGCTTCCAGAGAGGTCGTGCAACGTCCCGCCGACCGGTTGCCCGTCGGGGACGGTGCGCAGGAGTACCGAGCCGTCCCCGGCCAGCGACGCCAGCAGGAGGCCGTCCGGGGAGAACACGAGCTGGCGCGACGTGCCCGCTCGACCGGCCGGCCACGTCTGCCGTACCGCGCCGGTCACCGGATCACGCAGCCAGACGGCCCCGTCGGGGGATTCGGTGGCCAGGAGGGCGCCGTCCGGCGAGAACGCCAGGCAGTGGGGCGCGGACGGCGGTGCGAGCGCCGACGGCCCGAGGGGGCCCGGGTGACCGGGTCCCACAGACGCAGCGCGCGCTCCAGAGACGTCGTCGCAAGGAGGCGGCCGTCGGGCGAGAACGCGACGCGCAGGAGACCGTGGCCGCCCACCCGGACGGACGGCAGCCGGATCGCCCACCGCTCGCACAGCGCGGCCTCCAGGGCCCTGGAGGCGAGGGGCGTACCGCGCGATGCGCTGTCGGAGCGGGTTCCGGCGGCGGGGTCGAACGCGCCGACGCGTTCGTACAGCAGGACCCCGCCGTCGGAAGCGGTGGCCAGCAGCCGGCCGTCGGGAGAGAAGGCGATGCCCTCGACCCTGGTGGTGTGGCCCGTGAGCGGTGGCCCCACG
Source organism: Streptomyces sp. BR123 (assembly GCF_013401435.1). GTDB lineage: Bacteria > Actinomycetota > Actinomycetes > Streptomycetales > Streptomycetaceae > Streptomyces. The sequence continues at coordinate 15,310 of NZ_JACBGN010000066.1, forward strand.
GGCCGGCCCGTGGCGGTGTCCCAGAGCCGTACGGTCGTGTCCCGGGAGCCGGTGGCGAGCAGTACCGGCGGCCACGACCGGCCCTTCCTGTCGCTGCACGCGGCCGTCGTTCTGCTGACCGCCCTCGTGATCGGGTTCGTCGTCGGCGGGCTGAGCCACCTCGGTGGCATGCCCGCCCCCCTCGCCGTGCTCGCCGGGCTCGCCGCCGGAGCGGCCGTGCCCGTACTGCACGGCCTGATCCGGTGACCGTCAAGCGTGCGGCGGGAGTTCGCCCGAGCCGCGCGGGATGAGGCGGGTCGGCAGCTCGATACGGGCCGGGGGGAGCGCGGCGCCCGCCAGACGCCGGAACAGGCGGTCCGTGGCCACCCGGCCCAGGGCCGCCGCGTCCTGCGCCACCACCGTCACACCGGGGCGCAGCAGATCGGCCAGCTCGAAGTCGTCGAAGCCGACCAGTGCGACGGGGTGCGGGTTCCGGTGTTCGGCCAGGACGCGTACCGCTGTCACCGTCACGCGGTTGTTCCCCGCGAACAGCGCCGTGACCGGGTCGGCGCCCGTCAGCATCGCTCGGGCTGCCGCCGCGACGGTTCGCGGGGCCGTCGGGCCGAGCGAGACCCAGGACGGCGCCACCGGCAGGCCTGCGTCCGCCATGGCCGCCCGGTAGCCGCGCAGGCGTTCCGCCGCCGTGTGGATGTGCGGGCGGTCGCCGATGAACCCGATCCGGCGGTGGCCGGCCCCGATCAGGTGGGCCACGCCCTCGCGGGCACCGGCGAAGCTCTCGGAGAGCACGACGTCCGCTTCGATGCGGCCCGGCGGCCGGTCCACGAAGACGGTGGCCACCCCGGCCCGGATCTCCGGCTCCAGATAGCGGTGGTCGTCACCGGCCGGGATCACGATCAGGCCGTCCACGCGGCGTGCGCACAGGGCGAGCGCCAACTCCCGCTCCCGGTCCGGGTCCTCCGCGCTGGACCCGTTCACGAGCAGCGCACCGTGCGATCGGGCCACCTCCTCCACGGCCCGGTTCAGCGGCCCGTAGAACGGGTCGGCGAGGTCTTCCAGGACCAGGCCGACGGTGGCGGTGCGGCCCTTGCGGAGCACGCGCGCGCTGTCGTTGCGGCGGAAGCCGAGCACCTCGATGGCCTCCTGGACCCGGCCGGCCGTCTCGGGAGTGACCCCCGGCTCCCCGTTGACGACCCGGGACACCGTCTTCAGGCCCACCCCGGCGCGGGCCGCCACGTCCTTCATGGTCGGCCGGTGGCCGTAGCGGGACTCGGACGGGCGACGGCTCTGTGACACTGGACGGGATCCCTCCGGGTCGGGTTGGGGGGCGTGGGTCGGGGCGGTCTGCAACGGACGTGCGGGGGGTGGCGCCGTGGTCCTGAGGATAAGCACCGCGCCCGTGCGCGGGTTTCCGTGGCAGGGTGATCGGGGCAAGCCACAGGGGGCTTCGGACGAGCCGTGGGGAGAGGGATAGACGTGATTGTCTGGATCAACGGCACATTCGGCGCCGGGAAGACCAGCACGGCCCGCGAACTGACCGGCATCCTGCCGGACAGCACCCTGTACGACCCGGAGCTCGTCGGCGACGCGCTGCGCAGGCTGCTGCCGCGCAAGCGGTTGGAGGAGGTGAGCGACTATCAGGACCTTCCGAGCTGGCGGCGCCTGGTGGTCGACACGGCCGCCGCGATGCTCGCCGAGGTGGGCGGGGTGCTCGTCGTACCGATGACGCTGCTGCGGCAGGAGTACCGGGACGAGATGTTCGGCGGGCTGGCGGCGCGGCGGATCCCGGTGCGGCACGTACTGCTGGCCCCGGAGGAAACGATCCTGCGGGGGCGGATCGCGACCCGGCAGGAGCCGGGGGAACCGGAGGAGGTGGACCTGCGGGTGCGGCAGTGGTCGTACGACCACATTCCGGCCTACCGGCAGGCACTGGGCAGCTGGCTTGCCGGCGATGCGTACGTCATCGACAACGGCGGGCTGAGCGTGCGGGAGACGGCGGAACGGATCGCCGAGGCCATGCGCACGGAGGCGGCCGGGGTCTGCGACATCGTGCAGACCCCGGAGCCGACACGGGAGACCGTGGCGGCCGGGGTGCTGCTGTTCGACGCTGATGACCGGGTGCTGCTGGTGGATCCGACGTACAAGGCGGGGTGGGAGTTCCCGGGCGGGGTCGTCGAGGCGGGCGAGGCACCGGCTCGGGCGGGGGTGCGGGAGGTCGCCGAGGAACTCGGCATCGAGTTGGGCGGATTGCCCGGGCTGCTGGTCGTGGACTGGGAACCGCCCGTGCGCCCCGCGTACGGCGGGCTCCGGCTGCTCTTCGACGGGGGCCGGTTGGACGCCGAGGACACGGCCCGACTGCGGCTTCCGGGACCGGAGTTGCGGGCCTGGCGGTTCGTCACGGAAGCAGAGGCCGCGGAACTGCTGCCGCCGGTGCGCTACGAGCGGTTGAGGTGGGCGCTGCGGGCGCGGGAACGGGGTCGGGCGTTGTACTTGGAGTCGGGGAGGCCGGTGGGGTAGCGGCCTGGCCCTGGGCCCTGGGCCGGGGGTGCGGCGTGTCCGGGCCCCGGCCGCCCATTGCCCTTCCCGGGCGGACCATGGAGGGCGCTCCTCCTGCGCCGTTGTGTCGCTGACGCGGTGCCATGTCACGTCAGGGGCCCGGGTGTTGCCGCGGTCAGGGGAGGAGCGGCTCGGGCGCAGCCGCGGCCTGGAGGACGGTCGCCGTGTCCTTGGTCAGGGGGTCCCCGTGGCCGAAGCAGGCCACCGCCGGGGCCAGTGCCGCCAGGCGGCGGAAGGACGCCCGGGCCTGCTCGTGGTCCACGTTGAACACGCCGAGCATGACCTGGCCGACGCCGGCGATGCAGTCGCCCGTGAACAGCACGCCGTGGCGGGGGAGGTGGATGCCGATGCTGCCCGGGGTGTGGCCGGGGGAGTGGACGACCACCGCGCCGTCACCGAACGGGAGGACGTCGCCGTCCTGCACTTCGATGTCGACTCGTGTCGGCGGTGCCTCGGGGACCGTCAGGCCGTGCTCGTACAGCGGGATCTCCCAGTCCAGGAGTACCGGTTCCGGGACGGGCTGCTCGCCCCGGATGACCGGTGCCTCCAGGCGGTGGGCGAGGACGTGTGCGCCCCGGCGGCCGGCGAGTTCCTCCGCCGCGCCGATGTGGTCGCGGTGGCAGTGGGTCAGGACGATCCGGTCTAATCGGTCCGGGACGTGGCCCAGGGAGCGGATCGCCTGCTCGATGGAAGGGGTTGAGGTGATGTGCCCTGCGTCGATGAGCGTGAGGGAGCCGTTCGTGTCCCGCCAGAGGTACGCCTGGCCGATCGGGAAGCGGAGCATGTGCAGTTGTCCGGGCAGTATCTCGACAAGATCCATGCTTCGAACGTACGGCCGTCGTGGGCGGGGTGGAACGACCTTTCACCCGGAGCGGAGTTCACCCGTGGCGTAGGCGGCCCGGGGACGGGGCCGGGCCGCCTGCGCGGGTCAGGCGCCCTTGGAAGCGGCGTAGTTGACGAGGAAGTGGGCCTCGGCCACGGAGAGGCGCTCCAACTCCTCCGGGGAGACGCTCTCGTTGACCGCGTGGATCTGCGCCTCCGGCTCGCTCAGGCCGATCAGGAGCATCTCCGCGTCCGGGTACAGGGACGTCAGCGTGTTGCACAGGGGGATCGAGCCGCCCATGCCGCTGACCTGCATTTCCTGGCCCGGGTAGGCCACCTGCAGGGCGGCGGCCATGGAGGCGTACGCCGGGCTGGTCGTGTCCGCCCGGAACGGCTGGCCCTGGCCGACCACCTCCAGTTCGAGCTGCGCCTTCCACGGGGTGTGCGCGATCAGGTGGGCTTCGAGGAGCTTCACGGCCTCGGCGGTGTCCACGCCCGGCGGCACGCGCAGGCTGATCAGTGCGGCGGCGCTCGCGTGCACCGACGGGGTGGCGCCGACCACCGGCGGGCAGTCGATGCCGAGCACGGTGACGGCCGGGCGGGCCCAGAGGCGGTCCGCGATGGTCCCTTCGCCGATCAGCTCGACCCCGTCGAGGACCTTCGCGTCGGCCCGGAAGTCCTCCTCCGGGTACTGCAGGCCCTCCCACACCGCGTCCGAGGCCAGGCCGTCGACGGTCGTCGAGCCGTCCGCGGCGCGCAGCGAGTCCAGCAGGCGGATCAGCGCGGCCAGGGCGTCGGGGGCGACGCCGCCGAACATGCCGGAGTGCAGGTTGCCGCCCAGCGTGTCGATCTTCACCTTGAGCATGCACATGCCGCGCAGGGTCGCCGTGACGGTCGGCAGTCCGGGGCGGAAGTTGCCCGCGTCGCCGATGACGATGGTGTCGGCGGTCAGCAGCTCCGGATTCGCCTCCGCGTACTGCTGCAGGCCGCCGGTGCCCTGCTCCTCCGAGCCCTCGACGATCACCTTCACGCTCACGGGGACGCCGCCGTTGGCCTTCAGGGCGCGCAGCGCCAGCAGGTGCATGATGAAGCCGCCCTTGCAGTCCGCGGCGCCGCGGCCGTACCAGCGGCCGTCCCGCTCGGTCAGCTCGAACGCCGGGGAGATCCAGGCGTCGTCGTCCAGCGGGGGCTGCACGTCGTAGTGCGCGTAGAGGAGGACCGTGGGCGCGCCCTCGGGTCCGGGCAGGAAGCCGTACACCGACTGGGTGCCGTCGGGGGTGTCGAGCAGGGCCACGTCCCGGAAGCCCTCGGCGCGCAGCGCGTCGGCCACCCAGTTCGCCGCCCCCTCGCTCTCGCTCCGGGGGAACTGCGCCCAGTCCGCCACCGACTGGAAGGCCACCAGCTCGGTCAGCTCCTGCTTGGCGCGGGGCATCAGTGAGGCGATGGTCTCGGCGATCGGATTCTGGGACATGGGCACGCTCCTCCTGGGTGAGACGTTGTGTCACGTGTACGCCTGCCGGCATCCGCCTGGTGGGCGTGTGCCGGATCCGGTCGCCCGGGTACGGCGGCCGGGCGCGGCGCAAGGCAGTCCGATCCTCGCACAGCAGAGCGGGCCGGACACGGGCCGTAGGATTTCCCCGGCATCGGAGCAACCATGATCAGGAGCAGCAGCACATCGTGAGCAGCGACGACGACGTACGCGACGCAGCAGGGCAGGCCGCTGAGGGGGCGGGGGACGTGGTGGCCGGGGGAACCGGCGAGGTGTGGGACGTGGTCGTGGTCGGCGCCGGCCCGGCCGGCGCTTCGGCGGCCCGTGCGGCGGCGAGCGCGGGGCGGCGGGTGCTCCTGCTGGAGAAGGCGGAGCTGCCCCGGTACAAGACGTGCGGAGGCGGGATCATCGGGCCGTCGCGTGACGCGCTGCCGCCCGGCTTCCAGCTGCCGCTGAAGGACCGGATCCATGCGGTCACGTTCACCTTGAACGGCAAGCTGACCCGCACGCGCCGGTCCAGGCACATGCTGTTCGGGCTCATCAACCGGCCCGAGTTCGACGCCGGGCTGGTCGCCGAGGCGGAGAAGGCGGGGGCGACCGTTCGTACGGGCACCGCCGTCGCCCGCGTCGAGCAGCACGGGGCGGCGGTGCCGGACCGGCGCACCGTCGCCGTGGTCCTCGCGGACGGGGAGACGGTCCTGGCCCGTGCGGTGGTCGGGGCCGACGGCAGCGCCAGCCGGATCGGCGCGCACGTCGGCGTCGAGATGGACCAGGTGGACCTCGGCCTGGAGGCGGAGATCCCGGTACCGGCGACGGTGGCCGAGGACTGGAAGGGCCGCGTCCTCATCGACTGGGGGCCGCTTCCCGGCAGTTACGGCTGGGTCTTCCCCAAGGGCGACACGCTCACGGTCGGGGTGATCTCGGCGAAGGGCGAAGGCGCTGCCACCAAGCGGTACCTGGAGGACTTCATCGCCCGGCTGGGGCTGGCCGGCTTCGAGCCGTCCGTGTCCTCCGGGCACCTGACGCGCTGCCGCAAGCCGGATTCGCCGCTGTCGCGGGGGCGGGTACTGGTCGCGGGCGACGCGGCCGGGCTGCTGGAGCCGTGGACCCGGGAGGGCATCTCGTACGCGCTGCGCTCGGGCCTGCTCGCCGGGGAGTGGGCGGTCAAGATCGCCGAGGCGCAGGACGCGGTGGACGCGCGGCGCCAGGCCCTGAACTACGCCTTCGCCATCAAGGCCGGGCTGGGTGTGGAGATGGCCGTCGGCCGGCGGATGCTGACCCTCTTCGAGGCGAAGCCGGGTCTGCTCCACGCCGCGATGACGGGCTTCCGCCCGGCGTGGCGCGCCTTCGCCCGGATCACGCGGGGCGCGACGACGCTGGCCGACCTCGTCCGGACGTCCCCGCTGGCCCGCAAGGCCCTCCACGCCCTGGACAACAGGGCCTCCCGCCCGACCCAGCCCCGGCAGCAGCCCCGCTGACAGCTGCAGGGCCTGGGGCCGGTCGGTGTCCGGCCGGTCCCGGTGGTCGGTTGGGGTTCGGTCCGGCTCCGGCAGGTCGGGGTCGGACCAGCGCTGTCGGCCGGTTGGTGTCCTGCTCAGCCCCCTGGTGGCGGTTGGGGCCCCGCCCGGCGGTGCCGGTCGGTTGTCCCGGCCCTGCCCGTTGATCGCTGGGGGCCCGACCCGTCGCGCTCTGTGGTCCCGCCCTGGCCCCGTTGACAGCCAGGGGCCGGCCCGATCGACGGGGCGCTGGGGGCTTGCCAGGGCCCGGTGGCCGAGGCCGGGCTCTGCGGGCCGGGCCTCGGGGTGGGGTCCTGAGGTCTGCGGGGCCGGGCCTGGTGGCCGTGTGGCCCATCGGGTCGGCCCCCGGTGCAGGGCGAGCCGGCTGGCCTCCGCGGGACCGGCCCGCGCCTTGCCGGCGCCTCCTGCGGTTCCCTCCGGTTGGCTTCAGCGGGTGAGGGTGCGGGTTGCGGCTGCGGGGCCCGCATCCGATCGCGGCTGCGGGTCCCGCCTGGTCTGGCTGCGCGTCCCGCCGGTCCGTCCGCCTGGTGAGCCCCCGTGGCCCGACCTTCCGGCCGTTGGAGGCCGCATCGATCGTCGCCGGGGCCTGCTTGGCCTTCCGGGGATCCGCCGGTCGGCTGCTGCGCGTCGGCTCCGACCTGCGTTGCGGCCCGGTTGGTCGGCCTGTTTGCGCAGCCCGGGCTCGGGCCCGCCCGCCGGTCGCGGGTAGGTCACCGGAACGGCGTCCGGCCTGCCTCGGCCGCCCTGGGGCCGGTCCGACCGCGACGCCCGCCCCACCCAGGGCCCCGGCGGCGACCGGACTCGCCCGCGGCACGCGCGCGCCCGCACACCACACGAGGCGGCGGGCCGGGCCACCGTCCGGTTCCGGGGAGGTCTGGGGTGGACCTCCCGTCGGACGTTGTCCGATCTTGTGGGCGCGTGTTCGGCCCGCGGGCTTTGGCCGGGCGTTGCCGTTGTGACCCTGCCTCGGTCCGAGCGCGGGCTCCCCCGCGTGTCTGCTGTGGTCGGGCTCGCCACCGCGAAGTCGGCGCCGTCGCCCGCAGGGTGGGCAGCTGAACGCCGCCCGGACGGCACAGAGCCGAGCTGCGGCGTTGACCGCACCCGACTCGATGGCGGCCGATCACCCGTGACGGCGCAAGGCCGAGCGCCGGCGATCACTGCTTTCACGACTGCGGCAGGGAGGTCAACGAGTCCTACCCGACGTCCACGGGTTGCCGTGCCGCCTCGGCGACCTGAAGGAGCGCCGGACCTCAGGCGTCGAATCGGCTTTCAGGGGGACAGGGTCAGGCGGAAGACGGGGTGGTCGGCCGATGCTGCCTGGAGGTCTGCCTCGGGGGAGTCCGCGTCGACGCCCTGGAAGAAGGCGTTGACCTCCCAACCCCACCGCTTCAGGTAGGCGCGCAGCACACGGGCCTTCTCCGCCGGGTCGGTGAGTTCGGTGACCGTGAACCTGCGGACCTTGCGGCCCACGCGCAGCTCGCCGCCGCCCGCCGCCCGCATGTTGCGGACCCACTGGGAGTGGCCGCGGGCCGACACCAGGTACTGCTCGCCGTCGTACGTGTGCGGGTTGACCGGGATCCGCTGCATCCGGCCGGACGTGCGGCCGCGGACCGACATTTCGGCGGTGCCGGCCAGGCTGATGCCGGCGCGGGCCAGCTTGCCCATGAGGGAGTTCAAACGGGCGGCGAGGGGGCCGGCTTTCACGTAGTACGGGGTGCTGGGCGTGGACATGGTCGCCTCCGACGGCAACGGGAGAGCGGTGCTCTCGCTTGAGAGCAGTGTGCACCCGGTTGGCGTGAGGAAGCAAGAGCAGTGCTCTTGCTTTGGTGCGGTGATCTCGCCGTGTGGCACACTGACGCCATGACTACCGTGCGCGGGGCCCGGGAGCGGGCCCGTATCGAGGTCACCGCCGCGATCAAGGACGAGGCCCGGCGCATGCTCGCGGCCGAGGGCGCCGCCAGGCTGTCGCTGCGGGCGGTCGCCCGCGAGCTGGGCATGGTCTCCTCGGCCCTCTACCGCTACTTCCCCAGCCGCGACGACCTGCTCACCGCACTCATCGTCGACGCCTACGACAGCGTGGGCGCGGCGGTCGAGGAGGCCGAGGCCCGTGCCGCCGCCGCCGGCGACCCGCCCCGCGTGCGCTGGATCGCCGCTTGCCGGGCCTTTCGCGGGTGGGCGCTCGAGCACCCGCACGAGTACGCCCTCGTCTACGGTTCACCGGTGCCCGGCTACAGCGCCCCCATGGACACCGTCGGGCCGGCCGCACGGGTCGGCAATGTGTTCATCGGCGTTCTCCGCACCGCCTTCGAGGGGCGCGAGCTGGAGCTGCCGCCGCTGCCCGCCGCCCTGCGGCCGGAGGCCGCGCGGATGACCGCGGACTTCGCGGAGGGGCTGCCCCCGGAGGTCACGGCCGCCCTGGTCGCGGCGTGGGCGCAGCTGGCCGGGCTGGTCTCCTTCGAGCTGTTCGGCCAGTTCAACCGGGTCGTCGAGGACCGCGACGCCTTCTTCGTGCATGCGGCGGGGCAGCTGGCCCACGGGGTGGGGCTGCCTGCCGTGTGACCCCGGAGGCGCCCGGCCGCCCGGCTGTGGCGCCGCCATCCTCCCCTCGGTGCGAAGACGCCCCAAGGCCCGGTGCCGTCGGTGGGGTCCCGTACGGAAGCGGCTTCCTCCTTCCTCAGCGCCGACCACCTTGAAGGCCGGTTCACGTGGGATGGCAGCTGAGGCGGTTCCTTCCGGGCTGATGGGGTCCCGTCGTTGGGGCCGGCCAATGGCTCGCGCCACACGCATGCGTCTCGGTGCGCGAAGCCGAAGGGGCAGACCTAGCGGCCGTCGTTTTCCGGGCGGCGGGCGAAGCGCCACAGGAGGTGGGTGACGCGGAGCACGAACACCACCGCGGCCAGCAGCCCGCCCGCCACCACCAGGGTGCCCTCGGCGGTGGGGTAGAGGTCGAAGGCCAGGGCGGGTCCGTACACCCCGCAGAACACGAGGGCGGCGGCGAAAGACGCGCTGACGAATGCGTAGCCGATCTCGATGGTGATCGCGTCGCGGTCTGCCTGCGTACGCCGTCCCCTGTTGTGCCCCATACGGGCAGTGTCGTGTGGATCACACCATCGTTGCAAGGTGCTTTTGCGGTGTGGCGTCGGCGCCTCCGGGCGGGCGGGTGTGTCAGATGCCGGCCGCCTCCACCCACAGGCGGGTCAGCGTCTCGTCGCCCGTCACCTCGGGGCCGGTCAGCGGGAGGCGGTTCCACAGAGCCGCGTACAGCCAGGCCGCCTCGCCCGTCACCTCGCAGTCCGCCGGGCCCGCGTCGCCGAGCACGGCCCGGGGCGGTTCCTGCGACAGGTGCACGGTCCACACCGCGCCGGTGTCGGCGGCCCGGATCCGCAGCACCCGCGGCTGCGGGGTCCGCACCCGGCTGCGCGGCCGCGCGTGGAAGCCGGTCAGCAGCTCGTCCACGCCGTCCTCCGCGAACTCCGGGGACACCGGGCTGAAGGCCGTGCCGAGAGCCGCCTCCGCGTCCATGCGGTGCACGGTCGTCTCGTGGGCCTGCCGCCGCGCCCAGAAGGAGAGCGGCGACGGCGGAGCCGTCGGCAGGAACGTCCAGCACTGCACGTCGGCCGGTGCCTCGGTCAGCGTCCGGACCAGCGCCGCGTGACCCTCCCGGAACCAGGCCAACAGCTCGGCGCCGACGAGCTCGGGCCCGTCCGGGATCGGGGTCGGCTCCACGGCCGCGTCCTGGACGAAGGAGGCCGCCCACCGGTGCACCGCCCCCGTGTGCCGCAGCAGATCGGTGACGCGCCAGGTGGGGCAGCTGGGGACGATGGTGGCCAGGCCGGCCCGTTCGGCCGTCTCGGCGAGCAACTCGCCTTCCCGCTCCAGGACCTCGACGTACTCGGTGATCTTCATGCGGGCAGTGTCGCAGCCGAGCGGGGACAATGGGGCCATGAACGGGGAACTCTTCCCGCGGGAGCGGGCCGGGATCGTCCCCGGCGCGGTGCACGTGCCCGACTGGCTGGGCCCGGAGCGCCAGCGGGAGCTGCTGGCCGCCTGCCGGGTGTGGGCGCGCCCGCCCGCCGGGCTGCGCACGGTCCGGACTCCGGGCGGCGGGGCGATGACCGCCCGCCAGGTGTGCCTCGGCCTGCACTGGTATCCGTACGGGTACGCCCGCACCGCCGTCGACGGGGACGGGGCGCCCGTCAAGCCGATGCCCGCCTGGCTGGCCGAGCTGGGACGGGAGGCGGTGGCCGCCGCGTACGGGAACGGGGGCGGGGCGGGTGCCGGCGTCGGGCTACCGGCGGGGGCCGCCTATGACATCGCGCTGATCAACTTCTATGGCGGGGACGCGCGCATGGGCATGCACCGCGATGCCGAGGAGAAGTCCCCGGCGCCGGTCGTGTCCCTCAGCCTCGGCGACACGTGCGTCTTCCGCTTCGGCAACACGGAATCGCGGGGCAGGCCCTACCAGGACGTCCGGCTGTGCAGCGGGGACCTGTTCGTCTTCGGCGGCCCGGCCAGGACGGCCTACCACGGGGTGCCCAAGGTGCTGCCCGGGACATCCCCGCCCTGGCTCGGGCTGACCGGGCGGCTGAGCATCACACTGCGCGTCGGCGGGCTGGAGCCGCCCCCGGACTGACGGGACGCGGGCGGGAGGCCTCGCGGTCGCTGCCGGTCGCGGCGGTCGCGGGCCAGGTCGTGGCCGAGACCCGTCGGTGATCGACCGGCGGCGCCGCGCAGCCCGCGGATCATGCGAGGATCGCTGTCATGAACGGCAACGGGGCCCCGCGGCGGGTGGGGGATGTGACGACGGCGTCCACCGCATCCGCGGCATCGGCGAAGACCAGGCTGGAGCGGGGCCGCGGCGCCCTCGGGCCGGCGCTGGAGCTCGTCCACACCGGCCGGGCCCCGACCCGCGCGGTCCTCACGGCCGAGCTCGGCGTGACCCGCGCGACCGCGGGAGCCGTCGCGGCCGAGCTGGAGGCGCTCGGGCTGATCCGCGTCGACTCCAGCCCCGGCCGGGCGGGAGGCGCCCAGGGCCGCCCCTCGCACCGCCTCGCCATCCACGAGAACGGCCCCGTGGCACTGGCCGCCCAGGTCCACCCGGACGGCTTCCGTGCCGCCCTCGTCGGTCTCGGCGGCCGGATCGTGGCCACCGCCCCCGGCAAGATCACCGTGTCGGAGGATCCCGCGCAGGTGCTGGGGGCGGTCGTCGAGGCGGGCGCCGCGCTGCTCGCCGAGACCGGACGCCGCTGCGTCGGTGCCGGGCTCGCGGTCCCGTCGGCCGTCGCCGAGCCGGACGGCACTGCGCTCAACCCGCTGCACCTGGCCTGGCCGGCCGGTTCTCCCGTACGGGCCATCTTCGAGCAGTGCGTGAAGGCGGCCGGCATCGACGGCCCGGCTCTGGCCGGGAACGACGTCAACCTTGCCGCGCTGGCCGAGCACCGGCACGGCGCGGGCCGCGGCGCCCAGCACCTGCTGTGCGTGGCGACGGGGCACCGCGGGGTGGGCGGGGCACTCGTACTGGACGGCCGCCTGCACAGCGGGAGTTCTGGCCTGGCGCTGGAGGTCGGCCACCTCACCGTCAACCCGGAGGGGCGGGCCTGCCACTGCGGCGGGCGCGGCTGCCTGGACGTGGAGGCGGACCCGCTGGCGTTCCTGACGGCGGCCGGCCGTACGCCGGGGCCGGAGGTGTCGCTGCTGCAGCAGGCCCGCGACCTGCTGCGCGAGGAGTACGCGGAGCCCGCGGTACGGGCGGCCGCGGAGGAGCTCATCGACCGGCTCGGCCTGGGCCTGGCGGGCCTGGTGAACATCCTGAACCCGGACCGGATCATCCTGGGCGGCCTGCACCGGGAGCTGCTCTCCGCGGACCCGGAGCGGCTGCGCGCCGTGGTCGCGGACCGGAGCCTGTGGGGACGCAGCGGGGGAGTGCCGATCCTGCCGTGCACGCTGGACCACAACAGCCTGGTCGGGGCGGCGGAGCTGGCCTGGCAGCCGGTGCTGGACGACCCGCTGGGGGCGCTGGGCGCCGCGGGGTAGCCGGGCGGGTGCCGGGTGCCGGGTGCCCGGTGCCGGGCCCGGTGTCGGGTGGTGCCGACGGGGGCGGAGGGTGCGTGCTGTGCCGCCGGGCCCCCTCGGCGCCCTGGGACCCCCTGCTGCCCTTGGACCCGTGTGCCGCCGGTCCTGTCGGGACGCCGGGCCAGGGGGCCGGGCTGCGGGGGTGTTACCCCGGCCTGATCGCGGTGGCGGCGGCCACGGACAGGCCGACCGGTGCCGGTTCCGCGTCCGCGGCGAGGGACAGGGTCGGGGCCGGCTCCCGTACCGGTGTGGAACGGCTGCGCACGGGGCGCGGGCGGGTCGGGGCCGCGGGGGCGGCGCGGAGCGAGAACCACACCACCTTGCCGGGGCTGTCCTCCTGCGGCCGGGCCCCCCACGCCTCGCTGACCGCCTCGACGAGGGCGAGGCCGCGCCCCCCGGTCTCCAGGGTGTCCAGCAGGTCCAGGGGGTCCGGTCCGTCCGGACCGGCCTGCAGGTGCGGCGTGGCGGGCGCCCGCGCCGCCTGCCGGGCGACCGGTGCGCCTGGTGCGTCCGGTGCCTCCGGTGCCGCCGTGAACGCCGTCCGGCGGACGGGGAGGCGTGGATCGCTGTCGTACACAGAGACCGTGAGCCGCCCCAGCCGCAGCTCGATCTCGACCGTGCACCGCTTGTCCGGTTGTGCGTGCCGGTGGACGTTGCTGAGCAGCTCGGTCACCCCGAGCGCAGCGCGGTCTATGAGTGGGTCCAGCTGCCAGTGGCGCAATTGCGCGGAAACGATCCTCCGGATCTGGCCGATCCGGGACGGCAAGGCCTGCAGTTCGACTGTGCAGTGCCTGCGTGAATGACTGATCACGGCTGCGACTCCCCGACATGAGTGTTACGGGTGCTGCACCCTCGGTAATCCCCCACCAGGGTCACCCACGGTGCCCGTGGACGCAACCGAACGCGATCGAAAGCGATCCGCATGGATACCCAAAGAGACTGTTTGTGCAGGTGGGAGAGGTACATTGCGAAAGCAGGGGCAAGGAACGCACGAAGGAGCAAGGCGCATGAGCACCATCCGTACCTCCGGTACGACGGCTACCACGATTGACGTCGACCGCAGCGACGCGGACTACCGCGCCTGGCTGAAAGAAGCCGTCCGCAAGGTGCAGGCGGACGCGAACCGCTCCGCCGACACCCACCTCCTGCGCTTCCCGCTCCCCGAGGAATGGGGCATCGACCTCTACCTCAAGGACGAGTCCACGCACCCGACCGGCTCCCTGAAGCACCGCCTCGCGCGCTCGCTGTTCCTGTACGCCCTCTGCAACGGCTGGATCCGCCCCGGCCGCCCCGTCATCGAGGCCTCGTCCGGCTCGACGGCCGTCTCCGAGGCGTACTTCGCCAAGCTGATCGGCGTCCCGTTCATCGCGGTCATGCCGCGTACGACCAGCCGGGAGAAGTGCCGGCTGATCGAATTCCACGGCGGCGAATGCCACTTCGTCGACGACCCGATGAAGATGTACGAGGAGTCGGCGGACCTCGCGGCCCGCACCGGCGGCCACTACATGGACCAGTTCACGTACGCGGAGCGCGCGACGGACTGGCGGGGCAACAACAACATCGCGGAGTCCATCTACCAGCAGCTGCGCCTGGAGCGGTACCCGGAACCCACCTGGATCGTGGCGACCGCCGGCACCGGCGGCACCTCGGCGACCATCGCCCGCTACGTCCACTACATGCAGTTCGACACCCGCGTCTGCGTTCCGGACCCGGAGAACTCCTGCTTCTTCGACGGCTGGACCACCAACGACCCGCACGCGAGCAGCGATTGCGGCTCGCGCATCGAGGGCATCGGGCGGCCGCGGATGGAGCCGAGCTTCGTGCCGGGCGCCGTCGACCGGATGATGAAGGTGCCGGACGCGGCGAGCATCGCCGCGTGCCGCGCCCTGGAGCAGGCCCTCGGGCGCAAGGCGGGCGGCTCCACCGGAACGGGTGTGTGGAGCGCACTGAAAATCATCGCGGAGATGGTGGCGGAGGGGCGGACGGGCAGCGTCGTCACCCTGTTCTGCGACCCGGGCGACCGCTACCTCGACAAGTACTACTCGGACGAATGGGTCGCCGCGCAGGGCCTGGACCTCGCCCCGTACGCCGAGACCATCGAGAACATGCTGGCGACCGGCGTCTGGCGCGAGCCCGGCGCCTGACGCCAGGGCGGGCCGGACGGGCGCCACCGAGTGCCGGCCGGAACACGGCCGGCCCGTTCGTCGCGCACGTCCAGTGGGGGGGCGTGGAAGAGCGGCGTCCGCGCCGGAAAGGGTAGTTGATGTTCCGTCAGGCACCCGCGGTGTGGCCGAACGCGGATCGCCCGTACAGGGGCTATGCGTGCGCTCCGGTGCGCGGGATGCTGGACGCTGGACCTGCGCTGATCCCGTCCCGCGAGCGGAGGCCGCCGTGCCGGACATCCCCCAGCCCCCGCATCCC
>NZ_JACBGN010000670.1 GCF_013401435.1 Streptomyces sp. BR123
ACTCACCCCCGCACCCGCTCCCGTCCCGCCCCGGCGTCCCGGATGCGGCGCCTGCTCGCCGTACTGCTGCTGGCCGCCTTCGCCGTGGCGTCGGTCGGCTGCCTGCACCACGCGGACGCCACACCCTCCGCGCATGCTCACGCGCATGCGTTCGCGGGGGCGCACTCCGCCACGCCGCACCCCCATACGCCCTCCCACCATCCGTTCACCACCCATCCCCCGGGCTTTCCCGAGCCCGGCGAATCCTGTGGCCCGAACTACCCGTCCCTGCCGGTCCAGGAGATCTCGGTACCCCGCGCCGCCGCTTTCCCCGCCCTGCTCGCGGTACTTCTCGGGCTGTGTCCTGCATACCTTCCCGCGCGCGGGCAAAGCCGTCCCTCGGTATTCCCCGCCAGGGCGCGGGAAGGCCGGACGACTCGCACGGACATCTGCTGCTGGCGCATTTAGGCCGCATGCGCGCGGTCACGCTCGTCCGCGCGGCCGCATGCTCCCGTCCCCGTACGGAAACAGCCGTCCACGAATGAGAGCCGAGACGATGTCCTCTCCGTCCGCCCGCACCACCAGCCCTGTCAACCCCACCAGTCCTGTCAACCCCACCAGCCCTGCCGACCCCTCC
>NZ_JACBGN010000671.1 GCF_013401435.1 Streptomyces sp. BR123
GCTGGGAGGACGCCCACCTCACCCCGCCCCGGCCGGTCAGAGGTACTCGCGGGCGAATTCCACCGCCCATTCCACGGCCGCTATCGGGACGCTGCCGGACGCCGGGTCGAGGGCGAGGCGGGCGTCCTCCCAGCCGCGGCCGTGCTCACGGTAGATCGCGAAGCGGCCGTCCACGAAGGTTCCGGGCCCGCGGCCCAGCCGGTGCGGCCGCACCAGGAACTCGATTGCCCGGTCGTCGCCGTCCGTGCCCACCGTCGTGATCGTCATGTCGCCGACTGCGAAATCCACCGCTTCGCCTCTCCGTGCCGTCCTCGTCCCGGAAGTCCAGCCTCCGCCGGGACACCGTCGGGCCGCATGAGCGCGCGTACTCAGGTGGCGTACTCAGGTGATCCGCTCGGGCGGCGACCCGCCCCGGGCAGCACCACCCGGGCACCGCCACAGGCGGCCACACGAGGCAGCGCCAAGCAGCCACCCCAGGAAGCACCAGGCGGCGGCCACACCCGGGCAGCGACCCGAGCGGCACCGCCAACGGCACGCCCAGCCCAGTCAACCCAGCCCGCCAGCCCACCCAGCCGAGCCAACCCAGCCGAGCCAACCCAGCCC
>NZ_JACBGN010000672.1 GCF_013401435.1 Streptomyces sp. BR123
GGTGCCGGGGGCGGCGGGGCCGAAGAGGCCGGGAAAGCCGGGGAGGCCGTCGGGCAGGGCCCCGGCGCGCCGACGGCCGGTGCCGGGGACGGCCACGGCCAGGGCGAGGGCTGCGGGCGCGGTGGCGGCCTCCGGTGCCCCGGTGCGGCCGAGGGCCCGCCTGCCCGGGACGGCCGCCTCCGGCGGCTTCCGACGGCGTCCCGCTCTCCGCGGCCCCGGCAGGCCGCTCTCCGCCGCCGTCGAACCGTTGCCGCCCTCGCCCGGATCCGGCTCCGGACCGGGAACCCAGCCGCGTCCCCCGCCCGGGTGCGCCCCGCGACCCGGATCCAGGGCCGGAGCCAGGGCCAGGGCCGGAGCCAGGGCCAGGGCCGGAGCCAGGGCCGGGGTCCCGGTCGGCCCGGCCGGGAGCGGGGCTGCCGGTTCGGCGCTCTCCCCGGGCGGCAGCCCCGCGCCGGGCTCCGGGACCGGATCCCCTCCGGCACCGGGATGCCACCCGGGGCCCCCGGGCCTGACCGGGCCCGGCCGCGGCGGGGCCGTCCAGCCCGGACTCCCGCCGGGTGCGGTGCCCGGTCCCGCGGGCGGGGCCGCGTAGGGCGGCCA
>NZ_JACBGN010000673.1 GCF_013401435.1 Streptomyces sp. BR123
TGTGTATAAGAGACAGGCCGGGGACGGCAGGGGAACCCCTGCCGCTGCGCGCCCGCCAGGACCTGCTCAGCCGCACCGCCCTCGGCGTCTTCGGCCTGAACGGGCGCTTCCTCGCCCTGTCGGAGGAGCTGGCCCGTCCCGCCGGGCTGACGGCCGCACGGTGGCAGGTGCTGGGCGCGGTCCTGAAGGAACCACTGCCTGTGGCGGGCATCGCCCGCGCCATGGGCATCACCCGGCAGAGCGTTCAGCGCGTCGCGGACCTGCTGGCCGCCCAGGGCCTCGCGGAATACCTGCCCAACCCGGCACACCGGCGCGCGAAACTGCTCCGCCCGACGGAGGCGGGCCGTGCCGCCGTCGCCCGCATCGACCCGGGCCACGCCGCCCTGGCCACCGCCCTGGCGGACCGCCTCGGCGACGCCGCGTTCCGCGAAACGGTCGCCGTCCTCGACCGCCTCACCGCCGCCCTGGACACCCTCCCGCTCCCTGCCGCCACCGACGCGTAGGACGCGAGGCCCCGCCGACGCGTCGTCCGGCAGCTGCAGCGCGTCGTTCCAGCCCCGCCGGCGTGTGAGGCGCGGGAAGGGGCGCAGTCCGGAGC
>NZ_JACBGN010000674.1 GCF_013401435.1 Streptomyces sp. BR123
GTCCGCCCCGCGGGGTTCCCCGTCCCGCCGCACCCCCTTGCCTCACGCGCGCCGCGACGTACGCTCAAGTGATGAGAACTCCCAGGTACGCAGCGCGCATTGTGGTTCTGGATCCCGGCGGGTCGGTCTTCCTGTTCCGGGAGGACAACATCGAGGTGGGCATTCACTGGCTGCCGCCCGGCGGCGGGATCGATCCCGGAGAGACGCCCGAGGACTGTGTGCGGCGGGAGCTGCGGGAGGAGACGGGGTGGACCGACCTCCTGCCGCAGCGGCTGCTGTGCACGTGGGAGCACGACTTCACCCACCAGGGCGTGCCGGTGCGCCAGCACGAGCACATCTACGTCACCACCGGCCCCCGTCGTGATCCCGTTCCGGAGGATCCCGCGGCGCACTGGCGGTGGCTGTCCCCTGAGGCGCTGGCCGGGCTCGGGGAGCCGTCGTGGCCGCCGCGGTTGGCGGCGTTGCTGACCGAGGGGGCCGGGGAGCCCGTGCATTTGGGGCTCGTCGGCTGATTCCGCGGCCGGCCGCCCCTTTGCCCTCCCTCCCGGCCCTTCAGCCTCGCGTCCCCGCCGTCCCCGCAGCTCCCGCC
>NZ_JACBGN010000675.1 GCF_013401435.1 Streptomyces sp. BR123
GCCGCGCCCCCGCCGGGGCCGCCGTGCTGCGCGAGGACGTGACCAGGGCGATCCGCGCCGCGGTACTGGAGGAGCTGGCCGCGGTCGGGTTCTCGCGGATGTCGATCGAGGGGATCGCGCGGCGCGCCGGAGTCGGCAAGACGGCCGTCTACCGGCGCTGGAAGTCCAAGCTCCACCTGGTCCTGGACCTGGTGCAGGCCTTCGCGGCGGACGGCCTGCCCGTCCCCGCCACCGGCTCGCTGTACGGAGACGTACGCGCCCTGCTGGAGGTCATGTCACACGTGCTGCGCCACCCGGTGGCCTCCGCGGTGATCCCCGACCTGCTCGTCGAGGCGGCCCGCAACCCGGAGATCGCCGACGCGGTGCGCGGCGCCCTGCTGGACGGGGAGCGGCGGATGGCCGAGGGCATCGTGTCCGAGGCCGTCGCGCGCGGCGAGCTGGCACCGGGCACGGATCCCGGCCGGGCGCTGGACCTCGCGATCGGGCCGCTCTACTGGCGGCAGGTGGTCATCCGCGACGAGGTCCCGGCCGGCTACCTCGACGAGCTGGCCGCCTCGGTGGTGGCGGGCCTCAGGC
>NZ_JACBGN010000676.1 GCF_013401435.1 Streptomyces sp. BR123
GGGTCGAAGGTGACGAGGTCGTAGCGCTCGCCGAGCTCGGCGAAGGCCTTGGCGTCGGTGGCGAGGGCCTCGATGCCGGACCCGCCGGGACCGCCGAAGTTCAGCAGCAGCGCGCCGCGGCGCCCGGCGCGGGGGCCGTTGGCCGGTATCTCGGCGAGGGCGATGCGGACGGTGCCCTTGGCGGGGGCGGAGTGGTCGAGCGGCACGGTGAGGGTGCCGCACCGCATGCCGGCGGGCACGGGCCGCTCGGGGCAGGCACCCCACCGGATGCGGGGCGGGGCGGGAGCCGGGGAAGCGGAAGGAGCGTCGGAAGGGACGGCGGAAGCGCGGGCGAGTAGGGGGGCCGATCCGGACGTCGCCGCAGGGCCGCCGCCCGGGACTGCGGCGACGGCAGTGGTAACGAACAGGCAGCCGACGCCGATCGCGGCCCCGGTACGGGAACGCGAGCAGGAACGGGAACGGAAACGGGAACGGTGCACTGCACCCTCCTCGGGGCGGGCCCCCCGATCCGTCAGCCCACGATAAGCGCCCTGGCCCGCCCCCGCCGCCCGAGAAC
>NZ_JACBGN010000677.1 GCF_013401435.1 Streptomyces sp. BR123
CAGGCGTGGTGGAGGGCCTCGGGGCGGGCGGCGCCGAGGGCGGGCGCGGGGTGGCGGTAGAACTGGCCGCCGGTGCGCTCCCCCGCGTCCAGGAGGGTGACGCGCAGGCCGAAGCCGGCGGCGGTGACGGCCGCGGCGAGGCCGGCCGGGCCGGCGCCGACGATCGCGAGGTCGGCGAGGTCGGCGGGGCCGGCCTGCTCGGCCGCGCCCGGGCTTTCAGACGGCGAGGTCGGCACGGCCGGTCCCTTCCTGGGTGGTGACGACGTCCCCCGGGTGGGCGGGGACGAGGCAGGCGCGCTGGTTCGGCCGGCCGTTGACGGTGACCAGGCAGTCGTAGCAACTGCCGATGCCGCAGAACGCCCCGCGGGGGGCGCCGCCGTGGCGTGTCGTCCGCCAGGCGAGGATGCCGGCGCCCCACAGGACGGCGGCGATGCTCTGGCCCGCCTGGGCGGTGAGGTCGCGGCCGTCGAAGCGGAGCACGTACGTGGCCTCGGTGGACCCGCCGACGAGTCCGCGGGGCGACCTTCGCGGGGGCCGCGGGGTGCGGGTGG
>NZ_JACBGN010000678.1 GCF_013401435.1 Streptomyces sp. BR123
GGGGCAGGACGGTCAGGGCGGGTACGGGGTGGGTGCTCACGGGACCTCGGTGTACCTGCACCTGGGCAGTGGTCTCGGTGCGGGGCTGCGGCTGGACGGCGAGGTGTACCGCGGGGCGCGCTCGGCGGCGGGGGAGTTCGGGCACCAGGTGTTGAGCCTGGACGGCCCGCCCTGCCGGTGCGGCGGGCGGGGCTGCGCGGAGGTGCTGTGCCTGGCGGCGGTCGCACGCGGGGACCTGCCGGAGGCGGCCCGGATTCTGGGCGAGGGCGCCGCGAACGTGGTGGCCTTGCTCGACGCCGATCGTGTGTGGCTCGGGGGACGCGTGGTGCATTCCGCCCCGGAGGTGTTCACGGCGGGAGTCCGCCGGGTCCTGCAGGCACGCAGCCTCGGCGGCACCGCGCCGGAGGTCGGCGTTGCCGCGGGCGGAGTGGCGGAGGGAGCGGCGGAGCTGGCGCTGGCGCCGTTCTTCGGGCGGCGGGGATGAGTCAGCGGCTGCGGGTTTGAGGGCGAGGTTGGGGGCAGTGGGGGGGC
>NZ_JACBGN010000679.1 GCF_013401435.1 Streptomyces sp. BR123
GTGGGGGGCGGTGCCGGTGCCGAGGGCGAGGTGCCGGGTGTGGGTGCGGCCGAGGGCTTCGGTTTCGCCGTCGGCGTCGAGGCGGGTGTGGTCGACTTCGAAGAGGTCGCGTTCGGGGTTCCAGCGGACGGCGTCGACCCGGTGGCCGAAGTGGAGTGCGGGGAGGCGGCCGGCGACCCAGCGGCAGTAGGCGTCGTATTCCGCGGTGCGGATGCGGAGCTGCTGGGCGAGGTAGAAGGGGTGGAGCCGCTCGGTGTGCCTGAGGTAGTTGAGGAAGGTCCAGGGGCTGGTGGGGTCGGCGAGGGTGACGAGGTCGGCGAGGAAGGAACCCTGGAGGGTGGTGCCGTCGAGGAGGAGCCCGGGGTGCCAGCGGAAGTCGCGGCGTTCGTCGTAGAAGGCGGTGGCGAGTTCGCCGGCTCCTTGGGCGGGGAGGCCGTGGGCGAGGGCGGCGAGGGAGAGGTTGCCGGGGCCGATGCCGATTCCGACGAGGTCGAGGGGTGCATCGAGGGGTGCGGTCATCGGTGGTG
>NZ_JACBGN010000067.1 GCF_013401435.1 Streptomyces sp. BR123
GGCGCGGTGTCGGGGTCGAGGGAGTTCGGCATGGGTTGCCTCGGTTGCTCGTGGGTTGCGGGGCCGGGGTCCGTCGTCCGTGGCCGTACCTGCGGTCGCAGGCCGCCCCTGGGGCGACGTTTCGTGGTGGGAGCCGGACCGGGCGACTGGCGTGCCGGTGCGGTACGGGGCGCACGGTATTCGTCAGGTGTCGTGCGCGTCCGAGACCGGACCCGCCCGGTCGGCGCGGATGACCACGAGTTCTTCCTCCGTCTGGCCCTGGCTGATCAGTCCTTGATCGATCAGCCAGGCGGCGCGGGCGGTGAGGACGGGGCCGAAGGGTTGGCGGCGGCGGGCCACGATCGACGCCTTGAGGCCGGCCTCCCCGAGCAGGCGCAGGGTCTTCTCCGGTGCGCACAGGACGGAATGGACGAGGAGCATCATTCCGTGGTCGGTGAGGAGTTGTGGTGCCATGGCGCACAACCGGTCCAGGTAGCGGCGGCCGTCGGGGCCCGCGTTCCAGGCCCGGGACCGGCCGCGTTCGGTGTCCGCAGAGACGGGGGTGGGGATGTAGGGCGGGTTGGCGGTCACCACGTCGTAGCGGTGGCGGGCGGCCTGACTGGTGCGGAAGTCTCCGTGTTCGACGCGCACGGAGAGCCGGTTGAGCCGGGCGTTGCAGCGGGCGGTCACCACCGCACGGTAGGAACTGTCCACGGCGCGTACGCGGTGTGCGCCCAAGCGGGCTGCCGTCATGGCGATGAGACCGGTTCCGGTGCATACGTCCAGGGCGTCGGCTCCTTGGGGGACGGCTGCCTTGGCCAGGGCGCCCTTGAGGAGGTAGGAGTCGCCCTGCGGCTCGTACACCCCCCAGGCCTTGAGCAGTTTGAGCTCGGTGGTGTCCACGCGTCATCTCTCCTTGTTCCTGCGGCAAGCCCGAGGGGAGCCTCGCCGGGGCGGCCTCGGGAGTTTCCCGGCCGGCGGGGTCTACGGGCGGGGGCCGTACGGCGCCACGCCGATGATGAGGATGCGGCGGTCCCCGGGGCCGGGGCGGTCACCCAGGCGGACGGGGGCGACGTGGTGGCTGACGCGGTGGTCGTGGACGGCGTACCCGTCGAGGGGTTCGGTGAGGGTGAAGCGAGCACGCACGGCTGTCCGGGGAAGGTCGTCGGGCTGCCGACCGACGCCTTCGGGGTCGGCGATGGTGTTTTCGCCGCCGCGGATGTTGGTGCAGCCGATCAGGTGGGCGAAAGTGAAGGTGGCGTGAGAGCCGCCGTCCTGGTGCAGGCAGTTGGGGGACGAGACGGCCTCGTCGGTACTGTCGTGCACGGCCAGTTTCAGCAGGTGGACGCCGACGTAGACCGGGGTGCGCTGCAGGTCCTCGAGCCACGTGGCATGGTCGAGGTCCGTACGGATCAGACGCAGCAGGAGGGGGTTGCCCCGGAGCGCGGCCGGGATGTCGGGCAAGCGGCGCCGCACGCCGGGGTATTCCGGATTGTGGTCGTCCTGCCAGAACTCCGTCACGGACCCGTAGGTGGCATCCGGCGCGCCCGGGGTGAAGGTCAGCTGCCCGGTCCACGGCAGGTACACGGCGTGGGAGTAGCGGCGGTAGCGGTGCGTGTGCGGTGCGTAGGGGTCGGGCGGGAGATGGGCGAAGGCTTCGTCGATCTGCGCCAGATCACCGCTGTGCTCGTCAGGGTGCAGGCCGATGTCCTCGGCGCGGTAGCGGGCATAGCCCTGTCGGCGGAGTGTGCTGGTGATGCCCTCCGTCACGGGCGGCGTGTCGTGCAGGGTCGGGAATTTCTTCACGGAGTCCTCCTGTGCCACCGGCCGCAGTCGCTTGCTGCCCTCCGTTCCCGGGCGCGGGGCTGCCCGGTCGCGGTTCCGCCAGGCTGGCATGCCGCGGGGAGGAATGCCGCCGCAAACCCGCCGGTCAGGTGAATTCCGCGGCGCCTTCCGGCCCGGCAGCCGTCCGCTCACCGGCAGGGGGAATGGGGGCGGTCAGGTCGTCGACCACTGCGGCCAGGCCGCCGGGCAGGCGGGCGGCGGCGCGCTGGCGGTGAGCGCCCGACCCCCGGCGCCCCAGCCGCTGCACGAATGCGGTGGCGGTGTCGGCGTCCCCGTGCGCCCGCAGGGCTGCCCCGATGTGCTCCAGCAGCCGCGCACCGCGCACCGGTGCGGCCAGGACCTCCCCGGTCAGGACGTCCATGCCGCGGCCGGTCCAGCCGTCCCGGGTGGCGTACCAGTAGGCGGAGCGCAGCAGCTCGCCACACAGCCGGGGCCCGGGATCGCCGCGGCGCACCGCCTCTGCCGCGGTGACCACCAGTGCCCGGATGATGGCGGCCAGGGCGGCGGAGTCGGCAGGTTCGGCCGGGACGTCCATGCAGCGCACCTCCAGCGTCGGCAGAGTCGGGTGCGGGCGGATGTCCCAGAACGGCAGCTCTGCGAACGGCATCGCACCCGCCGCCGTCATGGCGGCGGCGGTCTCGCGGTAGTGGTCGAAGGACTCGGCGTACGGGGGTGGCCCCAGGCAGGGGAAACGCGACCGGATCACCGACCGCCAACTGGCGTATCCCGTGTCGCGGCCGTCGTAGAAGGGTGAGTTGGCGCTCATCTCCACCAGCAGCGGGAGCCAGGGCCGCAGGTGGTTGCCGACCAGCACGGCCACTTCCCGGTCGGGCAGATGTACGTGGACGTGCAACGCGCTGACGGCGAAGTCGTCCATCATCGACCGGAACAACTCCACGCTGGCGCGGTAACGCGGATGCTCGCCCACAGGCACCGGCCCGCCCGGTCCGAGCACCGGGGTGGCCGACGGACACACGCCCAGCCCCTCGGCCGCCGCCGCCCGGGCGAGACCGGCCCGCAGCCGGACCAGTTCCTCGTGCACTCGGGCCACGGACGTGCACGGCGGGGTCCTGATCTCGATCTGGACATCGGTGAACTCACCCGATACCAGGTCACCCAGAGTGGTACCGGCCCGTGCGAGCACGCGGGATGCCGCGGGCGCCACGGAGCGGGTGCCCGCCGTCACCACGAAGAACTCCTCCTCCACACCCACCGTCGGAACATCCCCGCTCGCCCGCACGCCCACGGCGCCTTCGGTCTCGCTCGCGCTCATCCCCCCAGCATCAACCGGCGCGCGTGGTCCTGTCGTCTCCGGCAGCGCCCACTTGGAGGCACTGCCGGCGTCGGCACCGCCCGTACGATCGCCATCAGCCCGCCGGGGGCACGGCCTCGGCGGCGGACACGACCCGTGCACGGTGGCGTGACGCGGAGGGCGCCTTCGAGGCGTTCAACCAGTGCAGCGCCGGCCGGCCCGACCGGCCGCGCACCGCAGCTCAACGACGCGGCCCCCGAGGTGTGGGCCGAGCTGTCCCCCATCGAGGCCGCGCGGCGCGGACCGCCTGGGCCCGGACGACGGGGGGCTGCCCTCGTGGTTCTGCGGATCTGCCTGCGCCGGTCTGCCTGCCGCGCGCATGACTGGAGCTCGAGTGGACAGCCGCCGGGTGTGGAACCCACACCGACATCAGAGCACGGCAAGAACCGCCGGGGGCCGGGGGCAGGTCGCAGCGGCGGGGCGGGTCCGGACAGGCAGGTCGAGGAGCGGGCTCCGGACCGGCCTTCGGAGCTGCCGAAGCGGTCGTGGAGGGAGGTGCTGCGCGGGACGCTGAAGGAGTTCAAGGACGACGAGCTGGCGGACCGGGCGGCGGCACTCACCTACTACGGGGTACTGGCTCTGTTCCCTGCCCTGCTGGTGCTCGTCTCCCTGCTGGGCATCGCAGGCGAGTCGGCCACCCGAGAAGTGCTGGACAACCTGCAGAAGCTCACTCCGGGTGCGGCCCGCGATGTGATCGCAAACGCGGTCCGGCAGCTGCAGGCCGGCGCCGGCATCGGGTCGCTGTTGGCGGCCGTGGGCCTCGCCGTCGCGATCTGGTCCGCCTCCGGGTACGTCGCGGGGTTCATCCGCGCCTCGAACGCCGTCTACGACATGCCCGAGGGCCGTCCGGTATGGAAGCTCCTCCCACTGCGCCTGGCCTTGACCGTCTCGCTGATGATCCTGGCCGTCGCCGGCGCGGTGATCGTGGTGTTCACCGGCAGCCTGGCCCGGCAGGCCGGAGCCGCTCTGGGGATCGGGGACACCGCCATGGCGGTGTGGTCGATCGCGAAGTGGCCGGTCCTCGTCCTCCTCGTCACGACCATGATCGCGATCCTGTACTGGGCCGCGCCGAACGCCAGGGGCCGCGGCTTCCGGTGGGTCACCCCCGGCAGCTTCCTTGCGCTGGTGATCTGGATGATCGCCTCGGCCGGATTCGCGTTCTACGCCGCGAACTTCGGCTCCTACAACAAGACGTACGGCACTCTGGCGGGCGTGATCGTCTTCCTGGTATGGCTGTGGATCACGAACCTCGCCATCCTGCTCGGCCTGGAGTTCGACGCCGAGATGGTCCGCCAGCGCGCCATCGCCGGCGGGCACCCGGAGGACGAAGAGCCCTACACGGAGCCCCGGGACACACGGGGGTGGAGCGATGAGACCCGCCGGCGCCTGCGATGAGCGGGGCTCACGTCATCGTGCCGGCCTGCGGTTCCGCAGTGTCCCCCGTGGCGGTGGACGGCGCCGTTCGGGTCGAGACGTCCACGGGCCGTCCGGGGGAACGTGCCGGTTCATGCGTGTCCCCTGGCCCGGGTGGGGCCGCCGCAGTGGGCGGGGCGCCGATGAGGCCCCCATCGCGGCGGAGGACGGCGTATCCGAGGCCGATACCGATGGCGACGGGCCAATCGAGGACGTCTGCGGCTGCGAGTACGCCGAGGCCCAGGTAGAGCGGAAGGCCCTTCTTGGCGGGCAGCACCTGCCGGGCAACGGCCACGGGGAGCATCGCCGCGTTGGCGGCGCTGCCCGCGAGGTGGTCGAACGAGGGGACGGTCACGGTGAACGTGCGCTGTCTGCTGTCGTGCTCGTTCCGGAGCGGCTCGCCGGCAGCGGGCCTGTCTTGGGGAGAGGCCACAGGTCTCACCTCCGAGGCTGAGGGCTGAGAGGTCGATGGCTCCTCTGTTCCGCCTTTCCCTTACGGGGCGGAATACGCAGTTTCGACTAGATTGATTCCCGTTGTGCTCCGCACGCACGGCACACCGATCCCGCTTGCCCATCCGCCTGCAGCGCTTCAGGGAGCGACGCATCATGCCGGAGTCGGAGACACCTTCGTCATCCTCGTCGGCCCCCTCCGGGCCGGGTGCCGCCGCGGTCCTTCCGGTGCTCGGTTCGATGCTCTCGGACCTGGCCGGGTACGCGGCGTCGGGCGCACGGGCGGCTCGGGAGGCGGCAGAGATCCTCGCCGGCCGCTCCCGCCGCGAGGTGGGGTGGCGTCCGAGCCGCTGCTACATCGAGGTCGCGGGCGTCCACGGCGCGGGCGGCGAAAGGGTGGCCCGGCGCATCGAACGCACGCTCGAAGGACATCCGGGGGTGGTGTGGGCGAGGGTGAACGCGCCCATGGAGCGCGTGGTGGTCGAGGTGGCCTCGCCGCCCCCGCCCGAGAAGGAGTTGGTCGCCCTCGTGGAGGGCGCCGAAGGAGACCACGCCGCCGAGGAGGAGGCGTACGACGACTGGCGGCCCGAACCCGACCACCCGTCCGACGGCCCTCCCTTCGCCTGGCTTCCCGCTCTGGCGGCGGACACCCTAGGTCTGACCGTCGCCACCCTGCGCAGGATCGCCCCCTGGTTCGGCCTGCCCGCGGAAGTCGCCGCCGTCATCGACGCCCTCGGCACGCACCCGAAGCTGCGGCACCTGGTCGAGGACGTCGGCGGCGGGAAGCAGGCCGACTCCTTGCTCTCGGTGGTGGGGGCCCTCGTCCAGGGCGTGGCGACCGGCGGCGGCGGGATCGGTCTGGACATGCTGCTGCGCACAGCGGCGTGGCGCGAGGCGAGCGCCGAACGGGGAGCCTGGCGCGAGGCCGAAGCCGGACTCGTCCGCTCCCCGGAGGAGGCATCCGCGGACGCAGTGACGACGGACAGGGAAGGTCCGCTGCCCCAGGACGCGGCGGACCACTTCGCCGAGTGGTCGATGGCCGCCGGCGTCGCCGCCGCAGCAGCCGTGCTGCCCCTCGCCGGCCTCCGGCGGGCGGTCGCCGTCGCCGTGGCCTCGGTCCCCAAGGCCCCCCAGGCCGGCCGCGAGGGCTTCGCCGCGAGCCTCGGCCGGCACCTGGCACAGCGTGGGGTCGTCACGATGGACCGCACTGTCCTGCGACGTCTCGGCCAGGTGGACACGATCGTCCTGGACGAGGAAGCCCTGCGCGGCGACCGCTACGAGCCGATCGACCTCGAAGTGGCCGCCGGCTCAGATGCCCAGGCCGTGTCCGAACGCCTCTTCGCCCTCTACGACCCCGATGCTCCGCTGGCCGTCCACGGCGACGGCGACTGGATCCTCGGCCCTCCGGAGGAATTGGACCTCGACGAGGGGCCCGGCCGTGCCACCGGTTCCGCCACGCCGGGAGGGGACACGGCACAATCGGGCAACGGTGCCCCGGCGCAGCCCGGAGCCGGGGGCGAAGCACCGCCGGACACCGCGGAGGCGCTGCTCGACGCGGTGGAGAGGATACGGCGCCGGGGAGCCGACAAGGTCCTCGGTCTGGCCCGCGGGCGGCGCCTCCAGGCCGTCGCGGGCCTGGCCACCCGGTCTGCTCCGGGCGCCGAGGCCGTCGCGGCGGCGGCCCGGCGGGCAGGGGCCCGCATCGTCGTCGCCACCGCACGCGAGGACGCCCGCATCCCGTACGCCGATGCCGTCGTCCCGGCCGGCAGCCGATTGGCCGCGTCGGTACGCGGCCTCCAGGGTGACGGCGCCGTCGTCCTGCTCGTCTCCGGCAACCGCCGCGCCCTGGCCGAGGCCGACTGCGCGATCGGAGTCCACGGCGACGAGGAGCACACCCCGTGGGGCGCACACCTCCTGGTCGGCCCGGACCTCGAAGCGGCCGCCGTCGTGGTCGACGCCGTCGCCTCCGCCGCCGTGGTGGACCGCGACAGCCACCTTCTCTCCGCGGGCGGCAGCGGTGTCGGCGCCGTCGCGGCCCTGCAGTCGCCCACGCGGCGGGCGACGGCGCGCGTGCTGGCCATCGGCAACACGACCGGCCTCGTCGCGTTCTGCCTCGGCGTCTGGCGGGCCCGCCAGCTGCTGGACCGACCCTTGGCCCCACCGGTGTCCACGATCCCCTGGCATCTGATGCCCGCCGACCGGGTCCTCCAGCGGCTCGACAGCCGTGTGGAGGGACTCTCGGCGGCGGAGGCCGCCGCCCGCGTGCGCGAGGCGTACGCCGGGGCCCCCGGGCCGCTGACCCTCCCGTACGCGTTCGTCGAGGAACTCTCCAACCCGCTCACTCCCGTGCTCGCGGTCGGCGGCGCGCTGGCCGCGGCCGTGGGATCCCGTACCGACGCCGCGCTGGTCGCAGCGATCACCAGCCTCTCCGCGCTGGTCGGCGGCTTCCAGCGGGTACGCACTGACCGGGCCCTGGCGGAGCTGTTCGCCCGCTCCGCGATCGGCGCCCGCGTGCGCAGGGCCGGCCGTGAGCGGCTGGTGGCCGCCGGCGAACTGGTGCCCGGGGACATCGTCGTCCTCGGGCCCGAGGACGTCGTCCCCGCCGACTGCCGGCTGCTGGAGGGCGAGGGCCTGGAGGTGGACGAGTCCTCACTCACCGGAGAGTCCCTCGCGGTGGCCAAGGACCCGGCCCCCGTCGTCGCCGCGCACCTCCAGGGCCGCACCTCGATGCTCTACGAGGGCACCAGCGTGTCGGCCGGGCACGGCGTGGCCGTCGTCGTCGCCACCGGACAGGCCACCGAGGCGGGTCGGAGCCTGGCCACGGCCCGCCAGTCCGCGCCGGAGACCGGAGTGGAGTCCCGGCTGTCCTCCCTCACCCGCTCCAGCATCCCCATCGCCCTCGGCTCCGCTGTCGCCGTGGTCCTCTCGGGCCTGCTCCACGGTCGGCCGCTCTCCGACAACCTCGCCTCCGCCGTCAACCTCGCCGTCGCCTCCGTACCCGAGGGCCTGCCCTTCCTGGTCAACGCCGCACAGCTCGCCGCGGCCCGCCGTCTTGCCGAGGTGGGCGCGCTGGTCCGCAACCCCCGGACGGTCGAGGCCCTCGGCCGCGCGGACGTGCTCTGCTTCGACAAGACGGGCACGCTCACCGAGGGAACCCTGCGCCTGTCCGGGGTCCACGACGGCGCGACCACCGCAACTCCGGAGCGTCTCGGCAGCCGGCACAAGGAGGTCTTGGCCGCCGCGTTGCGGGCCACCCCGGCGGCTCGGCAGGCCGAACCCGTGGCCCACCAGACCGACCGGGCCGTCCTGGAGGGCGCCCAGCGCGCCCGGGTCAGCGCGCGCACCGGCGCCACCCGCTGGCGGCGCACCGACACCCTGCCCTTCGAGCCCGCCAGGGCCTACCACGCCACCACCGGACAGACCTCCGGCGGTGCCCTGCTCAGCGTCAAGGGCGCGCCCGAGAACGTCATCGCCCGCTGTACCCGCCGCCGCGCCCCACGCGGCGGAGCCACCGTGCTGGACGACGCCGCCCGTGCGGAGCTGACCGCGGCGGCGGAGGAGCTTGCCGCCGCCGGGCGCCGGGTGCTGGCCGTGGCCGAACGCCGTATGCCCGATGACGAGGAGCTGACCGACGAGGCCGTACGCGAGCTGATCCTGCTCGGCTTCGTCACCCTCTCCGACCCGCTGCGGTCCAGCGCCGCGCCCGCCACCGCCCGCCTGCGGGCAGCCGGTGTGCAGACCGTCATGCTCACCGGCGACCACCCCGCCACCGCCGACGCCATCGCCTCCGCCATCGGCGACATGGCCGGCGGCCCGACTCAGGGCGCGGCAGCGCCGACCACCGACGAGGCGACCGAACTCACCGTCCGCACCGGCCCCGAACTCGACGAGCTGGACGACGACGCCCTGGCCGAAGTGCTGCCCACCGTGGACGTCATCGCCCGCTGCAGCCCCGCCCACAAGGTCCGCATCGTCCAGGCGTACCAGCGCATGGGCCGTGTCGTGGCCATGACCGGCGACGGCGCCAACGACGCGCCCGCCATCCGGCTCGCAGACGTCGGCATCGCGCTGGGCCGCCGCGGCACCCCTGCCGCGACCGCCGCAGCCGACCTCGTCGTCACCGACGACCGGCTCGAGACCATCGTCGCCGCCCTCACCGAAGGCCGCGCCATGTGGGCCTCGGTCCGCGCCGCCCTCGCCATCCTCATCGGCGGCAACCTCGGCGAGGTCACCTTCAGCGTCCTGGCCTCCGTCGTCACCGGCACCACCCCGCTCAACGCCCGCCAGATCATGCTGGTGAACCTGCTGACCGACCTCGCCCCCTCCCTGGCGATCGCCATGCGGGAACCCACCGGCACCACCGGCGCACGCCTCCTCGACGAGGGCCCGCACCGCTCCCTGAGCACCCCCCTCACCCACGACATGCTGCACCGCGGCGCGGTGACCGCCACCGGAGCCGGGCTCGCCTGGACAGCGGCCCGCCTGACCGGGCGCGCCGGACGGGCCGGCACCGTCGCTCTGGCCGCCGTCGTCGGCACCCAGCTCGTCCAGACCCTCACCACCGGCGGCACGGACCGCAACGTCCTCGTCGCCGGTCTCGGCTCGGCCGCCATTCTGGCCGCGATCATCCAGACCCCCGGCGTGAGCCGGTTCTTCGGCTGCACACCCCTGGGCCCCCTCGCCTGGGGCATCGCCCTCGGCTCCATCGCCGTCGCCATCGCCCTCGGCTACCTCTGGACCCGCCTGTCGCCGGCTTCCACAGCAGCTCGGTGATCCGGGCGTTCGCCTGCTCGGCAAGCCCGTCGAGACGGACGGTTCCTGGGGGTCGCGCGGGTTCCTGAGGTGGCGGGCGTGGTCGAGCCCGGTCGCCGCCGGTCGAGGAGTTCACGCGACCGCGCGGTTGCATGTCGGCGTACCGGGAAGGCGCTGGCAGTCCGAGCCCAATCGGCCGGTGGGGCCGCCCGGCCCCGCGGCCTGCGAAGCCTGGAGACTGCCATGACCACAGCACGCGAGATCATGACGCCCGGCGCCACCTGTATCGGAGCCGAGGACAGCGTCCTCGACGCGGCGAAGAAGATGACCGATCTCGGGGTGGGAGCGCTGCCGATCTGCGGCACCGACAACAAACTCAAGGGGATGCTGACCGACCGCGACATCGTCGTGAAGGTCCTTGGCCAAGGCAAGGACCCCGCCGAGGTGAAGGCGGGGGAGCTCGCCCAGGGCGAGGCCGTCACCATCGGCGCGGACGACGACGCCTCGGAGATCCTCCGCACGATGACCGAACACAAGGTCCGCCGCCTGCCCGTCATCGACGGCCACACCCTCGTCGGAATCGTGGCCCAGGCCGATGTCGCCCGCGCCCTTCCCGACCCGGAGGTCGGCGACCTCCTCCAAGCCCTCTCCAGCGACTGACTCGCCGTCACCGCTACGTCCGAGGAGTCGGGAACACCACCGGCCGACGGTCCCGCCGGCGGTCGCGTCCGGCGGCGGAAGCGACCGCTGGCCGAACGCCCGACTGCGGGCGGAATGCCGACGGAGTGCTGGCACGTCTGACCGTGGTGTCGACCGGCGGTCCGACCCGGCGGGCACCCGCCCGATCGGCATGTCATGTACGCGGTGCGGCGAAGGGGCTGTGTTCGAGGTCGTCGAGGAGGTGGGCAGGGTCGCGGTACACGCGGCCGGCGCCTGCGGATTCCAGGTCGAGCTTGGGGATCCCGCCGCTGAGGAGGCCCGCGCAGGTGACCCCGGCCCGCCTGCCGGCTTTCATGTCCCACACGCTGTCACCGACGAAAACCGACCGTTCTGCGACGGCGCCGGCGAGTCCAAGGGCATGGTGGATCGGGTCCGGGGCGGGCTTGCCCGCCTCCACGTCGTCGGCGCTGGCAGTGGCGGTGATCGCGTCGTCCGCGTCGATGGCCTTGGTCAGCGCATCCAGCTCGACTCCGCCGGCCGAGGTGACCAGGACCACGCGCCAGCCCTGCGCGTGGAGCGCGCGCAGGAGCCGGTCGGCTCCGCGCAGGCGGGGCAGTCGCTCGAAGTAGCCGGCGTAGAGGGTGTCGTGGGCG
This sequence comes from Streptomyces sp. BR123, assembly GCF_013401435.1. Classification (GTDB taxonomy): domain Bacteria; phylum Actinomycetota; class Actinomycetes; order Streptomycetales; family Streptomycetaceae; genus Streptomyces. The sequence goes on from NZ_JACBGN010000067.1 coordinate 11,065, forward strand.
GCGCTGAGAGCGTCGTCATGGCCGGTGTCGCGGTCTTCGCCGAGGAGATGGGCGATGAGGTCGCTGCCCGGCAGCCCGATGGCGCGGTGGATGTCGTGCATCGCCACGTCGTGGCCGGCTTGTCGCAGTGCCTGCCACCAGCAGGTGACGTGCAGATGGTTGGAGTCGACGAGAGTGCCATCGACATCGAACAAGGCCGCCCGATTCATTGCCGATCTCCTTGAGTGAGCTGGTGGCGCCATTGGCCCGGCTGCACAGGAGGAGCGCGAGGCAGCCGGTGAACGGTCCGCGCCGGTCAGGCCCCCTTGACGAGGCAGTCGTAAGGTTGCTCCGCGCGGGGGGTGCAGCCGGCCGCCACGACCTTCCAGCCTGCGTCGAACTGCGACAGGAACAGTGTGTCGCCGGTCAGCCGTACCATCGCCTGCCGCCCGAACGTCTGCGTCACCGCCGCCCCGGCCGTTGCCGGCAGCCGCTTGCCGGCGAGGGCCGGGCCGCACGGTGAGGCTTCCGCGACTGCCTTGCGGGTTTCCGGCGCGAGGAGCGCGCAGGCCTGCTCGAACCGGGCCGCGCCCAACGCCGTCTCGAAGGCGCGGGCTGTCGAGACAGCCGCGTCCTCGCGGCCCGACGGCCCTCCGCACCCGCCGACGCTCCCCACGCTCACGGCCGCTGCCAACACCCATCCGATCCGGTGTGCCTTTCGGCGCACGCTCGGCCGACCGGTGGCCGGCGTCATTTCGACGCCGCGGGTTCTGTGGTCTTCCCGCAGCGGCACGATCGCGTCCACCGGGTCTCCTTTCGGGCTCGGCAACGGTGGCCGGAACGCCCGGGGCCACCGATGATTCGCTTCGTTTCTGCCGGCCTGGACCGGGCGCCCTTGGGGGACGCGTGGCGTCGCCTTCGGGTGGCTGTGCCGGGCTGCGGGTGTCAGGTGTGGAGGCGGCTGTTGGTGCCGTCGTGTGCGTCGGCGCCTTCGTCGTCGAACCAGTAGTCCCCGGCGGCCAGATAGCGGAAGGAATGGGAGCTGTGGGAGGGGAGGGAGACGGTGACGGCGCGCATTCCGTCGCCGCGGGCCTGCATCGGATGGGCGGACGGGTTCCAGTGGTTGAAGTCGCCGACCACGCTGACCGGCCCGGCCGGGGCGTTCTCGGGGAGGACGAACGTGATGTGGGTGTGGCCCTTGACCTGCTTGCGTTCGAGCACCGAAGGGACTCCAGGAGGGGACGACGGGGAAGAGGGGGCCCTGAATTCTCGCGCCGAGGCCCGCCCGCCCGGCGCGGCACACGCTGCCGGTCGGCCGGGTGTCACCCGCCCGGGCGCCGGCCGGCTGCCGCGCGCCCGCGCAATGAGGCCGCGGCCGCGGTATTCCAGCTCATCCGTCTGCCTGGCCCCGAGGTGGAACCGGGGAGTTTTCGAGGAGGTGCTGCAGGGCGGTGAAGGTGGCTGCATCAGCCTGTCCGCGCCGGGGCCGGACACACCGTGCGCGAGCGGCCCTGGAGGGTGGGGGCGGCCCGACCGGCCGGAGCCCGCCCTGCCCCTCTGACCCGGATCGTCCCACGGCCGGGCCGGGAAGACCGGGCCTACGCCCGGCGGCCGAGACGCGCGGAGCTCACAGAGCCCCCGGTAGGTGGGCGTGGATCGTCTTGCCGCCCGCCGACGTCGGGCGAACCTCCACATGGGAGGCGAGCCGGTTCACCAGCGGCCAGCCGTACCCGCCGACCGCGCCCGCCGGAACAGGCGGCCGCAGACGGGGTGGGTGGGGGCTGGAGTCGGTGACGTCGATGTCGATGCCGTCGTCGGCCCAGGTCACATCGAGCAGACAGAGACCGCCGGTATGCCGTACGGCGTTGGCCACGAGCTCGCTGGCGACCAGGAGGGCATCGTGCTCGACGGATTCCGGCAGCACGTGGCCCACGTTCGCGGCGTCGTCGACCAGCCTGCGGACCTCTTCACGGGCCCGGGCCGCCGCACCGATGCCACGGCACTCGCAGTGCCGCGCCGGGTCGGTCATCTCCCCTCGCCCCCTACCACGCTCGGACCATGCGCCTGCCCGCCCGCCACAGCGCTACCCCTCGCCCGTGGGGCCTCGGCGCACACAGGGCCTCCCGGTCCGCGGCGACCACCACGTGGTGTGCCCGGGAGGATGCGGTGCGCGGCGTGGCCGTGGGTCGGGGGCGGTGTCAGGCTTGAGGCAAGCGGCCACCGAGCCATCGGCCCGCGTCCGTGTCTCGCCCCGCGCGCTTGCCGTCCAGCCGAAGGGACCGCGATGAGTGACCAAGGGGAATCCTCACCCCGTGGCGGCAGTGGCCGGCCGGGCGTGCCGGGCACGGCCACCTGCCGGACGGAACGGCCCGGCGTGTCGGTGATCAACCTGGTGGGAGACTTCGACGCCGACAGCGCCAAGGAACTCACCCGCGCCTTCGAGGAAGCCGCTCGCGGCGGTGGCAGGACGATTGCCGACTGCACCGGCATCACCTTCGCCGACGTCTTCCTCCTCCACACCCTGCTCGACGCCAACACCACGCACGACCTGACCCTGGCCGGACCTCCGCCCTACCCGCTCCTCGTTCTTCTGGACGGCACCGGCACCACCGACCGCTTCACCATCACCCCCGACCTGCACTCCGCCCTCGACCAGTAGCCCGGCGGCCTTCCGCGCATGCCGTCGGCGCCGATCATGTGCGGGTCTCGGCTCCGGTCGGCCCCGGTACGGTCCGGCAGCGATATCGGGCCGTGACCGGGACGCCCGTGTGGCGGGGCGCGGACGGGGCAGGCGTGCGGCTGACTCCCACCGACCTCACCTGCCTGGAGGCTTTTTCGATGTCCCGTGTAGACGCTGACATGGACGTATCTCTCACCGGTGCGGGCCAGAACGCCGTCCCCCTCCGTGCACGGCTGTCCTATACCGCCGCCGACCCCTTGGCGGTGCGGGTGGAGTTCTTCCATCGCGCGGTACGCCTGGCGTGCTGGCATTTCGACCGCCAGACGCTGGCCGAGGGACTCCACCGGCCGACCGGGGAGGGAGACGTGTTTTCGGCCCGGCCACCAACGGCACGGAACGGGTGGTGCGGATGGAACTGCACGGCCGCAACGCGCACGGACCTGCCGTGGCCGTTTTCCTTGCGAACGCATGCGCCCTCGACCGCTTCTTGAGCCGGACTCATGCCCTCGTTCCGCCGGGTAGCGAGGACCTGGACGTCGACGCACTTCTCGACGCTCTCCTCGCGGGTTGACTCGGAGGCGCCGGCCGTCCGGGCAAGCACGCTGAGTACGGCTGCGCGTCCGGGTCTCTCGGTGCGGCCGACGGGTGCCCGTACGGCTACCGGCCGGGCGCCGGCCCGGCCGCGTCGAACTCCGCCCAGACGGTCTTGCCCGTGCTGTGCCGCTCCGTCCCCCAACGGTCCGACGTCCGCTGGACGATGAAGAGGCCGTGCCCGCCGGGGACGGATGGCTGATGGGGCCGGCGCGGGGCGGGCAGGGTGGTGTCGCCGTCGCTGACCTCGACGCGAAGGCGCCCGTCGGAGGCGTCGAGGACGATCTCCAGCGGGCCACCGGCGTGCAGCATGGCGTTGGCGACGAGTTCCGCCACCACCAGGATGATGTCGTCCACGGCGTGCTGGTCGATGCCGAACGAGCCGGCGGGGTTCCAGTCCTGAAGGGCCCGCGCGGTGAACGCCCGGGCTCCGGCCACCGGTTTGGGCAGATCGGCCAGCGGCATGCGTCGACGCCGGCCGCCCGTCGGCAGGGCGCCGTGCCCGGGACGACCGTCGTCCAGGGCGCCCGGGATGGTCGTCATGTGCGGGTGCCCCTTCGGTGTCGGCTTCGCCGTCGAGCCTGCGGTCTGTCCGGTCGGTTGCCCCGTCGTGCTCGGATCACGCCCCCGCTCAGGAGGGTACCGCTCATGTCGCGAGAGCTGAGTCGACGGACTCGTGGATCGAGAAGACGCTCTGCGCGCCGGTCAGTTCGAGGACGCGCATCACCGTCGGGGCGACCGCGGCCAGCCGGAGATCGACGCCCGCCGCCAGTGCCGCCGCACGCGTCTTCAGCAGCAGGTTCAACCCGGAGGAGTCACAGAACTCGACGTGTTCGAGGTCCACCACCAGAACCCGCGGGCCCTGCGCGACCAGTTGGGACAGCGATTCCTGCGCGGGCATGAGGGTTTCGATGTCGAGGTCCCCCGCGACGCGACAGACCGCTTCGCGGGCCTGCGTATGGTGGACCTGCACCGTGAGCGGCGCCTCGTGCGGATGCCCGGCCGTCATACCGGCTCCCTGCTCGTTCTCGGCTGGCATTGTCGTCGTTCCCTCCGGAGGGTGCGCCTCGACCTTACGCACGCCGCCCCTGCGCGGCCAAGCCCCGGGACGGGCACGGCGCCGGTTCCGGTCGGCGCGGAAGGCAGGCGTGCGCGGCTCCCGCCCGTCCGGCCGCTCCCGCGCGGACACGCCGACGAGGCAGGTGTCGGCCCAAGCCCCGCCAGTGCCGTGCCTTCCGCCGTGCCCTCGATTTCCTCCCCCACCTCATGGACGATCCGTCCGAACCGGTGCCTGGTCGTCCGCGCCGTGCCGGGAGCGGGCCTCCATCTGGCCCTGGACGTATGGGTCGGTCTCCGGGGCGTACGGACCACCGTGCGTGGTGAGGTGCTCCTCGATGCGCTCCCGCTCGGCCACGACCGTCGGATCGGCACCCTCCTCGCGTGCCGCCTCCAGCGCGGCCTCGGCCTGGTGGTGGCGCATTCCCGTGGCCTGTGCCCGTACCCGGTCGCGAACCGCCCACTCGCCCGGTGCGGGATCGTGCGGCTCGTGCGCCGCCTCGACGGCGGCCTCGTCCGGGTGTCCGGTCATGATGCTCCTCTCGCGTGGTACGGCGGGACCCACGCGACACCGCCTGCACAGAAGCGGCGGCCCCCGACGCTGTGCACGTCGAGGGCCGCGCGCGGACAACCGGGTCAGGACTTCTGGCGGCGGCCGCGCAGAGAGTCCTCGGCTCCGCGGGCCCGTTCCTCGGCCTTGCCCGCGGTTCCTCGCAGCTTGCCTTTGGCCTCGTCCGTCTTGCCTTCGGCTTCCATCCGCTCGTTGCCGGTCATCTTGCCGGCGGCTTGCTTCGCCTTGCCCTTGGCCTGCTCCATCTTGCCCTTGGCCTTCTCAGCCATGAAAGAGTCTCCTTCTCGAAGAACGCGCCTACGCCCACAAAGTAAAGGGAATCCGGACGTTTCGCGCGTCGAGACGAGACCCTTCGCAGGCGCAGAGTGCCCGCGCCGACGGCTCATCGCCAGGATCTGCTCGCGATGAGCCGCCCGGCCACCGGCACGGCGAGCGGACCCACCGCGCCTGGTGGCCCCCTTGAGCGATGTGAACCTCGGCCTCGGAGCCGACAGCTGCGCGACAGACCGAAAGGGGAGGGGTCACACGTGGCCGTCGAGGTCGGCTTCACCGCCGACATCGGCTTGGCGGCGCCCTCCGTCCCGCCGGCCACGGCGATGCCGCTTCACCGACCCGATGCCCCTGCCGCCTCGTCGGCCCCCACCTCGCAGGAGCGGTCCGACGGTCAGTGCACCGGGAGCAGGGCCGGGGTGGTCGCGATGCCTGCCCGCAACACCAGCGGCCTTGCCGCAGGTGAGCACGGGGTACTGGTCGCAGCGGAGGCCCGGGGCTCCCCCGTGGGAACGGCAGTTCATTGAGCCGCGGGAGCGGTACGCACGGCAACCACGCCGTGCGGTACGGGATCAGCGACGGGCACAGCTCCAAGCGCCCATGCCCTGCATGGCGGCCAGTTTCCGGGCAGTGGCGATCTGCTCCGACTTGGTGGCGAGGTCGGCTCGAGGGGCGTACCGGGTACCGCCTGCAGCCTTCCAACTCGACTGGGTGAACTGCAGACCGCCGTAGTGACCGTTGCCGGTGTTGGCACGCCAGTTGCCACCGGACTCGCACTGGGCGATGGCATCCCAATTGACCTTTGGTTTGGACGCGTGCTCAGCGGCATGAGCCGTGAACGAGCTCAGCGGCACCAGCTGGCACAGGACCGACGCGCACAACAGCAGCCAGGCCATGCGTGCGGTTCGGTAACGCTCCTGGAAGCGGGACATGGATCCTCCGTAAGTCGACGATCGGCCCGGGAGGGGCCGGCTGTGGCTGATGGGTTCTTGTCTTCGGTGGCTTTGAAGGAGTGGCCGCCCGGCTCTCTTGAACGCCCCGGCTGCCGAGAGGGATGTGTGCGCTTCGTGCGGTCCCTGATGAGGGAGACAGCAAGGTGTTCTGCGTTGCGGCGGCCTGTCGTTGGGACCGGAGACGGCAAGTGGGAAGGCCACACGCCCGGGTCGGCATCGATGCCGAGTCCGTCGTTGCCGCCGGGGACCCGTCGGCCTGCGCGGACGCCGCCCGTCCGGCCTCGGCGGCGGGGCCCGTACCCGTCCGGCACGGCTCCGGACGCCGCGCCGGTAGTCTGCACCACCCCGGGCGCCACAGCCGCCGACCGGGACGAGCGTGGTGCGTGTGCACCCGGACCGGCATCATCCGCGAGGAATCCAGCCGGGACCTCCGCCCCGAGAAGCGTGGCGAGGGCCGCGAACATGTCCGGGCCGTCATCGGCCTGGCCTGCCGGCGAGGCGGCGTCCGGAGGGAACGCCCGTGCAGCAGACGGGGGTTCGCCCCGACCCTGCCGGTCGCGCAGACGGCTTGACTTCGCCATCAGGCTCCTTCGCTGTCCGGTCGAGCGCCGATCCGAGCCGACGGTCCGCCGCCCACTGCTGATACAGCCGTACACGGAGCACAGCACGATGGCCTGGGCACCCCCTGGCTTCTCGGGCAGGAAACCGAGCGGAGGCACCCGAATGGCGTCATAATGATCGCTCGATTCCACAGCACGGAACCGCGGGCAGCCCTGGAACCTTGGGAGGCCACGACCGCCCGCCGGGAAGCCCAACCCACCGGCGGCAGCCGCCGCGACGTCCGATCGGACGTCCCCTGCGGAGGTGGGAGAAGGTGGGCAGGCGGCGGCAACCCATCGGCCCACTGGCCTCGGTGGAGGGGCCGCGGCCCCGGTGAAGGGCCCAACTGCAGTACCCGGGCTGTCACGGCGGTGGACCCGGCGACGGACGCGGCGTCGGCCTGGAAGGGGCGTCCGAGCGCGGCGCACCGGAAGGAAGGGGGGAGTCAACTCGCCGAACGGGGGCAGGCGCGCAGCATGACAGCGATCCCCGCGTCCGTACTTGCCGACGCCGCCGGCCCCCCGGGGCCCCTCTGGCTGCATCTCCTCCTCCTCGCCTTCGCGTTGGGCGTCCTCGTCCACAACCTGTCAAGCGGTCGCTAGACCCTCTGGTATCAGCCGCCCCGCAGTCCGGCCGAGGCGACAGGAAAGGAACGACGAAGAGCACGGTGAAGTGACGCACCGACACCTGACTAACCACCCTCGTGGGACAGTGGTCGAGGCGTCGGCCTCCCCGCCCGTGCCGTCACCCGGCACCCGGCACCGGGGGGCCGGTTCACCCGCCGGACGGCCGACGCAGCCTCAACCGGTTCACGCGCCTGCCCGCGCGCCTCTCGGCCGTACCCCGGGCCGCTGTGCGGATCGCCGCAGATCTTTGCGACCGCCGTTCCGGGAGGGTGGCACCGTGACCGCGCCCCTGGGTCACGCACCGCGGCGACTCCCGGCCGGATCCCGATCCATGCGCGCCAGGCGGCCGCCGCCGGGCCCTGGACTCCAGCTGATCGCTCCGCTCCCGGCTTCCACGGGGCGATCGCGGCGACCCTTTGCGCTGACGACCCCGGCTCCCTTGGGTGGACCGGCAGGAGTGCGGGTAGACACCCGACATGAATGGAACAGAACAGTGGAAACCCGGTGAAATCGTCCCACGCAGTGGCATCTACGCATGTGACTGCGGCAAGGAACACCTGTGGAGCAAGAGCACCGATGTGCGCGGTCACCGGTTCCCGCCCCTGCCCTACGACTGTTCGGGTCAGGCGTGGACCTTGCGCACCCAGGCCCACCCCGACACGGAATGAGACCGCCGTGCGACTGCGGACCAGTGATCCGCATGCAGCGGGGTGGCGCCGGGTCCGCCACGGCCGGGGCTTCCGCTACCTGGACGCGGACGACCGGCCGCTGCCGGCACCGGATCGAGAACGGGTCCGTGCGCTCGCGATACCCCCGGCGTGGCGCGACGTCTGGGTCTGCCCGTGGCCGAACGGGCACATACAGGCCCAGGGTACTGACGCCGCCGGGCGGCGTCAGTACCTCTACCATCCGGCGTTCCGCGAGCAGCAGGACGCCGCCAAGCACGAGCACGTCCAGGATGTGGCCCGCTCCCTGCCGCGGTTGCGCGAGCACGTCGCGCGGGACCTGGCCGGGCGGGGCCTGACCAGGGACCGCGTCCTGGCGTGCATGGCCAGACTGCTCGACACGGGCTTCCTGCGGATCGGCGGCGAGCGCTACGCCCGGGACAACGGGAGTTTCGGGCTCACCACGCTGTTGCGGGAGCACGCCGCCTGCCGGAGGGGCGAGGTCACGCTGGATTTCCCGGCCAAGTCCGGCAGGACGGTCAGCCGAGCGCTGGTGGACGAGCAGGCGCACGCGGTGGTACGGGCGCTGCTCCGGCGCAAGGACCCTGGGCCGAGGCTTTTCGCCTACTGGGAGCACGGGGCGTGGCACGAGGTTCATGCCGAGGACCTGAACGCCTACCTGCAGGAGCAGTCGGGGTGCGATGTGACGGCGAAGGACTTCAGGACCTGGTACGCCACCGTGCTCGCCGCAGTGGCCCTGGCCGTGTCCGATGGCACGGCCGAGGCGTCCCGCGCGCGGCGCGGCAGGGCCGTGGCACGGGCCGTGCGCGAGGTCGGCGACTACCTGGGGAACACACCCGCCGTGTGCAGGGCGTCCTACATCGACCCCCGCGTCGTCGAGCTCTACGAGGACGGGCAGACCATCGCCCCCGCCCTCGGCGCCCTGGGAAAGGACGCCGTCTTCGGCCGGCCGGCCACTCAGGGCGTCGTCGAGGGCGCTGTCCTCGACCTCCTCCGAGCGGGCCACGCCTGACCGCGCGGACCGCGGCGGACCGCCGCGGTTCACGGGCACGCAGGGCACATCCGACCGCCGGACCGGTGGTGAGGGCGCGGCTGCCGGAGGCACGGTCGGACGGCGCACGCGTGGAGACCGCGCAGACCGGCCCGACCACCGAGGACGGCCCGGCCCAGGTGGCCGCGCAGCAGTCAGCAGTCCCAGTCGGTGACGGCCGGCGGTGAGGTGCCTGCAGCCGCCGACGTCATCGACCGGCTCGCCGAGGACCATGACCGCTGGCGCCGGCCGTGAGGCGCGCCCGGCATTCGCGCCGAGATCAGGTGGCGGACGGGAACCTGTCCCAGGCCCGGTGCTCGGCCAGGGCTGCGGTGACGGCCTCGGCGGCCGCCGCGCCTTCCCCGCCCAGCGCGATGCCGGGTTCCCCCTCGCCGATGCCGATGGCTTCGAGGAGCCGATGGGCGCCGTTCCAGCCGCCGAGGGCCTTCCCGTGGCGGTAGGCCTCGGTCAGCAGGAGCACGACCCGGGGATCGGGGCCGTGCCGCCCGGGCGCACCCGCCTTCGCGTCGCGGGCGCCGTGGGCATCGGAGCCCGGCTCGGGTGCGCCGGCGAGGAGGAGGGCGTCGAACTCCACGGAGCGGGCGGTGGCGAACGTGCGCTGAACGGCGATGGGGTCCCCGGCGGAGTCGAGGTTCCCGCCGGTCGGGGCGATGACGAGCGGTACCATGCCCGCGTCAAGAACCGTCTGCCGTGCGCTCCGGACGCCTTCGAGGTCGGCTGCGGCGTCGGCGATGATGCCGACCGTGCGCCCGTCGACCGGCCATGTCCGGCCCACCTGCGAGAGGGCGGGGCTGGGTTCGACCTCGGCGAGGGGGACGGTGGGAGCCGGTGCGGGCAGGCCGAGGCCTTCGGCCACCTGCTCGCACAGGTGGGTGTCGACGTTCGCCAGGACTCCCAGCATGCGTTCCTTGATGGTCTTTTCGTGGCACTTGTTCAGTTCGAAGGTGTAGGCGGCGATGATGTGCTCGCGCTCCGGCGGGCTCATGCTGAGCCAGAAGAGCCGGGGCTGGCTGAAGTGGTCCGAGAAGGAGGCGGGCGCCTCACGGACCTTGCTCGCCTCGGGAACCTTCACGGGTGCCTCGACGAGGGCGCCGGTGTCGGTGCCCGCGAGGAAGGGGCAGCCGCCGTCCAGGCTGTTGGGCCGGTAAGGGGCCACACCGGTGTGAACGGCGCTTTGGTGCATGCCGTCGCGGAGCATGTCGTTCACCGGGGCGTGGGGCCGGTTGACCGGGATCTGGGCGAAGTTCGGGCCGCCCAGCCGGCTGATCTGGGTGTCCAGGTAGGAGAAGAGGCGGCCGGCGAGGAGCGGGTCGTCGGTGAGGTCGATACCGGGGACGAGGTGGCCGGGGTGGAAGGCCACCTGTTCGGTCTCGGCGAAGAAGTTCTTCGTGTTGGCGTTGAGCGTCATCAGCCCGATGGGCTGCACCGGCGCGAGTTCCTCAGGGACGATCTTCGTGGGGTCGAGGAGGTCGATGCCTTCGAAGGTCTGGTCCGGCGTGTCGGGGAAGACCTGGATGCCCAGCTCCCATTGAGGAAAGGCGCCGGACTCGATGGCGTCGAAGAGGTCCCGCCGGTGGAAGTCGGGATCCATCCCGTTGATGAGCTGGGCCTCCTCCCACACCAGGGAGTGCACCCCCAGCTTCGGCTTCCAGTGGAACTTCGCCAAAGCGGTCTCGCCAAGGGCGCTGACCAGGCGGAACGTGTGGACGCCGAAGCCCTCCATCATCCGGTAGGAGCGGGGGATCCCGCGGTCGGACATGTTCCACAGCGTGTGGTGCGTGGCTTCGGTGTGGAGCGACACGAAATCCCAGAACGTGTCGTGTGCGCTCTGGGCCTGGGGGATCTCCCGGTCGGGATGCGGCTTGCCCGCGTGGATGATGTCGGGGAACTTGATCGCGTCCTGGATGAAGAACACGGGGATGTTGTTCCCGACCAGGTCGAAAGTGCCCTCGTCGGTGTAGAACTTCGTCGCGAAACCCCTCGTGTCGCGTACGGTGTCCGCCGAACCGCGGGAGCCGAGAACGGTGGAGAACCGGACGAAGACGGGCGTCTCCACATCCTTCGCGAGGAAAGCGGCCCGCGTCACTTCTCCGGCTGCGCCGTAGCCCTGGAAGACTCCGTGGGCGGCCGCCCCGCGGGCATGGACCACGCGCTCCGGGATCCGCTCGTGGTCGAAGTGCGTGATCTTCTCTCGCAGGTGGTGGTCCTGGAGCAGGACCGGTCCGCGCGGCCCCGCTTTCAGGGAGTGGTCGCTGTCATACAGCCGTGTCCCCTGGGCGTTGGTCAGGTACGCGCCGCTCTGCGCCACTCGTGCCTGCTCCGCGCCGGTCGCCTGACCGGTGGGGCTCACGGTCTCCGGTCCTCCCTGATCGGTTTTGGGCGGGAGGGGCTCCGCGGGCTGTGTCGGCTCGGCCACGGGCGGGGATACCGGGCCCGGCTTGCCCGGCAGGCCGGCTTCTCCCGACTCCGAGGCCCCGGAGGCGCGCTTCGTGGTCATCTCATCTCCCCTAGACGGTCTGCTGGACGGTTCAGCCATGACCGGCAAGCGTCCGCTCTCAAACGGATTGCAGGTGTTTCTCACCCGCCTCCGCCCTCGTGGCATCTGCCGGCCGGCTTCGCGGCCCCATCGGGGCCGTTGACGGGCGAGCTGTCGAAGCGCTGGAGCTTCCCCCGCCGGTGCAGAGCGACGGGAACCGGGCGTCACCCGCCATCCGCACCATCGCCTGCCTCCCGTACGCCGCAAGCTCCCGGACGCCGTCGATCTGCGGCAGCTGCCCTGAGGTGAGGGCCGGCCCGCAGACCGGCCCGCAGACCTGCCGCGCATCATTGTCCACCGCCCGACCTGCCGGCAGCAGCGGCCGCTGATGCCGCCGGCGGCCCGGCACCATACGGCCGTTCGCCGGACGCGCCTCGCCCACGGGAGCCGCCCCGGCTGGTGTCCTGGAGCCCGAACCTCCATGGTCGACGGTGCACCGGGGCCGACCGTGCACGAGGACAGAAGACGGCGAGCGGTCCCGGATGACGGGCCGGCGGAACGGACGGACCTATGCGCAGCGTGGGCGTGGAAGAGGAACTGCTGCTGGCGGCTGAGGACACGGGGGAACCGCTGGCCGTGTCGAGCATGGTGCTCGCCGCGGCGGACCGGGCCGCTGCAGGACCCGCGTCCGATCCGGGCGGCGACGGCCACGCGTTGGAGTCGGAACTCCAGGAGGAGCAGGTCGAGTTCGCCACCTCCCCGGTGACGGAGATGGGTGAACTCCAGGACGAGATCGTCCGCCGTCGCTCGGAGGCGGCACGGCACGCGGCAGAGGCCGGGGCGGTCGTCGCCGCCCTGGCCACCTCACCGCTCCCGGTCCGGCCCTCGATGTCGCCGGGACGCCGCTACGAGTGGGTGGCACGGCAGTTCGGCCTGACCGCTCAGGAACAGCTCACCTGCGGCTGTCACGTCCACGTGTCCGTGGAGTCGGACGAGGAGGGCATCGCGGTCCTGGACCGTATCCGCCCCTGGCTGGCCGTGCTCACCGCGATGAGCGCGAACTCGCCGTTCTGGCAGGGCAAGGACACTGCGTACGCCGCATATCGCAGCCGGGTGTGGAACCGGCTCCCCTCTGCGGGCCCCACCGACGTCTTCGGGTCCGCCGACGGCTATCACGCCGAGGTGGGGGCCATGGTCGAGTCGGGCGTGCTGCGGGACAGGGCAATGATCTACTTCGACGCGCGGCTGTCCGCCTCCTATCCGACGGTGGAGGTCAGGGTGGCGGACGTCTGCCTCCACGCGACGACGCCCGTCCTCCTGGCCGCCCTGGTGCGGGGGCTCGTCGAGACGGCGGCCCGCTCCTGGCGGGCAGGCGAACCGCCGGCCCGGATCAGCACCGGCCTGTTGCGGCTGGCCAATTGGCAGGCCGCCCGTTCGGGCCTCGACGGGCCCGTGCTGAACCCGGTGTCGATGCTGCCGACGGCGCCCGTGGCCGCGCTGGACGCGCTGTGCCGGCATGTCGGGCCGGCCCTGGCGGACGCCGGTGACGCGGGCCTGGTCCGGGCCGGGATCGCCGAGCTCGTGGAGCGCGGCAACGGGGCGCGCATCCAGCGGGAGCTGCTGCGCTCGAAGGGGTCTTTGACCGCAGTCGTCCGGGAGTGCGCGCGGATCACGACGCGCGGAACAGGCTGACGTGCCCGGGCGGGGAAATCGCCGGCGGGACTTCCGCGGTCCCCGGTTATCCTGCGTCGTCCCGTACACGCCAAGGAGGTCCCCCCATGGACAGCACCACGTCGTCTTTTCCCGAGCGGCTCGAGCTCGCGGGGGAGGGTCTCGTCCTGCGCGACTGGACGGAGGCGGACCTGGCAGCGATGCCGGAGCTGTTCGACCACGCCGACATCGCCTACTGGACGCCCATCGCCTCACCCTTCGACGCAGCGGCCGCCGAGGCACGGCTGGTCCGGAGCCGGCGGCTCCGGACGGAGGGCACGGCCGTCCTGCTCGCCATCACCGTCGACGGCGGCGCGCCGCTCGGCGAGGTGATGCTGCGGAACGCCCCCGAAGGCACGGAAATCGGATACGCCGTCGGCCCGGCGCACCGCGGGCAGGGGCTGGCGGTGCGGGCGGTGCGGGTGATGGCCGCGTACGCATTCGAGCAGCTGAGAGCCGAGCAGGTGATCCTGGAACTGGAGGCCGAGAACGCGGCCAGCGTCGCCGTCGCCACCCGTGCGGGCTTCAGGCTGCTCGATGTGCCGCTCATCACGGGTGAGGAGAAGGGGCGGCCCTACTCGCTGCAGACGTGGGGTCTGGACCGACCCTGACCCGGGCCGTTCCGACGCGCGTGACGCGCCGCTCGTGTTGCGGCAGGTCGACGGCGTTCTTCGGGCACCCGCGGGGTGCGGTCCCCATGACGGGCCGAAGACCCGTGCCCAGGCCGCACAGGACCCGGTCTCAGGGGATCCGCCACTGCTGGGCCTTGTTGCCGGAGACGCAGGGGACGACGGTCAGCTGCCGGCCTGCGCCATTGGCGGTCAGGCAGCCGCCCTGGAAGGCGATGTCCTTGATGTAGTACGCGGTCGAGGACGGGACCCGCTCCAGGTTCCACCACAGCCCTCCGCCGGCTCCGCCGAGCTCGACGCGCACGGTGTCACTCCGCTCAGGTGCGCGGCGTGCAGCGCCTCCAGGGCCTGCGCCGCGATGTCGAGCGCCCTCTCGGGCGGGAGCGGCCCCGACCGGGCGCGTACCTCGCCGAGGGTCCGGCCCTCGATGAGCTCCATGACGATGTAGGCGACCCGCTCACCCGACGACAGCGGGCTCTCGCCGTAGTCGTGGACGTCGACGATGCCGGGGTGGCTGAGCGAGGCGAGGACGGTGGCCTCGCGCCGGAACCGGGCGGCGAAGCCGGGCGCGTCGAGCAGCGCGGGCAGCAGGACCTTCACCGCGACCTGCCGCCTGAGCACCCCGTCGTCGGCGCGCCACACCTCGCCCATTCCCCCGCCGCCGATCCGCTCGGTCAGCGTGTACCGGTCCCCGAGGACCGTGCCCCGTCCCCACATGCGTGCTCCCCCGCGATGCCAGCTGCTCGGTACTCGGTACAAGTGCAGTCCGGCACAGGGTACTTGGGACCCCGGTAGGCTCCGGGCGAGGCGGCCCGAGGACCTGGCGGCCGTGGCGGCGTGCTGCCGCGCTGTGCGGCCGTCGGCCAAGCCTCACCGCGGCCGGCGGCGACGGAGCCAGAACGCCGTGCCCCATCGGCGTTCGGTCCGGTAGCAGGCTGCGCGGGCGTGCACGAACTCGGTAAGGACGCCGGTGACCACCCCCGGCGTAGCGGCGGATCGCGTCCTCGTCGGCGTCGGCATCCGCGCTGAGCGCGTCGGCGGCGCCACGCCGGTCGAGAGCGCGGAGGTGATGCCGCGGGCGGCTACGGGGTCGGCGGCGGTGACCGCCATGGCGACGCGCTCCCCCGAGGGCAGGGGCGCGGTGTACCACCATCCGAAGGGCTGCGCATTTTCCGCAGGCCGGATCCCGCGGTTCCTCCCTCACACGGAAGGCGTAGGGCACGCCCCGCAGCAGCCAGGCGGTCTCAAGCCCTCGTGTGCAGGCGCTCCTGCACACGCTGCCCGTGCTCGGAGCGGGCGATCTCCAGCAGGCGCCGCCAAGACGCCACCAGGGGCCGGCGCCGCAAGAGCGCGCGCCGCTCCCGCTCGGTCATGCCGCCCCACACCCCGTGCTCGATCCGGTTGTCCAAGGCCTGTGCAAGGCACTCGAGCCTCACCTCGCAGTCGGCGCATACCGCCTTCGCGGCGGTCTGGGCCGCCCCATCACCGAACAAGTCGTCCTGATCCGCATTGCGGCATGCCGCCCGTCCATGCCACGTCTGAGCGTCGTCACCCACCCCGGCGCCGTCCTTCCTCTTGTTCCCGCCCGTGCCGTTCGACCCATACACGCAGCAGCCGGCACGCTCGTTCAGTACGCACGCCATTCGCCACCGACGGACCGCGCCGGCGGGGCTCCCGGAGGCTGCGTGCCCCCGGTGACGGCGGGGCAGGTCGCGGCGGGGCCGCGGGCCCGTGGCGGTGTTCGGGCAGTACGGCCACTCGGCTGCGGCGTTGTTCCCTCCGACCGTGGTCACCGACAGCACACCCGCACCATCAGGCTCCACCACGGGACGGCCGGCGGCCGGGGCCGGCCCGCCCCGTGGTGCGAAAACGCGGGTGCGGGCAGTTCGGGTGGTCAGGGATCATGTCCTCATGGCCCACCCTCTCGAATCCCTGGTCATCCGGCACACCCACCGCCTCCCCCTCCCCTCCGGGCCCGCCGGGCAAGGCGGTGCGGCGGCACGGCAGTTCGACGCCGCGCTGCTGTCGGTGGGCTTCAAACTCTCCGGGGAGCTGCTGGAGCGCCTCTCGGGCCTGTCCGGAGAGGCCGTCCGCGACACCGCGTCGCGCACGCTGGACACCGTGCGCGCCATGGTCGGCGACCACGTCCGGCACAACGCCTACTTCGTCGACTTCCCGGCCAACGTGCCGGACACGCTCGACTTCTGGGTGCAGTGCATCCGCGAGGCGCTCGCCGACGACGCCTCCCGGGCGGGCACCCTCGACCAGCTGCGGTTCGGCATCGTCGACCTGCTGACCCTCCCGACGTACGGCGCCTACCGGCACACGTACGAGGAGATGCTCGCCGCGCACGACGAGCTGATCGCCGCCGCCGGCGACCGCATGACGGTCCTGCACGCGGGCAGCACCCCGGACGACGAGGTCACCGCCCTGTACCTGGCCCTGGCGGGCAGTGCCACCCCGCTGGGCGAGGACGGCCTGCGCGACCTCGCCGTGCTCGCCGGGCACTGCGCCGACGGCCCCCAGCCCGAGGAGATACCCGTCCGGGAGAACCGCGCCGTCATCAATCGCGCCCGCCTCGACCTCGGCGCGGGCCTGCTGCTGGACACCGTCACCGATGTCCTGCGCCTGGCCTGCGCCCTGTCGGACGGCGACGTGACCCTCGCCGAGCCGACCCGGTTCCGTTCGCTGTCCCGTCCGGTCCGTCGCGCCCTCCTCGGCGGCCTCGACGCGGTCGTCGCCGCGTCCCCCGCCAAGCTCGCCGACGTCGCCGCGCACCGTGAGGCGTTCAAGCGCCTCGGCGAGCGCCTCCACCCGCACGAGCACCCGCGCTGGCCGCACGCCGCCGACGTGTTCGCCGTGGCCCGCGGCGAGAAGGAGGCACGGACCCTCGACAGCCGCGTCGAGGAACTGCTCGGCGCCGGCGACGTCCCGGGCGCGGCGCGGCTGCTGGCGGCCGCCGCCCCGGGCAGGCTGCTGCGCTCCCTGGACCGGCTGCTGCGCGCCTGCCCCGGGCAGGAGGAACGCGACGCGGTCACGACCGCCGCCGAGGAGGCCGCCCCGCAGGCCTCCGGCCGGGTCCTGCTGTCGGTACGCGAGCACTTCCACAACCGGACGCAGGAGTCGGTGCAGCGCCGCGTCTTCGTCAACCGCGGGGGCCGCGCCTGGGTCGCCGCGGACACCCGCCCGCCCGTTCCGGAGCCCGACGTCAAGCGCCTGGTCGCGGCCCTGGACGCGGAGACGCGGCGCAGGCTCCCGGAGCCGGGGCACCTGCTGGTCGACCCCGCGGTCCTCGACGTCGCCCTCCCGCTCGGCGGCAAGGCGACGGCCACCGGGTTCGGCGTGCTCCCCCGCGGGTCCCTCTCCCCCGTCGACGGGGAACTGCTGCGGTTCTTCGTCCACTGGCGGCAGGCGCAGCGCAGCACCGACTTCGACCTGTCGGCACTGATGCTGGACGAGTCGTACGAAACCGTCACCTGGCTGTCGTACACAGCCCTCCAGGACCTCGAGGGCGAACACTCGGGCGACATCACCGACGCTCCCGCACCCGACGGCGCCTCGGAGTTCATCAACCTGCGCCTGGACGCCGTACGCGGCGACTTCATCGTCCCGCAGGTCAACATCTTCTCCGGGGAGGGCTTCGAGGAGGTCGCGGAGTCGTTCTTCGGCTTCATGCTGCGCGACGCCGAGCAGCAGGGCCGCCCCTTCGAGCCGCGTACGGTCCGCATGAAGTCGGAGATGCGGGGGACGGGCAGGGTCGCCCTGCCGCTGGTGTTCCTGCGCGGGGACGACGGCCGGTGGTACGCGAAATGGCTGCACCTGTACCTGAAGGGCAACCCGAGCGCCAACCGGGTCGAGGAGAACCGGGTGTCGGTCGCCACGCTGGTGCGCGGGATCGTCGAGCGCGACCAGCTGACGGTCCGGCACCTCGTCGGCCTGATGGCCGACCGCGCCACGACCACCACGTGGTGGGACGGCGTCCAGGTCCCGGACGGCCCGGTCACGTACATCGGCCTGGAACGCCCGGAGGGCCTGCACCCGCAGTCGCTGGTCATCACCCCGGAAAACCTGCGCGCACTGATCCCGGCCTGACTGCTACCGTTGGCCCCGGCGAGGCCATGGGCGGACTTCCTTCTCACCACTCCACTGAACTAGTCCCCCCGCTTTCCTCGCCGTCGACGACGAAGCCGGGATGCCGTTCGGGCATCCCGGCTTCGTCGCGTCCCGCCGCAGTCCGCCGGGGCGCCGGGGCGCCGGAGTGACACGTGCTGCGTTCCCCGCGCCGCTGAGGCGGGTGCTCCGGCCATGGCGGAAATGCGGCGGGGGCGGCCTGCGCAGGAACGCTTGCCGGGGCGCGCGCGGCATACGGAAAAGAGACCGGTTCGCGGCGTACCGCGGGGTGCCGATCCGTCGGGGCGTGCACGATGCCTGCGCATGCGTCCCACCGACACCGTAGCGCGGAGGCGCGATGGACCGTTCGCCACAGCCGTCACCCGCACCCGAACCGGGCGCCGAACCGGACGTCGGCCCGAAGCCGGACGCCGACCGGGGGCCCCTCCCC
>NZ_JACBGN010000680.1 GCF_013401435.1 Streptomyces sp. BR123
GTCACTGCGGTCTCCTGGGGTCGGGGCGCTCGGGCGGATGGGCGGGCTCTGGCGTCCTGCCGGCTGGGCATGGGGCCGCCGGGCGTCAACCCGGCGAACCCGGCGGGTGGCCTTGGGCGGGGCACGGGCGCGTGTGCGTCCGATGTGCGTGCGCCCGTCTCGTCGGCTCGGCGTGCGGGTCCGGCAGGGATGAACGGCGGCTCGGGCTGCATCTCCCGGCCGGTGGCTGGGTGGTGGGCCCGTCGGGTCTTCCGGCGGATGGCCGGGCGGTCGCGCCCGCTCGACAGGCTGTGCGCGGTCGGCAGTGGCGCCGCCTTGGCAGGGTGTACGGGCGGTGGGCTCCCCGCGGGGGGCCAGCAGCGGGGTCTCCCGGGCGGGAGGCCGGGCGGTCGGTGTGCGGCAGGGCCGGCGGGGGACCGGGAGTTCGGCCCGGCAGGCCACACCACCTCGGCGGGGCCCCGCGTTGGCAGGCCCGCCTCGGCAGGCGGCGGCGCTGATCCGGCGGGGTGGGCATGGGC
>NZ_JACBGN010000681.1 GCF_013401435.1 Streptomyces sp. BR123
GCCCTGGCCCCGGCGGGGGCGGCGGCGTACGTCCTGTGGGTGGGTGCGCACACCGGGCGCGGACTGCTCGGGTACCTCGACGTGCAGGGCGGCTGGGGCAACGGCTTCGACGGCGGCCTGGCCTTCGCCCGGTTCATCGGGGCGAAGCTGGCCTCGGGCGCGGCCCCGGCGGGGATCGGCCTGACGGCGGGCGTGGTGCTGGTGCTGTGGCTGTACGCCCTGTGCGTGCGGCAGCGGCAGCCGACCGCGCTGCTGGTGTACTCCGGGCTCGTCCTCGCGCTGGCGCTGGGCGCGTCGGCGTACTTCGGGTCCAAGCCGCGGCTGCTGCTGCCCGCCTTCCCGCTGCTGCTGCCGGCGGCGGTGGCGCTGGCCCGGCGGCGGCCGGGCCGGGCGGCCGCAGTGCTGGGGGCGGTGGCGCTGGTCTCGGCGGTGTACGGGGCGTTCTGGCTGAACGGCTCGGGGCCGCCGTAGAGATGGCGGGACCGGGGCGGCGGCCGGGTACCGGCC
>NZ_JACBGN010000682.1 GCF_013401435.1 Streptomyces sp. BR123
GTCGTGCCCCCGACCCCCCGCCACCTCGCCGCCTGCGCCGTCCTGCCGGTGCTGATCCTGTGCGGCGGCTGCGCCGGCGGGGGCACGGCCGCCCCGCAGGCCTCGGAGGCCGCCTCCGCCCCCGCGTCGGCGTCGGCCGCGGGCCCGACCGCCCGCCCCGGCTCCTTCGACGAGATCGCCGCCGTGCTCGGCTGCACCCCCGAGGTCACGGTCGACGCGGAGGAGATCCGCGAGGGGGCGTGCGGCACGGGCCCGCAGGCCTACCGGATGGCCACCTTCACCACCGAGGAGGGCCGCAGCGCCTGGCTGGCGGAGTCCCGCGTGTACGGCGGCACCTACCTCGTCGGCCCCCGCTGGGTCGTCACGGCCGCGAGCCCCGAGGCCCTCGGTCCCCTCCACGACCGGCTGGGCGGCACCCTCGAATCCGGCACCGGCCACGGCTCCTCCCACGACCCCTCCCCCCAAGGG
>NZ_JACBGN010000683.1 GCF_013401435.1 Streptomyces sp. BR123
CCCCGGCCGCGCCCGCCTCCTGCGTCCCGCCGTGCTCGCCGCCGCCGGGCTCGCGGGGGCCGCGCTGCTCGTCGCGTACGGGCCGTACCCGCTGTCCATGGTCGGGATGCCCGGCGAGAAGGTGTCCAACATGGCGCCGCCCACGCTCGCCCTGCTCTGCCACGGGCTCTGGCTCGTCGGGGCCGTCGAGCTGCTCGCGGCGCCCGCCGGGCGGCTGCTGGCACGGCCCCGCGCCTGGCGGGGCGTGGTCGCCGCCAACGGGATCGCCATGACCGCCTTCCTGTGGCACCTCACCGCCATGCTCGCCGTGTACGCCGCCCAGCTCGCCCTCGGCATGCGGCTGCCCGAGCCCGCCTCGGCCGCCTGGTGGGCCCAGGTGCCCGTACGGCTCCTGCTCGCCGCCGCACTGACCGGGCTGCTCGTCGCGGTCTTCCGCCGCTTCGAAGCCCCGGCCTCCGCCCCCG
>NZ_JACBGN010000684.1 GCF_013401435.1 Streptomyces sp. BR123
GCCCCCACGCGAACTCGGCCCCGGCCAGCCCCTCCACGGCCCGCGCACCCTCCTCGGCGGCGCCGCCGGCCCCAAACTGTTCGCGGCCATCGCCGACCACGCCGACGGCTGGCTCCCGATCGGCGGCGGAGGCCTGACCGAAGCCCTGCCGGTCCTGCGCCAGGTCTGGGAAACCGCGGGCCGCGACCCGAAGACCCTCCACGTCGTCCCGTACGCGGTCCACCCCAACCCGGGCAAGCTCGCGCACTACCGGGACCTGGGCATCGAGGAGGTGGTCCTCCAGCTCCCCTCGGCGGACGAACCCGAAATCCTCCGCGCCCTGGACACCTGGGCGCAGTACCTCTGACGGGAGGCGGCCGACGTGCCGGGCGAACCCGAGGTCCGACACCTCCGGCGCCCCACCGCCTCGGCCCCCGTCCCGCCGCCCCGGCCGCCGC
>NZ_JACBGN010000685.1 GCF_013401435.1 Streptomyces sp. BR123
GGGCCTATCGCGGCCTCTCACGTCCTTCATCGGTTCCTGGTGCCAAGGCATCCACCGTGCGCCCTTAAAAACTTGGCCACAGATGCTCGCGTCCACTGTGTAGTTCTCAAACAACGACCAGCCACCCGTCACAGCCTGCCGAAGCAAACCTTTACCGGGGCCGGCACTGAAGACTGACCAACGGCCGTGCCTTCAGGACCCAACAACGTGCCAAGCGCAAGCGCTCTCCGTGAACTCCGTTCCACGCCCGAGGGCAGTACTGGGAGACCTTCAAGTCACTCACGCCAACTAATCAACGTTCCACCGATGAGCTGACCGTGCAGAACGTTTGCCTGCAATCGGTACTGTGCTCCTTAGAAAGGAGGTGATCCAGCCGCACCTTCCGGTACGGCTACCTTGTTACGACTTCGTCCCAATCGCCAGTCCCACCTTC
>NZ_JACBGN010000686.1 GCF_013401435.1 Streptomyces sp. BR123
CCCCATCACCCCGGCCCGCCAATCAAGCGGCCCCGGCGCGGCAACCCCCACCCCGAGCAACTGCGACGGGCCTCCCAGCGTCCCGGAAACGCGCCCCACCGCCCGTACGACCGCCTCCACCACCGCATCCGGACCGGCCCCGAAGTCCAGGGGGCCACTGCACCGGTCCACGACCCGGCCCGAGAGGTCGACCCGTACCGCCCGCAGCTCGTCGCGGTCGGCGTGTACGCCGACCGCGTGCCGGGCCTCCGCCACCAGCCGCAGCAGGGTCCGCGGTTTGCCGCCGGTGGACACACCCCGGCCGGCCTCGGCGACGAGCCCCTCCGCCCGCAGCCGCGCCGTGATCTTGCTGACGGCCTGCGGGGTGAGCCCCGTACGTACGGCAAGCTCAGCGCGCCCGAGGCCCGCGGCCCCGGCCCCGACCCCGGC
>NZ_JACBGN010000687.1 GCF_013401435.1 Streptomyces sp. BR123
TCCGACCGCGCGAGCGTCGTCGGCAGCGTCAGTGTGTATAAGAGACAGGGCCCGGGCCCCGACGAGCCGCCGACGGCCGACACAGCAACCCCCGACACCAACGCCGCGTCCGGCGCCCCGGAGGCACCCGGCGGGGACGGGGAATCCGCCACACAGGCTCCGCCGGCGTCGGGCGGGACCGGGAGCGCCCCGGCCGAGCCCGAGGCCCCCGCCGACGGGAACGCCGGAACTGCCGCTGCGACCGCCGGAGCCGAGAACGCCACCGCCGGCCCTGGAGCGGCCTCCGACGGGGAGGAAGCCCCCGGCACCGCGGCGTCCGGCACAGCCGGGGACGACGAGGCCGAGGCGCAGGACGGCTCCGGCGGCGGTGCGGGGGCTCCCGGCGGGTCCGGCGGCGCCGGGGACGACGACGGCGGGGCGGAGG
>NZ_JACBGN010000688.1 GCF_013401435.1 Streptomyces sp. BR123
TTCTTTAACTGGCCACCCTGTTTTTGCAACGGTTCACGCAACCACAGTAGACAAAATTATTCCACGTATGTTGAAGCGCTTTAAGCATGAAGAACATCTTCAGGCTGCAGCTGACATTATTGGTTCAGTTTATACATTGATTGCTCAACGTCTTGTTAAAGATGTGAACGGCAAGGTATTTGCTGTAAGGGAACACTTAATTTTTTCACCTCAACTTAAAGAACAATTGCTTTTAATTGATGATATTCATGCTCAACAGAAGTTTATTCGAGAGTTAATGATTAATTCTGATGGTTCAGATCCAAACATCAGTAAGAGTTTCAGGAAACAAGCTGACGATCTACTCAAAGCTGGTCGTTTGCATGAAGACTACTATTACAAACTGATTTATTAAGAGGCGAATATGGATGATCAATATGCACAC
>NZ_JACBGN010000689.1 GCF_013401435.1 Streptomyces sp. BR123
CCAAAGCGATGAATTCGGCCACGTCCAGCTGTTCGGCGCGGGCATCGGGACGCACGCCGGCGGCGATGAACTGCTCGGCGGACACCACGTTGTTCAGGGCATTGCGCAGGGTCTTGCGGCGCTGCCCGAAGGCGGCCTTGACCACCTCGGCGAAGCGCTTGTGGTCGTTGATGTTGATCGCGGCCGGGTCACGCGGCACCAGACGCACCACGGCCGAATCGACCTTCGGCGGCGGCCGGAACGCGCCCGGCGGCACCACGAACAGCGAGGTCACCTGGCAGTAGGCCTGCAGCATCACGCTGAGGCGGCCATACACCTTGCTGCCGGGGCCGGCCGCCATGCGGTCGACCACTTCCTTCTGCAGCATGAAGTGCATGTCGCGGATGACCGCGGCATGCTCCAGCGCATGGAACAGGAT
>NZ_JACBGN010000068.1 GCF_013401435.1 Streptomyces sp. BR123
CCTCCGGCACCCCCGTCCGCCCCGCTGACCACCCCCTCGGCACCCGGCGGCCCCGGGCCCGTCATCGACCACGACGACCTGGCCCTGGACCAGGGTCGCCGGATGGTGAAGGCCGTACAACGGCGCATCGACGGCGCCGCGCTGTCCCACCTCCTCGTGACCGTGCCGATCGGGCTGATCAGCCTGGCCGTGGTCGCCCTCCTGTCCAGCCTCATCCCTGTCGTCGGGCTGGTCGTCCCGGTGGTCTGGCTGCTGTCCGGACCGCTGATCTTCAACCGCAAGGTGGAATCCGCCATCGCCCAGCGCCTTTTGGGCATGCGGAGGCCCACCCCCGAGGAGGCTCGACGGCTGGACCTGGTCTGGGAGCAGGTGACCCGGCGTGCGGGGGTGAACCGGGAGACGTACGAGCTGTGGATCCAGGAGCGCACCGAGCTGAACGCGACCGCTGCCGCCGGGCACATCGTCGCCGTCACCCGGCACGCGATGGAGCGGCTCCCCAACTCCCGCCTCGGGTCGGTGCTCGCGCACGAGCTCGGCCACCACGTGGGCGGCCACACCTGGGCGGCGATGCTGGCCGACTGGTACGCCCTGCCCGCCCGGGTGGCCGGGCGGGCCGTCGTCGCCTTCCTGTTCCTGCTCTTCCGCACGAAGCACTGGGCGGGCATCGCCTGTGGTGGCTGCCTGTCGCTGACGATCGTTCAGTTCCTCTTCGTGATGACGTTCCTGGAGGGGATGTGGTGGCTCGTCGTTCCGGTGGCGGCCGGGCCGCTGCTCGTCGCCTGGCTGCACCGGCGGGCCGAGTTCCGTGCCGACGCGTACGCGGTGGGGCTGGGCTTCGGTGAGGCGCTGGAGGACGTCCTCATGTCGGAGGCGCGGGCGGCGGCAGTGCCGGGCCTTCCCTCGCAGGGCCCGGCTCCGGCTCCGACACCCCTCGGCGTACCACCCGTTCCCCAGCAGTACCCGCCGCAGCCGTACGCGCCGCAGCAGTACCAGGGGCAGTCGGCGGGCGGCGGCCGTCTGGTGGCCAAGGCCGCACACACGAACGTCGAGGCCCGACTGCGGAACGTCCGGCTGGTCATGTCCCAGCAGCTGCCACGCTAGTGCTCTGGCCGGGCGGGAGCCGGAGCCGGCCGGCGCTCAGCGGTGGAGCAGCTCCGGCCAGTCCTGCGGGACACGGTCGGCAGGCCCCGGGGCCGGCTGGTCGGCAGGGTGGCCGGTTGGTGGGGCCAGCGCGGGCCCGGACTCGTACAGGGTGCCGGCGGGGTAGTCCCAGTACCACTCCTCGCCCGGCTCGAAGCTCTGCACCAGGGGGTGGCCGGTGGACCTCCAGTGGGCGGTGGCGTGCTGGGCGGGCGAGGAGTCGCAGCAGCCGATGTGGCCGCACTGGGCGCAGCGCCGCAGGTGGAACCACCAGCCGCCCACCGCGTCGCAGTCCGCGCAACCGGTGCCGCTGGGCGTGGCGTGCGGGTCGATTCCTTCGATCTCGCTCATGCGGGCTCCTTGGCGTTCTCGTTCCCGGCTTCGACCGGAGCGGTCAGCGGCAGCGCCTGAACCGTGTGCCGCCCGGGACGGATTCCACCCGGAGGCCGTCGTGGTGGTCGCCGACCGCTCCACCGGCACGGCCCGCGGCCCTTCCGGGGCCCCGTACACCGCCGCGCCGACCCCGGCCGGGCCGTCGGCGACGAGGTCGTGGAACTCGGCCCGCCGGGGTGGTCGCGAGCCCCGCACAGGCCGCCGGTTCGCGCGCCTCCGGCTCGCCCGGATCCGGAAGCCGTCACCGGCAGTGTGCCAGCCTCGCAGGTGCTGCAGGGCGCGGACGCGCTCCGCCATGCCGACGCGTCCCCGCACGGACCCGTAGGACCCGGCGTCGGCCGCGCTCACGTCCGCCGCGCGTCCGCTGCGGCGTCACCGCCGCGAACGGTCCGCAGCTTCCATGAATTGCAAATATCTGCAATTCAATAGATGCTGTAGGTGTTGTGCCCGCAGGTAGCCGCGGGCACAACACCTGACGTTTCCCGGAGCAGAAGGGTGCGGGACGGTGGCTGTTCCGCTGTATCAGGCGAAGGCGGACTTCTTTCGCATGCTGGGGCATCCCGTTCGGATACGGGTGCTGGAGCTGTTGCAGGGTGGTCCGCTGCCGGTGCGCGAGCTGCTGGCGGCGATCGAGGTCGAGCCGTCGGCGTTGTCGCAGCAGCTGACGGCTCTGCGCCGGTCCGGAATCGTCGTCTCGACCCGGGACGGCTCGACGGTCGTGTACGAGCTCGCTGGAGGGGACGTGGCGGCGCTGATGCTCGCGGCGCGCAAGATCCTGACGGAGGTGCTGGCCGGGCGGACCGAGCTGCTGGCGGAGCTGCGCGAGTCGGGGGACCAGCCCTCGTGAACCCGTTCGTGATCCAGGTGGCGCGCCGGGTGGGGGCGGTGCTTCCGGCGCGTGCCGATCTCGCGGTGATGGGCCGCGATCCGCGCCGGAATCTGCTGGCGGGGCTGACGGTCGCGATCGTCGCCCTGCCTCTGGCGCTCGGCTTCGGCGTTTCCTCGGGGCTCGGTGCGCAGGCGGGTCTTGCCACTGCGGTGGTCGCGGGCGCTCTGGCGGCGCTGTTCGGCGGGTCCAATCTGCAGGTCTCCGGGCCGACCGGGGCGATGACGGTGGTCCTGGTGCCGATCGTGGCGCAGTACGGGCCGGGCGGGGTGCTCACCGTCGGGTTGATGGCCGGTGTGCTGCTGGTCGGCTTGGCTCTGCTGCGGGCGGGCCGGTACATGAGGTACGTGCCGGCGCCGGTGGTGGAGGGTTTCACCCTCGGGATCGCCTGCGTCATCGGCCTCCAGCAGATCCCGAACGCGTTGGGGGTGGACAAGCCCGAGGGCGAGAAGGTCCTCCTGGTGGCCTGGCGGGCTCTGGTGGAGTTCGCGGCGTCCCCGAACTGGACCTCGATCGGGCTTTCCGCGGGTGTGGCCGCGGTGATGCTGCTGGGTGCCCGCTGGCGGCCGACGGTGCCGTTCTCGATCGTCGCAGTGATCGCCGCGACCGTGCTGGTGCAGGTCTTCGACCTGGACGGGGCAGCGCCGATCGGCGATCTGCCGTCCGGTCTGCCCGCGCCGTCCCTGTCGTTCCTCGACGTCTCCGCGGCCGGGTCGCTGCTCGCTCCGGCGGTGGCGGTCGCGGCGCTGGCGGCGCTGGAGTCGCTGCTGTCGGCGACGGTCGCGGACGGGATGACGGTCGGGCAGAAGCACGATCCGGACAAGGAGCTGTTCGGGCAGGGCATCGCGAATCTGGCCGCCCCGCTGTTCGGCGGCGTGCCCGCGACCGCGGCGATAGCCCGGACGGCGGTCAATGTCCGCACGGGAGCGTCCTCGCGGCTGGCCGCGCTGACGCATGCTGCGGTGCTCGCGGTGATCGTGTTCGCCGCCGCCCCGCTGGTTGCGAGGATTCCGCTCGCCGCGCTGGCCGGTGTGCTGCTGGCGACCGCCGTACGGATGGTCGAGGTCGGCTCGTTGCGGGCCATGGCCAGGGCCACCCGTTCCGATGCGGCCGTGCTCGTCCTGACCGCCGTGGCCACGCTCGCGCTCGACCTCGTGTACGCGGTGATCATCGGCCTTGCCGTCGCCGGTGCGCTGGCCCTGCGTGCGGTGGCCGCCCAGGCCCGGATGGACCAGGTCGACTTCCGCCCCGATCTGCCGGGCGAGCACAGCGATGAGGAGCATGCCCTGCTGGCCGAGCACATCGTCGCCTACCGCATCGACGGCCCTCTGTTCTTCGCCGGCGCCCACCGCTTCCTGCTGGAGCTGTCCGAGGTCGCCGACGTGCGGGTGGTGATCCTGCGCATGTCTCGGATCACCACGATCGACGCGACCGGAGCCCTGGTGTTGAAGGACGCGGTGGAGAAGCTGAACCGGCGGGGCATCGCGGTGATGACCTCCGGTATCCGCCCCGAGCAGCGTCAGGTGCTGGAATCCGTCGGCGCGCTGGACCTGCTCCGGAGCGGGGGCCGTGAGTACGCCACCACCCCCGAGGCCATCGCCGGGGCCCGTGAGCACCTGGAACAGGCCGGGCTGCTGCCGCACCCGCACCACCCGCACCGGATCCGAAAGGCGCCGCGATGACCGCCCCAGCCGACCGCTCGATGCTCGAAGTATCCGGCACCGAAGCCCTGTGGCTGCTGCAGGGCTCCGGCCAAGGCCGCCTCGTCTACACCCAGCGCGAGCACGCGATCGTACGGCCCGCCACCCATGTGATGGAGTACGGCCGCCTGGTGGTCCGGACACCGGTCCAGGCTGCGGTGGTCACCGGCAGGCCGGTGCTGACCTACCACGTGGACGAGATCCACGGCGCGGCACGCACCGGCTGGACGGTCACGGCCCACGGTCCCGCCGACGTCATCACCCACCCCGACGAGGCAGCCCACTACCGGCGCACCCTCGCCGGCTGGGCCCACGGGCCGCACGACACGCTGCTGCGGCTGCATCCGCAGTCCGTGGCCGGGTTCCGTCTGGCCCGCACTCTTGATGGGGCGGGCCGGTGAGCGTCCAGGTGGAGTCGCTGCCCTACCGGCACATACTGAGCCTGCCCACGACCGGTGCGGCGGTGCGCCTGGCCCGGCAGACCACGGAAGACGTACTGATCGACTGCGGCGTGGATCTTCGGCATCCGAGCGTGGGGCCGGCGCTGCTGATCGTGGCGGAGCTGGTCACCAACGCCGTCCGCCATGCCGCGGTCCTCTCGCCGACGGTCACCGTCACCTACGCCCACGGTCCGGGCGTGTTCGCGTTCGCCGTCCACGACAGCCACCCCTACCAGCCCGCCCTGTACGGGGCACTGGCCGCCGCGCCCGGCGGCGGGCTGGCCACCGTGGTGGAAATGACCATGGAGCTGGGCGGCACGGCCGTCCTGCGGCCCGATGCGGACGGGTACGGCAAGAGCATCCGGATCACCCTGCCCCTGTGAAAGCCGAGGAAGCGAGCATGACGATCGAGTGGCAGTACGCCGCCCACGAACACCTGGGGGTCCTCTCCCTGGCCGGATACCTGGGCGCGGAATCGACCGGCCGGTTCACCGGAGCCGTCGGCTGGGCCCTGGCCCGGGGCACCGGCCCGGTGATCCTGGACCTGACCAGGCTGTTGGGCTGGTCGGCGGGCGGGCAGCTGGCCGTCGCCCAGGCCGCCCGCCTGCTCGCCGAGCACGGCCGCCGCCTCGAACTCGCCGCGATTCCCGCCGACGGCTCCCTCGTTCCCGACGCCACTTGCCCCGACATCCCCGTCCACGCCGACCTGCCCGCGGCCCTGGCCGCCCACCGGTCGGTCAGGCGGGCCGGCAAGCAGTGGAGCACCGGCAACTGGCCCACCGCGCGCCCGGCCGACGCGGCCACCCTGACCTGACCTGCCCTGCCGCCGGACGGCACGCAGCAGCGGGCCGTTCGTCCCGATCGGGACGCACGAGTGTCCATCAGTTGCAGAAATCTGCAATTGTGGAGGTCACAGCATGTTGGCGGGACCCCCTCCACTCCCGGGAGTCCCACACGAGGAGTTTGGGTGGATGAGGTGCCACGCACACACAAGAGCACGGCCCAGGACGGCAGCGGGAACACGCAGGTGAGGACCCCCCTCTACCAGCTCAAGGCCGAGTTCTTCAAAACGCTCGGCCACCCGGCCCGTATCCGCGTACTGGAACTCCTCAGCGAGCGCGAGCACGCGGTGGCAGAACTGCTGCCCGAGGTCGGCATCGAGGCGGCCTCCCTGTCCCAGCAGCTCGCCGTGCTGCGCAAGGCCAACCTCGTCGCCACCCGCCGCGAGGGATCCAACGTGTACTACCGGCTCACCAGCCCCGACGTCGCCGAGCTCCTCCGCGTCGCCCGCGGGATCCTCTCCGGCGTCCTCGAAGGCCAAGCCGAAATTCTGGCCGACCTGCGCGCCGCCCGGCCCCAGCAGTCGACGCGCCCTTGAACGGCGGCCGTCTCCCGTAGCAGGGGTTCACCCGGCGCCGGCGACACCGGGTGGCTGTCACGCCCGTAAACAGCCTGATCGCGTGACAGCTCTGCGCCGGCGGGCTGGGCGCCTGACGAACGAAGGGAGACGGGCGAGGACCCCATCGTGCGCTTACAGGAATCCGGCGAACACGTGCGCCGGATCAGGTACGGGGATCCTCCGTCTCGTCGGTGCCGTCACGGGGTGCCGGTCGGCAGGAGGAAGCGGACCACGACCGCCTTCCCGCGCCCGTCGGCGGCCCGCTCGACGCGGATGTCGCCGCCGTACTCGCGCGCGAGGTCGGCCACCGTGCGCAGCCCCTGCCCGCAGGCCGGGCCCGCCGGCGCCAGAGGCCGCGGATCCCGATCGCCGACACCCACCACGAGCAGGTGATCGTTCATGGTCAAGGTGATCTCGGCGTCCGGGGAGCCGTGGGCGTGCCGGACGGCGTTGGCGACCAGCTCGCTGACCACCAGCAGCACGGCCCCGCCCAGCGACGAGTCGACCGCCACGCCGAACAGCACCAACGACCGCTCCGTACGCTCCCTGACGGCCCGCACCGAGCCCGGCGCCAGCGCAACGGTCCACACATGACGGCGCGCCTGCGCTCCCTGCCGCTCGCTCGTCTGACGCCCCACTACCCGGCCGCCGGCCGAGAGGACCGCATCGCCGGCCTCACCGGCCGCCTGCGCCGTCAACGCGGACGCCGTGGTCACGGGCCACCCGCAGCGCGTCCTCCAGCTCCTCGGCGGCTTGCGCTTCCTCGAAGGCATCGTCATCCGCCTGCGCAGCCGCCAGACGAGCCCGCGCCACCCGGACGCGCTCCAACGCCGCTTCCATGAACCCGGCCACACCCCGACCTCCGTCCACTCATATCGGAACTAGTGAATTGCATAACTCTGCAAGTCTACCGTGGGGGCAGCCCCGGCCCGCCAGGACCGGTGCGGCAGCGTCCGGCCGATCCGGGGGGACAGCGGCCGACGCGAGGCCACCAGAGGTACGTGCGCGGTGACCGCCGCGCCCGCACGCGCCGCCATTGAGTACGCGTACTCACTCAGAGCCGGGTGACGGCGCTCATGTGCCGCGCTCGTCGCCGTACTCGTTCCGGTCTCACGCTCGCAGTGGGCTCACCGTCGACGGCGACTGCTCCATGAGCCACGCGGCGCCGGCGTGCCCCGCGCCTACGACCCGGAGTGGAGGAACGGCGACGTCGGCCACGCGGGCGACGGCCGGAGGCCCCCCGCCTTCGGGCCCGTGCAACGGGGTCGGCGGGCGGCCCGCCGTCGGGTCACGACGGGACGGGGACGGCGGCGTGTGCCTCGTCGGGCTCCGGTGCCGCCCTTTCGTCGCTGAGCTGCTCACGCAGGTGGTTCCAGAACACCGCGATGAACGCGGCAGACGGGACGGCGAGCAGACTGCCCACGATGCCGGCCAGACTGCCGCCGAGCGTCACCGCCAGCAGGACGACGGCCGCGTGCAGGCCGAGTCCGCGGCTCTGGATCATGGGCTGGAACACGTTTCCCTCCAACTGCTGCACCACGACGATGATCGCCAAAACGATCAGCGCATCGGTGAGGCCGTTCGACACCAGCGCGATGAGAACGGCGACCAAGCCGGCGAACAGGGCGCCCACGATCGGCACGAACGCGGAGACGAAGGTCAGGACTGCGAGCGGAAGGACCAAGGGGACGTCGAGGACCCACAGACCCAGCCCGATGAGCACGGCGTCGAGGAGGCCGACGAAGGCCTGGCTGCGCACGAACGCTCCCAGGGTGTCCCAGCTCCTCTCCGCCACGATCGGGACGTCGACGGCGAGCCGCCCGGGGAGCTGGCGGGCGAGCCACGGCAGGA
Source organism: Streptomyces sp. BR123 (assembly GCF_013401435.1). GTDB lineage: Bacteria > Actinomycetota > Actinomycetes > Streptomycetales > Streptomycetaceae > Streptomyces. Next base: position 7,810 of record NZ_JACBGN010000068.1, read on the forward strand.
ACCGGGGGCCGTCCTTCAGGAAGAAGAACATGAGGAAGAGGGCCAGGAAGGCCGTGACCACGCCGTTGAACACCGTGCCCACGCCGGTCGCGACCGCGGTGACCATGCTGCCGATGCTGCCCTGGACGCGGGCCATCGCCGTGTCGAAAGCGCCGGATATCTCGTCGTCGCCGATGTTCAGCGGCGGCCCGGCCGCCCACTCACGCAGTTGCTGGATTCCCTCGACCACGCCCTTCGAAAGCTCCCCGGATTGGGAGGTGACCGGCACCGCGATGAGCGCGATGACGCCGGCGACGAGCAGCATGAACGAGACCGTGACGGCCCCTGCCGCCAAGGCGGGAGGCCAGCCGTGACGCCGCAGGAAACGAGTCAGCGGCCAGGTCAGGGTCGTGAGGAACAGGCCCACGATGAGCGGCCAGACGACCGACCACATGCGACCCGCGATCCACAGGGTCACCCCGGCCATCAGAAGGACCAACATCGACTCGGCGGACACGCGAGCCGCTGTGCGCAGTGCGGCGGCGGCTTTGGTGGAACTCAACGTGGCGGACATGGGCCCACCCTACGGACACGCCCGTCCGCACCCGGGGCCCGCCCCCACTGCGGGGACCGCCCGCCCGGCCCGACAGCGAATCGATCGCACCGCCACGTCTCGGGGACGAGAACAGATCCGGCCGGAGCGCTGTCCTCCGGTCGCCCTGACAGACGGTGACGGGTTGCGGTCAGCTCTCGCCGGACCGCACCACGGCGACCGGGCAGTGCGCGTGGTGAAGCACCGCCTGGCTCACGGAACCCAGCAGCAGGCCCGCGAACCCGCCGCGCCCCCGTGCGCCGACGACCAGGAGCTGCGCGGTGGCGCTTGCCCCGATCAGAGCCTCTCGGGTGGCGGCGTGCACAACGCGAGGCTCGACCGGGACGTCCGGGTAACGCTCCCGATGACCTGCGAGAGCTTCGGCAAGCAGCCGCTCCTCTGCCTGGGCGAGCATGCCCGGGCGGCTCGCGTACGGTTCTGCGGGATCCTGCGGCGGAGGCACGGGGGCATTCCACGTGGTCCAGGCATGAAGGGCGACGATGCCCACGCCGCGCAGTGTGGCCTCCGCGAACGCGAAGTCCACCGCCGCCGCACCGGCCCGGGAGCCGTCGACCCCCAGGACGATCGACCCGGCAGGCTCCGGCCGGTCCCGTACCACGAGCACGGGGCATCGGCCGCGCGGGGCGAGGTGTACCGCCGTAGAGCCGACAAGCAGCCCGACGAACCCTCCGATGCCCCGGGACCCGACGACCACCAGTTCTGCGGCACGCGATCGTTCCTCCAGCACCGTCACCGGCTCCCCCGTCACCACGGCATGGGTGGCGTCCACCGACGGCGCCACGGACTTGGCGCGTTCCACCGCCTCGGTGACGAGGCCCTCTGTCATCTGCCGGACCTCGCGCTCGGCCGGCGGCGGCACCGGCGGTCCCGTCGACACGCGGACCGGCGGCCAGCGGAAGGCATGGACGATCTGAAGCCCTGCGTTCCGCCACCGGGCCTCCCTTGCAGCCGCCTCCACAGCGACAAGACTCGGTGCCGAGCCGTCCACTCCCACGATCACCAGACCACTCACGGGCCCTCCTTCGCTCGGCCGCGTGTCTCAAGCCTCACCCCGACAAGGCCGCACGGCCAACCGGTCGGCAGGTCCTCGGCCCACGCGTCGCCCGGAGCCGCCGGGCTGGGCCGTGCCACTGCGGCACAGGCTGTCATTCCGTGGCCAGCGGCGACCGTCCCAGCAACACGATGCCTGTCACGGCCGCCGCCGCTCCGAGCATCTGCACCGTCAGGGCCCGGTCGGTGAGCGCGAGCTGCTCGCCGAAGACGGCGATGCCGATGGCGACGGCGCCGACCGGCTCCAGGGTGTCGATGATCGGCAGACTGACGGCCAGAGAGCCCGCCTGGAAAGCGCTCTGTGACAGGACCAAGCTCGTCACCCCGACGGTGATCAGCGCATACGGTTCCCAGTGGAGAAGCACTTCGAGGCCGTCGGCCCGGAACCGGCCGGCCGTGCTTTTGGTCAAGCCGTCGAGAAGCGCCAGCATCGATGCCGCACAGATGGCGTATGCGGCCGTCCGCAACCGTCCGGGGCGCCACGCTCCCACGGGCGCCAGCAGGGCCACGACACCGACGACCGCCGCGAACGCAGGCAACCAGTCATGGACCGCAGGAACCGTAGCGCCAGGAGAGAGCGGCAGCACCGTCAGGAACACCGCCACGCCCCCCGCCGTGCAGACGATTCCGGTCTTCTCCCAAGGGGTCAGTCGCTCCCCCTGACGCAGGGCCAGGAACGGCAGCGCGAAGAGGAGGTCGGTTGCCGCAAGCGGCAGGACCAGGACCAAGGGGCCGAACGCGAGCGCGATACCGAGAAAGGCGAAGGAGGAGACGGAAAGCCCCAACCCCGCCAGCCATCCGGGCCGGCGGACCAGGTCGAGCAGGAGCCGCAGCCTCATCGACTTCTGCATCGACGCCTGCCGCGCCGCTTCGTGCTGCAGCACCGACCCGACACCGAAACATACGGCGGCCAGCAGGGCACTCCCCACCGCGACCACGATGCTCACGGGTCAAGGATTCCTCACCGCCACGGGACGGACCACGTCTGACGCGTCAACCATGGGCGATGACGGCGACGGGCACCGGGCAGTGGTGAATCACGGCATGGGTGAGGGACCCGATGTGCGCGCCCAGAGAGCCTTGGCGCGTACGTCGGCCGACCACCACGAGGTTCGCGTTGTCCGCGGCGTGCAGCAACAGCCGAGCCGGGCCGCCGATGGGCGATCGTTCGACGATCTCCACGGAGGGGAACTCCCGCCTCCATGGTCCCAGGGCCTCCGTAAGGCGACGTGCGATGTCCGGGCCCATCTCCCGCTCGGCTGCGACGAGCGCCGAGGCGTCACGGACCACGGGCCTGATCGACCACCCGTACAGGACCAGGACGCGGTCGCCACGGAGTACGGCCTCCTGGAAGGCGAAGTCGAGGAGCGGAGGGGAGAACCGGTCGAGGTCCACGCCGACGACCACGCCGCGCATGGGGCCGGCCGGGGCAGCAGCAGCCCCATCCGCTGCGGCCGACCCTCCCGGTGCCCGTACGAGCACGACCGGTCGCTCCGTGACGCTGATCGTCGCCATGCCGACTGACCCGAGGAGGAAACCCCTCACCCCGCCCAGTCCGCGGGAGCCGAGGACGAGGAGACCGGCCCCGGCCGCCTCGTCGGCCAGGACTTCGGCGGGCTGCCCGGACCGATGCCGGGTCTCGAGCTGCAGAGAAGGGTGCTCGCGCCGCACTGCTCCCGCAGCCTCGGCCAACAACTCCTCGGCCCATCGGCGCCGCGCTTCGGGGCTGCCGGACTGTACGGCCACCGGCCCCGGCCACTGATCTGCGTAGACGATACGCAGGTCGACCCCGCGCAGCACCGCTTCCCGCGCGGCCCAACCGGCCGCCGCAACGGCCTCGGGCGACCCGTCGACACCGACGGTCACGGGGCGGGACATGCGACGCGCTCCCTCCTGACGACCGGGGTGTGCGGCCCTCTCCCCGGGCTGCGGGGTTCGTGACGCGCGACGTGTTCTCCAGTATGCCCACGGGACCTCCCGCGGGGCGCGCCACGCTGGTCAGCGCTTGCTGCGATGCCCATCCGGTGGGTGACCACGCCGACCTCCCGGCAGGCGGGGCGATACACCGGTACCTTGTTGCATATGGGTTGCAAGAGCAAGCAATATGCGAAAGAGGTCGGCGTGGGCGCTCCGGTGGTGCTGGGCATCGAGTCGTCGTGCGACGAGACCGGGGCCGGGATCGTTTCCGGTGGGCGGCTGCTCGCGCACGTCGTGGCGTCGAGCATGGACGAGCACGCCCGGTTCGGCGGGGTCGTGCCCGAGATCGCCGCCCGCGCGCACCTCCAGGCCTTCAACCCCGTGGTCCAGGAGGCCCTCGACCAGGCGGGCTTGCGCCTGCGCGACCTCGACGCCGTCGCCGTCACGACCGGTCCGGGCCTGTCGGGCGCGCTCCAGGTCGGCCTGGCCGGCGCGAAGGCGCTCGCCTTCGCGGCCGGGGTGCCGCTGTACGGGGTGCACCACCTGGCCGGACACGTGGCGGCAGACACCCTGGAGCACGGGCCGCTGCCGAATCCGTGCATGGTGCTGATCGTGTCGGGCGGACACACCTCGCTGCTGCTCGTACGGGACCTCGTGCGCGACCCGATCCTGCACCTCGGCGACACCGTCGACGACGCGGCAGGGGAGTGCTTCGACAAGGTGGCGCGGGTGTTCGGGCTGCCCTATCCGGGCGGGCCCGCGATCGACAGGGCCGCCCGTACGGGCAACCCGTGCGCGGTGGCCTTCCCCCGCCCGCTCACCGGCCCGCGCGACGATCCGTACGCCTTCTCCTTCTCCGGCCTGAAGACCGCCGCCGCACGCTGGGCCGAACGGCACCGGCAGTCCGGTGAGGGGATCCCGGTGGCCGACGGCGCCGCCTCCCTCCAGGAGGCCGTCGCAGACGTGCTGACCCGCAAGGCGCTCGCCGCCTGCCGGGAGTACGGCGTGCGGACGCTGGTCGTGGTGGGAGGGGTCGCGGCCAACTCGCGGGTGCGGGCCCTCGCGGAAGAGCGCTGCGCGGCCGCCGGTGTCGAACTCCGGGTCCCGCCGCTGACCCTGTGCACCGACAACGGGGCGATGATCGCGGCCGTGGGCGACCTTCTCGTGCGGTCCGGCTCCCGCCCGGCACAGTTGGACATGTCCGTCGACCCCTCCGCTCCCCTCGAGTACGCCGCCCTGCACCCGGTCGCCCGGCCGGCCGCGACCGTCGCATGACCAGGCCGGCCGTCCGACCGGTGTCCGGTACGCAACTGCTCGCACGCCGCGAGGACGTCCGACGGGTGTGCGTGGAACCAGGACGCCCCTCGCCGACGGTCACCTGCGGGGGTCGGCCGGCGATGTCGCGCGCCCGCCCGACGGTCCGGTTCTGCGGCGTCCCCCTGGCCTTCGACGGAGCGGCCGTCGTCGGCGTGGCCGCCGGCTGGACGACCGCGGCCCCTTCAGGGGGAACCCCGAGCTGCTCCTGGAGGAGACCAGCGACCGGCGGACGACCACCGCCACGACCGGGTGGTGCTCCGGCCGGAACCGCTCGTCCGTCGTTCGTTCGATCCTCACCCCCACGCTGAACGGGCCTGCCGGTCCGGGAGCCCCGGCGTACATCTCGCTGACGAGTCGACGACAGCCGCGTAGCACTTGAGGACGATGCCGCGTCCGTATGGAGGCGGACTTCTCGTCCGAGAGGGAACCCCGGCCCGCGGTCGCCGTCTTGGTTCTCGTGTCGACTTGATCGTCGAGTCGACACGAGGAGGGTTGTGATGGCAGGTCAGGTGCGTAGGACGAGGCGGGCGAAGGCATCGGCGCCGGAGTACCAGGGTGCTCTCGAATCGTTGTCGGTGAACGCCTCACTGCCCGAGGTGCTGGCCCGGGGCATGGAGGAGCTGCGGACGGCGGAACGGGCCGGGGACCGACGGGAGGAGGCGCGCTGCGGGCTGGCCGTGGCGGAGGCCTGCCGCAGGCTCGGGCGCATCGAGGAGGCCGACCGGGCGTGGAAGGCGAGCTACCGAGCGGCGCGTTCGGCCGGTCACGAGGGGGCCATGGCGTGGGCTCTGTGGAGCGGCGGCACGCTTGCCCGACAGCGAGGTGCGTTCAGGCTGGCGTACCGGTTGCTGAGGCTGGCCGCCGAGATGGGCGAGCGGGGTGGTGACGTCGTCGTGCGCGGCTACTCGCTGGCGGGGCTCGCCGAGACCGGGCGCATCCAGGGCGATTACGCGGCGGTGAGGAGGCTGCACGAGCAGCTGCTTGCCGAGGCCCGCCGCCGAGGCGAGGCCCGGCATACGGTGTGGGCGCTGGAGGGCATCGCGCAGATGCACCGCAACACCGGCGAATACGACGAGGCCCTGGCCCTGTTCGAGGAGGCGGCCGACACGGCGTCCCGAGCCGAGGACCGGCGCGGCTGGGCATGGGCGCTGCGCGGCATCGCGGACGTGGTGTCCGTGCGCGACGCCGACGTGGAACGCGCCCTGTCGCTGCTGTCACAGGCGGAGGAGGCCTGCCGGGAGATGCGGCTGTCCAGCGCGCTCGCCTACAACCACAAGATGCGCGGCAACGTGCTGTACCGGGCGGGCCGCTACGAGCAGGCCCGTGAGATGTACGAGCTGGCCCTTGAGGAGTTCCAGGAGATGGACGAGCCGCGCGGGACGGCGTTGTCGCGACTGGGGCTGGTCAAGGCCTCCGCCCATCTGGGCCGCGACGCCGCGCACACTGCCGCGGACCTGGCCGAACTGCGCTCGACGCTGGACCGTATAGGGCTGCGGCATGCTCGGGACATGGTGGACAAGACAGCGGCCGAACTGGGGGTCGGGCCGCTGCCGGACCACGGCGGCCACGGGCAGGGCGCCGCGGGGCCCGTGCTGCCGGCGGTCGGGGCCGAGGCGCTTCAGGCCGCCGATGTGGAGGGCCTGCGGTGAGCGCCGTCCCGACACCGTTCTCGCCGGGCGTCGCAGTCGTGGCCGCGGTGCGTTCCTCTCGTGATCACGACATTGATCGCGAGATTGATCACGACGTCGATCACGACGCAGCACCGGCCCGTGTCCTGGAGCGTTGTCGTGAACTCGTCCGGCCTGCGCTGGTAGAGGCGGTGGGCAGCCTCCATCCGTGGACCGGTGAGATGGCGGCGTACGCGCTGGGTTGGTCCGACACGGCCGGTACTCCGGATTGCGGCGGATCCGAGGGCAAGGGAGTGCGCCAGGCGTTCACCGTGCTCGGGGCGGAGGCGGTCGGGGCTGATGGCGCGGTGGCCGTTCCCGGCGCCGTGGCCGTCGAACTCGTGCACACCTTCTCGCTCCTCCACGACGACATCATGGACGGCGACGCCCTGCGCCGGCAGCGGCCTGCGGTGTGGAAGGCATACGGGACCGGCCCGGCCGTTCTCGCCGGCGACGCGCTTCTCGCCCAGGCCGTGACCACCCTGGCCGAGGCCCCGGGCCGGCACGCGGCGGCCGCGGTCCGCTGCTTCTGCCGGACCCTGAACGCGCTGGTGTCCGGCCAGGCGCAGGACCTGCGCTTCGAACACCGTCCGTGGTATGGCCCCGGCGCAGTCGGGCTGGAGCAGTACCGGTCGATGGCCGAACACAAGACAGGCGCCCTGCTGGGCTGCGCCGTTGCGCTCGGCGGGGTCCTTGGCGGCGCCCCCGACCGGACCGTGGCCACGCTCGAACGGGCAGGCCGCCATATCGGCCTCGCCTTCCAGGCGGTGGACGACATCCTCGGCATCTGGGGCGACCCTGCCGTGACCGGCAAACCCGTCTACGCCGACCTGCGCAGAGGCAAGAAGACCTACCCGATGCTCGCCGCACTGGCCGGTGGAGGCAGGGCCGCGCACGAACTGGCGGCGCTGCTCGACCCTCCCCAGCCGATCGACCACGAGGCCGCCGCACACGTCGCGGCACTCGTGGAGGAGCTGGGCGGGCGGACCGCGACCCGCGACGAAGCGCGCCGGCACCTGGACACCGCCCGCCGCGCGCTGCGCGACGCGTCCCTCACGCACACCGCCGTACAGCAATTGGACAGGCTGTTCACGTACGTGCTCGACCGGACCAGGTGATCGCCGTTCCGCCTTTGTGATCACCTCGTCGGTGACGGCTCGACGACCGGGGCCCGCAGCGGAGCGCGGAAGGACAGCGGACCGAGCGTGGGCGTCACCGCCGCCTCCGTACGCGCCGGGGCCGCGCCCGGGCAGCGGTGGCGCCCCATGCCGAGGGCGAGGTGGTGGCGGATGCTCGCGCGGCCGGGGACCGTCTGCCCAGGGGAGTCGAAGACGTCCGGGTCCGAGCCGCTGCCCATGAGTATCAGCAGCAGCCACACCGCCACCCAGCTCCAGCGGGTGTGCGGTGACCCGGCGCCACGAGGCGACGGGTGGCTCGCGCCGCAGGCGGCTGTTGTGGCCTCGCCCGCACTGCCCGGACCCCACCCGCGACCTGACGGCCGCCCGAACCCACGGCATCGTCGACGCGCTCGCCGAGGGCGGCCTCAAGTGTGGGGCCGACAAGGCGTACCAGGGTGCGGGCAGCTCGATCCGAGTCCCCTTCCGGGCCCCCGGCTCAAGCGGTGGCAGCGTCGGCACAACAGCACGCACGCCAAGATCCGCTGCCCCGGCGAACAGGCCACGGCCACCCTGAAGAGCTGGCGCCTACTGCGGAAACTCCGCTGCAGCACCAACCGCATCCGTGCGTCAGCGTGAGGTTGGAAAAGGCTCACTGAAGAATGCGGGCGCGGTCCACGGGCCGGATGGCGCCGATTGAAGCGCCTTCGCGGGCGATCCAGTTCAGAGCCTGCCTGGCCTTGTGCAGCGTGTCCATGCCCGTCCATGCCCATGGTCCGGACCATCGCATGCGCGGCCAGGCTGTGCAGCGTGCCGCCCAGCAGCTTGTCGGCAGGAACCGAGGCGACGGCAGAGCTTCGTGGTGTGCGGTCGCGGCCCCTTGCGCAGCACCTCCTGGTACGCCTCGCCCAAGGCGCTCAGAAGAACCCGAGCTTCTTCGGCGAGTAGCTGACCAGCAGGTTCTTGGTCGACTGGTAGTGGTCCAGCATCATCTTGTGGGTCTCCCGGACGATGCCCGACTGCTTGGAGCCGCCGAAGGCCGCGTGGGCGGAGTTCGATCGAACTCCGTATAGCGTCCGCAGCTGCTTCGGCGGCCCGCGTGTCCGCTCCGTCCAGAACAAGCGCGCCGGGCAGGTTCCTGACCCGGCCGCCCGTTCCCACCGGCCGCCCGTTCCCACCGGGCGGCCGGGTCACGCCGGAGGCATCCCACGGCCCGTCGGGTCAGACGGCGGCCGGCTGCTTCCCGGCAAGGGAGGCGGAGGCGGAGGGCGCCGGGGCGGCGGACTTCCGCGGTGCCTTGAGCAGCAACACCACCGCCGTGGTGACCACCGTGCCCGCCACGACCGCAACCAGGTAGAGGAACGGGCTGCCGATCAGGGGGAGCACCCAGATCCCGCCGTGCGGGGCACGCAGGGTGGAGCCGAAGGCCATCGCCAGGCCACCGGCGGTCATGCTGCCGGCGATGCCCGCCGGGATGACTCGCAGCGGGTCGGCCGCCGCGAACGGGATCGCGCCCTCGGTGATGAACGAGGCGCCGAGCACCCAGGCTGCCTTCCCGTTCTCCTGCTCCTCGGGGGTGAACAGCCTGCGCCGGACGACGGTCGCCAGGGCCATGCCCAGCGGCGGGGTCATGCCGGCGGCCATCACGGCAGCCATCACCTTGAGGCTGCCGGCGTCCGGGGTGGTACCCGCGGTGGTGAGCACACCGGCCGCGAAGGTGTAGGCGACCTTGTTGAGCGGACCTCCCATGTCGAAGGCCATCATCGCGCCGAGCAGCACGCCGAGCAGGATCGCGTTGGAGCCGGAGAGACCGTTCAGCCAGTCGGTCAGGCCGTTCATCGCCGAGGCGATCGGCGAGCCGACCACCACGAACATCAGGAAGCCGACCGCCGCCACGGACAGCAGCGGAATCACCACGACCGGCATGATGCCCTTGATCGCCCGGGGCACGTTCCAGTGGATCATCCAGAGCACCAGGAAGCCCGCGGCCAGGCCTGACACGATGCCGCCGAGGAAGCCCGCGCCGACCGCCACAGAGACGGCACCGCCGACGATGCCGGCGGCCAGTGCCGCCCGGTCCGCGATCGCCCAGGCGACGTACCCGGAGAGGACGGGGACCAGGAAGCCGAAGGAGGTCTTGCCGGTCTGGAACAGCATCGCCGCCCAGCTGTGCGAGGAGGTCCAGTCGAAGTGGCCCAGTACGGACGGCGCGGAGGCGATCTGGTAGCCGCCTATCGCGAAGGCGAGCGCGATCAGCAGTCCGCCGGCCGCGACGAACGGGATCATGTAGCTGACGCCCGTCATCAGGTACGTGCGCAGCCGCTGCCCCCAGTGCTCGCCCGCAGGTGCGCTCGGCGCGGCGACCGGAGTGGTGGCGGTACGCGCGCCGCCGCCGGCTTCGGTGACCAGTCCGGAGGCCTGGGCGATCAGGTCGTCGGCACGGTTGACCCCGGCCTTGACGCCCACGTCCACGGTCGGCTTGCCGGCAAAGCGGGCCCGGTCCCGTATCTCCACGTCATGGGCGAAGATCACCGCGTCGGCTGCCGCGATGACCTCGGGGTCGAGCGGCGTCGTCCCGGCCGACCCCTGGGTCTCGACCTGGATCCGCGCGCCCGCCCGGGCGGCGGCCAGTTCCAGGGCCCTGGCGGCCATGTACGTGTGGGCGATGCCCGTCGGGCAGGAGGTCACCGCGACGAGCCGCAGCCCGCCGTCGGAGGCGGCCGTCTCCGCAGCGGCGGTCGTCCTCAGGACCCCGACCGCCTCTGAAGCCTCGGCCGTTTCCGGGACGGCAGCCGGCGGCTCCTCGCCGTTGATCCGCGCCGCGACCGCGCTCGGGCTCTCGGCGTCGCGCAGGGCGCCGGTGAAGGCGGGGTCCATGAGGCGGCGGGCCAGCGCGGCGAGGATCTGCAGATGAGTGTCGTCCGCACCGGCCGGAGCGGCGATCATGAAGATCAGGTCGGCGGGCCGTCCGTCCGGGGCGTCGAAGTCCACACCCCGGGCACTGCGGCCGAAGGCCAGGCTCGGCTGTGTGACGTGGGGCGATCGGCAGTGCGGTATGCCGATCCCGTCACCCATTCCGGTCGGGGCCTGGGCCTCCCGGGCGGCGACGTCGGCGAGGAAGCCGTCGAGGTCGGTGACCCGGCCCTCGGCGACCAGCCGCTGGGCGAGGACGCGGAGGGCTTCGTTCTTGTCCTCGGGGGCGAGGTAGAGATCGACGAGTGCGGGTGTGATCAGCCCGCCGGTCTCGCTCATCGTGTCGGTCATCGTGTCGATCCTTCGACTGGTTCCTGACAGTGTCCCTTGCCCCCGGGAATCGGTGCCCTTCCGTCCCACACGGTCGGGCGTACCACCTCCTGAGGACGACGCCGTCCCCAGGAGGTCGTTCTCAACCGCGGAGCGGTCGGTCGAGCGGGAGGTCCGCCGTCACGACCACCGCGGCCGGGTCCAGATGGGCCGGGGTCGGCATGAGGCTCCCCGGCAGTTGTACGGCGGCGGCGCCGTGCGCCAGGGCCGCCACGAGGGCCTCGGGGCCGGTGCCGCCGGCGCCGAGGAAGCCCGCGAGCGAGGCGTCGCCCGCTCCCACGTCGCTGCGGACGGCGGCGACCGGTGCGCTGCCGTACCAGCTTTCCTCGGCGACGAGCAGCATCCCGTCCGCACCGAGGCTGGCGAGGACCTGCTGGGCGCCGCGCTCGCGCAGCTCCCCGGCCGCGTCCACGGCGTCGCCGACGGTGCGGACCGGGCGGCCCACGGCCTCTGCGAGTTCCTCCCGGTTGGGCTTGACCACGTCGGGGCGGGCCGAGAGCGCGGCCAGCAGCGCGGGACCGGAGGTGTCGAGGGCGATCCGGGCACCACCCGAGTGCACCTGGGCGACCACTTCCGCGTACCACTCGGGTGCGAGACCGCGCGGCAGGCTGCCGCAGCAGGCGAGCCACCGCACGTCGCTCCCGGTGCCCTGGCCGGTCTTCTGGGCGTCGCGGACGAGCGCGAGCAGTGCGGCCGACTCGGCGGCGCTGAGTTCGGGGCCCACGGCGTTGATCTTCGTGAGGCTGCCGCCGTCCTCGGCGATCGAGACGTTGATGCGGGTGTCGCCCGAGATCGCGACCGCCGCGACATCGATGCCCTGGCGGCGCAACAGGTCGGCGAGCAGTTGCCCGGAGAGGCCGCCCAGGGGAAGGACCGCGCTGGTGCGGTGGCCGGCGGCCGTGAGCGCGCGGGAGACGTTGACGCCCTTGCCGCCCGGATCGAGCCGGTCGTGCGAGGCCCGGTTGACCTCGCCCGGGACGAGGGTTCCCAGTTCGTAGGTGCGATCGAGGCTGGGGTTCGGGGTGATGGTGACGATCATGCGCGGATGACTTCCGGTCCGTGGTTCTCGATCCCGGCGGCCTGCTCGTCCGTCAGCCCGGTGTCCGTGACCAGCACGTCCACCTGGTCCAGCGAGCCGAAGCGGGCGAAGTGGCGGGCGCCGTACTTGGAGGAGTCGGCCACCAGGACGACCCGCCGGGCACCGGTGAGCATGGCCCGCTTCACGGCTGCCTCGGCGAGGTCCGGCGTCGAGAGGCCGCCCTCCGGGGAGAAGCCGTTGGTGGCGATCACCGCGAGGTCCGCGTGGACGTCCGCCAGGTCGCGCAGCGCCCACGCGTCGACGGCGGCCTGGGTGCGGTGGCGCAGTCGGCCGCCCACCAGGTGGAGGGTGAGCCCGGGGTGGTCGGCCAGTCGGGCGGCGACCGGGAGCGCGTTGGTGACGACGGTGAGGCTGCAGTCGGCGGGCAGCAGGCCGGCCAGCCGGGAGACGGTCGTCCCGGCGTCAAGGATCACGCTGCCCTCCGCGGGCAGCAGGTCGAGGGCCGCCTTGGCGATGCGTTCCTTCTCGGTCGCGGCCGTGGAGTCCCGTTCGGCCAGACCGGGCTCCAGGTGCAGCGCGCCGGCGGGCAGCGCGCCGCCGTGCACCCGGTGCAGCAGACCGGCCCGGTCGAGGGCGCTCAGGTCACGCCGGATGGTCTCCTGCGTGACGCCGAAGTCCTCGGCGAGTGTCGGCACGTCCACCCTGCCCTGCTTCTGCGCGAGGCGGAGGATCTCTTGCTGCCGCTCGGGTGCGTACATGTGGGATTGGGTCCGTTTCATGTCTGTTCACGCTTGCTTCAGGCCGACCATACGCGCTCCGACCGAAAAGGCAAGAGGTCGTGCGGGCTTCGTGCTCATCTTTGAGTTTGTCCGAATGTGTTGACATCGCTCGACGATCGGACGTAGAACCAATCGAAACAACACGTTCACGGGCTTGAAACCACGGTCCGCCCGGTCCTCCGCCACCGCCCCCGTACTGCGGAGACCTGGTTCCGATCACCGTGGCCCACTCCCCGGCCGACCCGGATCCCACCCGGGTCGGCGCTCGTCTCTCCTCCACTCATCTCCTCCAAGGACCTCCCATGCACTCGATCCAGGTCACCGTCGGCTCCCGGAGCGGCCTGCACGCCCGCCCGGCCTCGCTGTTCGTCCAGGCCGCCGCCCGCCAGCCGGCCAAGGTCACCGTCGGCCGCCCGGGGCAGGTCCCGGTCGACGCCCGCAGCCTGCTCTCCGTCCTCGCCCTCGCCGCCGGTTGCGGCGAGGCCCTGGAGCTCACCGCGACCGGCGACCAGGCCCAGGACTCGCTGAAGGCGCTCGCCGACCTGCTCGCCTCCGACCTCGACGCAGCGGCATGAGCGATCCGATCCGCGGGATCGGCGTCGGCACGGGCAGCGCGGCGGGCCCGGTCGCCCGGATGGCGTCCGTACCCGCGCTGCCCGCACCGAGGCCCGTCGCCGACCCGGCCGCCGAGGCGGCGGCGGTCCGCGCCGCCCTCGGTGCGGTCGTCACCGATCTGGACGAGCGAGCCGCCCGCGTGCGCGGCCCCGGTTCCGACGTGCTCGCCGCGCAGGCCATGATGGCCGCCGATCCGGTCCTGGCCGACGCGGCGGCCGCCCTGGCCGAACGGGGCACCGACGGCGCCCACGCGCTCGCCACCGCCTTCGACGGATTCCGCACCGCGCTGGTCGCCGCCGGCGGTCATTTCGCGGAACGCGTCGCCGACCTGGACGACCTGCGCGACCGTGCGGTGGCGCACCTGCTGGGCCTGCCCGTGCCCGGTCTGCCCGACCCGGGACACCCGTACGTCCTGGTCGCCGAGGACCTGGCGCCCGCCGACACGGCGCTGCTCGACCCCGCCCGCGTGCTGGCCCTGGTCACCGTCCGCGGCGGGCCGACCAGTCACACGGCCATCCTCGCCAAGGCACTCGGCGTCCCCGCCGTGGTCGGCTGCGCCGGTGCCATGGAACTCGACGACGGCCGGCAGGTCCTGGTGCACGGCGCGGACGGCGTGGTCGAGCCCGACCCTAGCCCGGAGTCCCTCGGGCGGGCCGCCGAACGGGAGCGCCGTCGCCGCGAGCTGACGGCCCGGGTCCAGGGGCCGGGCCGGACGGCGGACGGCCATCCGGTCGCACTCCTCGTCAACCTCGGGGCGCCGCACGAGCTGGCCGGCGCGGCCGCGGCCGACGCCGAGGGCGTGGGCCTGTTCCGCACCGAGTTCCTCTTCCTGGACCGCGCCGAGGCACCCGGCCTCGCCGAACAGGCCGCCGCCTACCGGCAGGTCTTCGCGGCCTTCGCCGGCCGCCGGGTCGTCGTCCGCACACTCGACGCGGGGGCGGACAAACCGCTGCTCTTCGCCACGGCCGCCGATGAGGATAACCCGGCCCTCGGCGTCCGCGGCCTGCGGACGGCCGCCCGTGACCCCCAGCTGTTGGAGACCCAGCTCGCCGCGATCGCCGAGGCCGCCGAGGACGGCGCCGCCCAGGTCTGGGTGATGGCCCCGATGGTGTCGGTCCCGTCTGAGGCGGCCGAGTTCGCCGCCCGGGTCCGCGCGCACGGCCTGCCGCTGGCCGGCGCCATGATCGAGGTCCCGGCGGCCGCCCTGCGGACCGACCGGCTGGCGGAGGCCTGCGACTTCTTCAGCATCGGTACCAACGACCTGGCCCAGTACACCTTCGCGGCCGACCGCACGCTCGGCTCCCTCGCCGAGCTCCTCGACCCGTGGCAGCCGGCCCTGCTCACGCTGGTCGCCTCCGCCGCTCGGTCCGCAGCCGAACACGGCCGTCCGATCGGCGTGTGCGGTGAGGCGGCCGCCGACCCGACGCTCGCCCTGGTGCTGGTCGGGCTCGGCATCACCAGCCTGTCGGCCGCGCCCGCCTCGCTCCCCGAGGTACGGGCGGCACTGGCCGCCCACACCCTCGCGGAGTGCCGCGAACTCGCCCAGCTGGCCCTGCTCGCCGATGACGCCGCCGATGCCCGCGGCAAGGTCCGGTCGAGGGTCGCGGGAGGCGGATGAGAAGCGGCGCGACCGACGCGGCTCCCCGCGGCGGCAACGACGACGGACCGCGGGGCCCCGTCCGGGAGACGGCGACGGCCATCCGCCGAACCTGTTCCGCCTCCGGCGAGGCGGTCGGGCAGGGACGCACGCCCCGGCCGGTTCGGAGACCGTAGCTCTCCAGGGTGCTGTACGCCGCGCCGGCGGGGCCGCTGTTCCGGTTGAACCAGGCGAGGACGGAACCTCGCCCCCGAGCCGGAGTCCGGGAGCAGGCAACGCACCGTCGGGGCCGGGGACTTGGTCCGTGACCGGTCCGGAAGAGCTGATCAGGAGCGGGACACCGGTGGGATGAACTGGGAGTCCCAGCGTCAACGCACCCCCTCCTCATGTGGGGCGAGCGTGAGGCGCCTGCCGGGCAAGAACCCAGGTCAGGCCCCTCTTTTCGTGACCCTGGAAGAACCCGAGCTTCTTCGGCGAGTAGCTGACCAGCATGTTCTTCGTCTGCTGGTGGTGCAGCAGCTGCACCCATGCTGAGCAGGAAAGACAGTAGTTGGCTTGCACTGCTGGAGGGGGCTGGTCCGGAAATGGTCCGGATCTCGGCCCGGGCGGTCGTAGGGCGAAGCGGACGGGCTGGAATGGGAGTCCCAAATCCGTTGCTCGGCACCCGCGTGATGCTGCCCATGTTCGGTGCTGAGGAGTCGGGACATCGAAGCCCCAGAGGACGCCCCTCAGGCTTCGGGGTGATCTGAAACGTACTCTTGATCGTTTACGGGCCGTCTGGCGGTCAGCGCATCTGACGCTGATAATCCGTATGCCGAACTGCGCGGTCACCTGTACGTGCTTCGCGGTGGCCCCGGCTGTCCGGAGTCGCTGGGCCTGTACCGTAGGTGGCTTGATCTCGCTCGCCGAGCTGCTCGCTTCGTCCTCGGGCACGAGCCTGGCTTGAATGTGCCTGCTGGGGCCGGATCGGGATGATGTTTCAGGAGACCCCCGTCGGGCCCCCGCTTGCTTGGTGGCGATGTGTCAGCTCGACGCGTATGCGAGCTTTTCAGACGTTTGATCACATCGTGCGATGGTCACCCAATGGCGGTGCGATGATGTGCCACATGGTGCTTCACGTGGGGGTGGCCGCACTCCGCAAGCGACGGGTGCACTTGCGGGAGACTATGCCAGTGGCGGGAGTATCACCGTCATGCCGTCGAGCCGCCGTGTGACGTTGGCGCCACCGCGCATCGAGCCCGCAGACCTGCTTACCCCCGAACGATCTGTGTACTTCGTGACAGAGGCGTTGGCCGTTTTGGGCGCCCGACTCGGAGCAGACACGGTGGTTATCGACCTCAGAGCTGGTGCCTCCGAACTCTCCGCACCCGTGCTTCTCGACCCCAGGGTTCAGCGAGTCTTTGTGACTACGCTGAGTCATCAATCCCTCGCTGGCACGGAACTGATGGTTCAACAACTTGGCCGAAAGGCGCCCACCGTTCAAGGTACCGACCCTGCAACGTCGGTCGTCGTCACCCAGTACCGGATGGACACTCACACGGCACAGGCCGACGCTGCCCGCAGCATGCTCTCGGCGGCTTTGGGAGCGGCTCTCCATGGTCCGGTGGAGACCGACGGAGATGACACGGGATCCGTCGATGCCGCGCTACTCGCGCAGCCGGTACTGAGCCCCTTCAGAGAGGAACTCCTTGCGCTCCCGTCCTCCTGGGACGCGGTGCTGGATGTGATCTCGTCGTGCGGAGTCGCTGACGGACTCGAGTCCCTACTCCCGGTTCCTGCTGCCCGCATCACCGCTGAAGCCGCCCCAGCGATGGCGGTGGACTACGGTCAGTTGCGTCGCAACCTCGCGCGAACCGCAGGCAACCTCGTCTATGCGGAGCAGAGCGGTCTGTCCTCGGCCGGCGGCTTCCTAGTGACGGAACCGCTCCGACGTCTGCTCGCCGACCACCGGACCGAGCTGCCGCAGGCCCTCGTCGTGGGTGCGAAGGGGGCAGGTAAGACCTTCATGTACGCGAAGGCTTGCGCCGCGCGTACGTGGCAGAGGTTCGCAGAGCAGTCCGGGATCAGAGGCACCACCGTCGAAGCGCCCATCGTTCCTGTTCTGGAGTCAGCGAACCTGGAGTATGGAGACCTTGAGCCGCAAGACCTGCGTGACGCTTTCGCGTCGACGAACGGTGACAAGCCACGACGGAACGTCACCAGCTCCAGCATCTCGGACCGGCTCAAGGCCGGCCTGGGGAGGCTCGGTGGTCAGGATGAGCTCGGTTGGCGCAGCCTGTGGCTGGAATGCCTGGCCATGGCCTGCGGGCTGGAAGTCTCGGAGCAACGAACTTCAGAAGAGGCATTGATTGAGCTTGGCCGACGGGCCAAGGCGGTCTTCGTGATCGACGGCCTCGAGGATCTCATGCAGAACCTGGACAGTGACACGAAGCGCACTGCCCTGAGGGTTCTGCTGATCGACGTCCTTGGATGGCTCCGCTCCCTGCGCGGCCGCCCCTTCGGCCTCGTGGTCTTCGTCCGGCGTGACCTCGTCACCGGCGCCGTTCGGCAGAACAGCGGCCAGCTCCTGGGTCGGTACGATCACTATGCCCTGCATTGGAGCAAGGAGGAGGCCCTGCGTCTTGCCCTGTGGGTGACTGCGCACGCCGATGCACTGCCCGAATCCGTTCCGGTCGCCGGTATCACTGATCTCTCGACGGACGATTTGATCAACAGTCTCATCCAGGTGTGGGGTTGGAAGATGGGTAGCGCGAAGTCCCGCGAGGCGCGCTCCCACCTGTGGGTCCCTGCAGCCCTGGGTGACTTCAACGGCCAGGTGCAGGCGCGAGACGTAGTGATGTTCCTCGCAACAGCAGCCAAGAACTCTGAGCAGTACAACGACACGGTCGACGACCGTGTGCTCGTCCCCACTGCCATGCGCAAGGCCTTGCTGGAGTGCAGCAGGAACAAGATCATTTCGGTGGGGGAGGAGAACAAAGAGATCGGGCGGCTGCTGGTGCACATGCAGGGCCTCGGTCACCCTGTTCTGGTTCCGTTCGACCTCGAGCAGGTCGAGTTGACTGTGGCGGATGCGGATCTGCTGATTGAATCCGGGGTCTTCAGCAAGGGGGCCGACGGGCGCTACTGGGTGCCAGAGATCTATCGACATGGTCTTGGGTTCAACAGTGAGCGCCGTGCAAGGGTGCTCTGGTAGCGGCGCATCCTCAAGCAGTCCGGCTCAGGAGGAAGGCTTCGCTGCTCGCTTCTTCCGTCACTACGCCACGTTCTTGCACGGCGTTAGGGTGCGTGGCCGACCGCCTCATCGAGCAGTTCATAAGAGAAGCGGGACCGTGTCAGCGGGGCTGACCCGTCTGCGGGATGAGTCGGGGTTTGGTCCGCGACTGGTCCGGAGGAGTTGGTCAGGAGTGGGACACCGGTGGGGTGAACCGGGAGTTTCGTGCAGACCCGACCCTTCCCAGGCGGGGCGAGCGGGAGGCGCCTGACAGGCAAGAGCCCGGGTCAGGCGCCTCTTTTCGTGCCTCTAGAAGAAGCCGAGCTTCTTCGGCGAGTACGAGACCAGGAGGTTCTTCGTCTGCTGGTAGTGGTCCAGCATCATCTTGTGGGTCTCGCGGCCTATGCCGGACTGCTTGTAGCCGCCGAAGGCCGCGTGGGCCGGGTACGCGTGGTAGCAGTTCGTCCAGACACGACCCGCCTGGATCGCTCGGCCCGCCCTGTACGCCGTGTTGATGTCGCGGGTCCACACCCCCGCGCCCAGGCCGTACGCGGTGTCGTTCGCGATGCGGATGGCGTCCTCGAAGTCCTGGAACGACGTCACGGACACCACCGGGCCGAAGATCTCCTCCTGGAAGATCCGCATCCGGTTGTCGCCCTCGAAGATCGTCGGCTGGACGTAGTAGCCGCCGGCCAGGTCGCCGCCGTGGTCGATGCGCTCGCCGCCGGTCAGGATCTTCGCGCCCTCCCGCCGGCCTATCTCCACGTACGAAAGGATCTTCCGCAGCTGCTCCTCCGAGGCCTGCGCGCCGATCATCGTGTCCGTGTCCAGCGGGTGCCCCGGGACGATCAGCTCGGTGCGGGCGACGGCCGCGTCGAGGAAGTCCCCGTACCGGCCGTGCTCGATCAGCGCCCGGGACGGGCTCGTGCACACCTCGCCCTGATTGAGGGCGAACATGGCGAACCCTTCCAGGGCCTTTTCGCGCAGGTCGTCGTCGACCGTCCAGATGTCGTCGAAGAAGATGTTCGGGCTCTTGCCGCCGAGTTCGAGGGTGACCGGCTTGAGGTGTTCCGCCGCGTACTGCATGATCAGCCGGCCGGTGGAGGTCTCCCCGGTGAACGCGATCTTCGCGACCCGCGGGCTGGACGCCAGCGGCTTGCCCGCCTCCTCGCCGAAGCCGTTGACGATGTTCACCACCCCCGGCGGCAGCAGGTCGGCCACCAGGCTCAGCCAGTAGTGCACCGAGGCCGGAGTCTGCTCGGCCGGCTTCAGCACCACCGTGTTGCCCGCCGCCAGGGCAGGGGCCAGCTTCCACACCGCCATCAGGAGGGGGAAGTTCCACGGGATGATCTGCCCGACCACGCCGAGGGGCTCGTGGAAGTGGTAGGCGACGGTGTCGTCGTCGAGCTGGCTGAGCCCGCCCTCCTGGGCGCGCAGGGCGCCCGCGAAATAGCGGAACTGGTCGATGGCGAGCGGCAGATCGGCGGCGAGGGTCTCGCGGATCGGCTTGCCGTTCTCCCAGGTCTCCGCGACCGCCAGGGCCTCCAGGTGTTCTTCCGTCCGGTCGGCCATGCGCAACAGGACGGCGGCCCGTTCGGCCGCCGAGGCGCGTCCCCAGGCGGGCGCGGCCGCGTGCGCCGCGTCGAGGGCGCGCTCCACGTCCTCGGCCGTGCCGCGCGCCACCTCGGTGAAGATCTCGCCGTTGACGGGGGAGGGGTTGGCGAAGTACTGCCCGCGGACGGGTTCGACGTAGTCGCCGCCGATGAAGTGTCCGTACCGGGACGCGTACGACATCAGCGCGCCCTCGGTGCCGGGTGCAGCGTATCGGGCCATGGTGTCCTCCCCTTGCCGGGCGCGGGCCGCCGTCGGCCGGCGTTCCGCAGGAGGCTAGGGGCGCGCAGGTTGCGGATACGTTGCACGGCGGCGGAGCGGCTGCATCCGTCCTGCCGCCCGTGGAGGTGCGGCGCCGAGCTCGCCGTCCAGGGAACGTACGCGGGCCAGCGCCGCCTGGCGGTCCCGGGCAGGCAGGGCTGCGGCAAGGGCCCGCCACACGTCCGGGTCGTCCGCGCCCCACGGCGTGCACACCCAGTCGGTCAGCAGTCCCACGTCCGCCCGGGCGACCACGGCGGCCCGGGCCTGGTCCTCGATGCGGCGGCGCAGCCGGACGATGCCGGGCGCGGTGGAGGCGGGGAGGAGAGGGCCCGGATAGTGCTGGAGGGCCGCCGAGACGGCGCCGGCGGCAAGGTGGCGGGTGACGGCGGTGAAATCGGCCTGCAGCGGCGCGGCCGTGCGGTAGGGGCGGGACAGCGGGGCGCGGCAGCCCAGCAGACCGCGCAGCCGTGACATTTCGGCGCGCAACGTCACGGGCGATACGGATTCGTCCTCGTAGAGCTCGACCGCCAGCTCCTCTCCGGTCAGCCCGTCGGGGTGGTGCGCGAGCAGGGCCATGATCTCGCTGTGCCGCCGCCCCAGGCGGGTCCGCGCCCCGTCGGCGCCGGTCAGCAGGGCCTCGTCCTGGCCGAGGGCCCCGAGGGTGTCCCCGGCTGCCGTGGGCAAGGCACCCGGCAGGGCCAGCTGGGCCTCGGCCGCCCGGGCCACCGCCTGCACGAACGCGAGCGAGTGGGGGTGGGCCAGGCCGTCACCGCCGGTGATGTCCACCGCGCCCAGGACCCGGCCGGTACGCGGGTCGCGAACGGGCGCCGCCGCGCACGTCCAGGCATGGACCCGCCGGCTGAAGTGCTCGGCCCCGAAGACCTGGACCGGCCTGCCGACCGCGACCGCCGTGCCCGGCGCATTGGTGCCCATCGCCGTCTCGGCCCACCGCGAGCCCGGAACGAAGCCGAGGCGCTCGGCGCGGCGCATCGTGGCCGGTTCGCCCTCCACCCACAGCAGGCTCCCGCGGGCGTCGCACACCGCCAGCAGGTGCGACCCGTGTGCCGCGAACGCCCCGACCAGGTCCCGGAAGAGCGGCATGACCCGGGCCAGCGGGTGCTGCGCCCGGTACGGCCGCAGCTCCGCCTCCGCCAGCTCCACCTCCGGCACGCAGTCCGGACTGACGCGCGCTCGGACGCACCGCAGCCAGGACCTCGCGATCACCGCCCGGACCGGGCCCTCGACACGGCCGTGCCGGGTGAACGCGGAGTGCGCCCTGCGCAGTACCCGCCTGTGCTCGGCGGGGTCGGCTCCGGCAGGCAGTGCCAGCGGCGGCTCGTCCATGTCACCCTCCCGCAGTCTCCGGAGCTCCCGCGGAGCCGAAGCGCCCCATCGTCGCCGCGGTGCGGGGCCCCGGCAAGGGCGCTCCCGGCCACTCAGCGCCGAAACGCCGAACCTCGTGTGCGCAGGTCGCGGAGGCGGGACGGGAACCGCCGGGGCGGTCCGGGCGGTGCGGGCGGTGCGGGCGGTGCGGGCGGTGCGGGCGGTCCGGGCGGTGCGGGCGGTCCGGGGCGGTGC
>NZ_JACBGN010000690.1 GCF_013401435.1 Streptomyces sp. BR123
GGGTGGGGCGGCTGCCGGTCGCCGTGGTGTCCGGGTCGTCGTTGTCGGTGAGGGCGATGATGCCGGCGATCAGGCCTGCTGCGACGAGGACGCCGAGCAGGCAGCCTAGGGGGTTGGGTTTCTTCGGTGTGGGGGCGCCGGCTATGCGGACGCGGAGGAGGACTTCGGTGGTGCCGAGTTGGGCGCGGACGAGTTGGCCGTCGCGGGCGGGTGGGACGCGGAGGTCGGCGGTGGTGCCGTTTTGGAGGGGGAGGGTGATGACGACGCCGGCGGCGGCTTGTTGGGGGGTGAGGGTGATGGGGATTTCCTGCTGTGACACCGGCTCCTCCAAGGGTGGGGGGACGTCCGGGATTGTGCCGGGTGCGGGGGTGGTGACGCAGGCATTCCGGTGGAGTGTGGTCGGTTCGGTACGGGCG
>NZ_JACBGN010000691.1 GCF_013401435.1 Streptomyces sp. BR123
GCTGGTGTTCCTGGCCGTCGTCGAGCTGGAAGTCGTCCGGGTCGGGCACCACGCCGGGGAAGTACACACTGGTGCGGAACTGCTCGGCGTCGCCGAAGCGGATCGGCAGCAGTGTTCCCTCATGCACGATGGCGGCGGCGGAGTTGCTGGTACCGAAGTCGATGCCGAGGCGCATGGGGAGTTCCGGGGGCGATCAGGGGCCGCGCACTCTGCTGCAGTTCGCCGCCGACTGCAAGTTCCTGCGGCCTCCCATTCCGTATCGGGAGGCCGGATCGGGTCAAGCCGGGAGCCGGGCGCCGCCCGGAAAAGGGCAGGCGAGCCGGGCGGTTACAATGGCGGCTGTTGATTCACTTTGAGGTACTTGCTGATGTCTTCTGCCCCCGCCTGCCCGCAGTGCACCCTGGAAAACACC
>NZ_JACBGN010000692.1 GCF_013401435.1 Streptomyces sp. BR123
GTCCTGCCGCCCCCGGATGAACCCAGCCCCGTTCCTGATCCTTGAAACCGGCCGCCCGGTGCCGTCGCTGCGCCGCTACGGGCGCTTCCCGCACTGGATCCGGGTGGCCGCCGGGCTGGAAGAGCACGAGACGGTGGTGGTCGATGTCGAACACGGGGATGCCCTGCCCGACCCGCATGCCTTCGCCGGCGTGCTGGTGACCGGCTCGGCCGCCTTCGTCACCGACCACGCCGAATGGAGTGAGCGCAGTGCCGCATGGCTGCGCCAGGCCGCCCACGACGACCTGCCGGTGTTCGGTATCTGCTACGGTCACCAGCTGCTGGCGCACGCGCTGGGCGGGGAGGTGGCCTACAACCCGGCCGGGCGCGAGTCCGGCACGATCGAACTGGAGCTGCAGCCGCAGGC
>NZ_JACBGN010000693.1 GCF_013401435.1 Streptomyces sp. BR123
CTCCCTGCGGTCGCGTCGCTGCGCGATGGCCTGCGGCCACCCTTGACCCCGGCGCCCGTCCCGGAACGACAAGGACTGTCGGGCGGCCCCCGGGGGGAGGGCGGCACGGGGGTACCTGCGGCCACAGCACCCCGTCTTCGAGGTCCGGGCCGGCGGCCCTGCCCGATCCGCCACCCTGCGGGTGGGAGCAGGAGTGGAGTGGATCGGATGACTGCAGTCCGGGCCCGTCCAGCGCGCATCGGATCGCTACGTGGTTGCGTCGTGTCGGCGGCTGGCTGTGGTTCTGTCGTGGTTGGGCTTTTCGGCTTGTGCCGTCGGTCTTTTCGGCTCGTCGTGTCTTTGGGCCGGTGGGCTCGCGGGCCGCCTCGTCCGGCCCTCGCCCGTTGTGGGGGAGGGCCGGACGG
>NZ_JACBGN010000694.1 GCF_013401435.1 Streptomyces sp. BR123
GCCGGGGGCCGGGGGCCGGGCCTGGCCCTGGGGGTTACTCGCGGGTAGCGTCCAGGTATGGCGTTCTTCGAGCGGATCGATGCGGAGCGGTTCCTGGCCACCGAGTACACGCGCGGGCCCTGGGACCCCGCCGCGCAGCACGCCGGGCCGCCGGCCGCGCTGCTCGGCCGGGCTGTGGAGGAGCGGCCGGGGGCCCGCCCCGGCATGCGGATCGCCCGGATCACGTACGAGATCCTGCGCCCGGTGCCGATCGGCCCGGTCCGGATCACCGCGAGCGTGCTGCGGGCCGGGCGGAGCACCGAGCTGGTGGAGGCGTCCCTGTTCCCGGAGGGGGCCGCGGAGCCGGTGATGCTGGCGCGGGCGCTGCGGATCCGGGTGGGCGGGGAGGCGGCGCC
>NZ_JACBGN010000695.1 GCF_013401435.1 Streptomyces sp. BR123
TTGGATACACCATGCGGGAATTCGGCTTTACCCGCACTCAGGGAAGTTTGTACACCTGCCAAAACGAAGATATGGCTAACCTGTTTTCAGCCATCAACGAGCTAAAAGCTCTGCCTTGGTTTCCGTCTTCTGTCCGCGATATTCGGGCGTTCCGCATTGAGCAGTGGTCTGATTTCACAAGTCTTGTGAAGTCTTAACTGCCTTACCGTCCAACATCCGCCGCAGCCCTGCCAGTTTTTGGCGCGCTGCGGCGTTTTCTGTGCGTTTTAGGGCTTCGGGTAGGCTAGCCCCCAATACTTTGGCGATATTGCTCGGATAGGGCTTTCTCGCGCCCGCAATGCGGGTTTCTGCTTCCGCTACGGCTTCTGCCCCGTAGGTCTCTATCAGCC
>NZ_JACBGN010000696.1 GCF_013401435.1 Streptomyces sp. BR123
CGCGTGCAGGGTGCGATCATCCAGGGCATCGATCCGGCGCTGGAGCCGAAGGTATCGGTGATCGACAAGAAGGTCACCAAGGGCAGCTATGCCAGCCTGACGCCGGGCAGCTTCAACCTGCTGCTGGGCAAGGAACTGGCGATCTGGCTCGGCGTCGACGTCGGTGACCAGGTGCTGGTGACCTTCGCCGAAGTGCAGGGCACGCCTGCCGGTGCCGTGCCGCGGATGAAACGCTTCACCGTCAGCGGCATCTTCGAGGCCGGCTACGACGAGGTCGACCGGGGCGTCGGCTTCGCCAACATGCAGGACCTGGAGCGCGTGCTGCGCAGCGACGGCGCCACCGGCGTGCGGCTGAAACTGCACGACATGGACCGCTCGCTGGAAGTGGG
>NZ_JACBGN010000697.1 GCF_013401435.1 Streptomyces sp. BR123
GTGGTGCATATGATGGAAAGCGTGGCGCTACCAGGCGGCGGCGGCGTGAAAGCGGCGATTAAAGGCTATCGTATCGCCATTAAAACCGGTACCGCGAAAAAGGTCGGGCCGGACGGTCGCTACATCAATAAATATATTGCTTATACCGCAGGCGTTGCGCCTGCGAGTCAGCCGCGCTTCGCGCTGGTTGTTGTTCTCAACGATCCGCAGGCGGGTAAATACTACGGCGGCGCCGTTTCCGCGCCGGTCTTTGGTGCCATCATGGGCGGCGTATTGCGTACCATGAACATCGAGCCGGATGCGCTGACAACGGGCGATAAAAATGAATTTGTGATTAATCAAGGCGAGGGGACAGGTGGCAGATCGTAATTTGCGCGACCTTCTTGCT
>NZ_JACBGN010000698.1 GCF_013401435.1 Streptomyces sp. BR123
ATGCAGGGCCATGCCGGCCAGCGGCGAACGCAGCTGGTGCGCGGCATCGGCGATGAAGCGGTTCTGCAGCGTGATCATTTCCGCCTGGCGCGCGAACAGATCGTCGATGGTGCTGATCAGCGGCTGGATCTCCTCCGGCACGTCGGCGTCGGAGATCGGTGCCAGTTCGCCACGGCGCTGCGCCAGGCGGGTCCTCAGCGGCGTGAGGATGCGCAGGCCGTAGGTCACGCCGAACCAGACCAGCGCTGCGGTGCCCAGCGCCAGCATGGTCATCAGCGGGATGATGATCATCAGGATCTCGCGCGCACGCTGGCGGCGGTCGGCCATGCTTTCGGCCACGGTCACCGCCAGCTCGTCCTGCGGATCGTTCATCGCCTGCGTGCAGAC
>NZ_JACBGN010000069.1 GCF_013401435.1 Streptomyces sp. BR123
GGTCACGGCGGGGGTCACGGTGTCGCTCCTCGTACGTCCGCGCGGGGCCCCGGGACAAGACGGACCCCGCGTCGTTCAAATTTGAACGACGCGGGGCCGGTCGTCATTCCCGCGGTTCCCCGCGGCCCGTCAGTGGGCGATCGCCGGGACCTTCACCTCGGCCTCGGCGCCGGCGCCGGCTCCGGTCCCGGAGGCGATCGGGCCGCCGGTGCCGGGGCGGCCCGTGTTGACGAAGGTCAGGGCCACGGCCGCGCTGGCCAGGAGGATGCCGACCGCCCACCAGATCGCGCTGGAGTAGCCCTCCACCATCGCCTGGTCCTGCACCAGCTTCGCCGCGGCGGCGCCCGCCGAGGCCTCGGCCGCATGGTCGGTCAGGTACGCGGTGGTCGCCGAGGCGGCGATGGTGTTCAGCAGGGCGGTGCCGATCGCGCCGCCGACCTGCTGCGAGGTGTTGACCATGGCGGAGGCGACACCGGCGTCGGCCGCGGCCACGCCGTGCGTGGACAGGGACATCGCCGGCATGAACGCCGTGCCCATGCCGAGGCCCAGCAGCAGCTGCGCCGGCAGGATCAGCGCCGGGTACGAGGAGCCGACCTCCAGCTGGGTCAGCATCAGCATGCCGGCGGCGGCGACCAGGAAGCCCGGCCCCATCAGCAGCCGCGGCGCGACCCGGGTCATCAGGCGGGCGCCGATCTGCGTGGAGCCCGTGATCATGCCGGCGATCATCGGCAGGAAGGCGAAACCGGTCTTGACCGGCGAGAAGCCCTTCACGACCTGCAGGTAGTAGGTCAGGAAGAGGAACAGGCCGAACATCGCGATGACGGCCAGGCCGAGGGAGAGGTAGACACCGCCGCGGTTGCGCTCCAGCAGGACGCGCAGCGCCAGCAGCGGGGACTTCACCCGGGACTCGGTGAAGACGAACGCCGCCAGCAGGGCCGCCGAGGCGATGAACATGAGCACGGTCGGCTCGGACGACCAGCCGGCCGACTCGGCGCGCGTGAACCCGTACACCAGCGCGACGAGGCCGAGCGTCGAGAGGATGACGCCGGGAATGTCGAGCGGCGCACGGTTGCGGCCCCCGGCGGGCTCGCGGATGACCAGCCAGGCGCCCGCGGCCGCGACGACGGCGAACGGGATGTTGACGTAGAACGTCCAGCGCCAGTTGAGGTACTCGGTGAGGAAGCCGCCGAGGATCAGGCCGACGGCGCCGCCGCCGCCCGCGATCGCGCCGTAGATGCCGAAGGCCTTGGCGCGCTCGGCGGCGTCGGTGAACATGACGGCCAGCAGGGACAGGGCGGCCGGGGCGAGCAGCGCGCCGAAGGCGCCCTGGAGCGCGCGGGCGCCGAGCATCATCGCCTCGCCGGTGGCGGCGCCGCCGAGCGCGGAGGCCAGGGCGAAGCCGACGAGTCCGACGACGAACGCGTTCTTGCGGCCCCACTTGTCGGCGATGCGGCCGCCGAAGAGGAGCAGTCCGCCGAACGCGAGCGCGTAGGCGGTGATGACCCACTGGCGGTTGCCGTCGGAGATGCCCAGGTCCCTCTGGGCGGAGGGCAGCGCGATGTTCACGATCGTCGCGTCGAGGACGACCATCAGCTGCGCCAGGGCGATGAAGACGAGCGCTTTCCAGCGGTTGGAATCGGCAGCCGGCGCCGGGGGCGACGACAGGGCCGGCGCGCTTGTCGCGGCCGTTTTCGGCATGGGGGTACCCACTTCGGTGTGTTCAGCGTGCGGAATGACGAATTAGCCGCTGTTGACGGCGATTAACGGCAATTGACGGCGATTGAATGTGGTTGAAGGCGGTTCGCGACGCCAACGGACCCGACCCGGAAGATCACACGGTCTTCTGCCTGAGGTCGTCGAGGGTGGCCGCCTCACCGGGCAGCACGGAGCGGGCCGGGGCCCTCAACCCGTCGAGGAGGAGCTGGAGATGGCGGTGGACGAACGTGTCCACGCCGATGCAGGTGACACCCGGGAGGGGGCGGCTGAGCTGGGACAGGGCGACCATCAGGTCGCCGACGCCGACATCGGTCCGGATCAGGCCCGCGCCCTGGCCGGCGGTCAGCAGCCCTTCGACCGCCTCCGCCAACTGCTCGCGCGCCGAGATGAGTTCGGGGTGTTCATGGTCGAAGTCGCCGCCGAGCATGGCGCACAGGGCGCCGATCCGCTCATCCGCAGCAGTGTGGGTGAAGCGGCACAGCCCGGCGAACGCGTCGGGTTCCTCGGTGAGCGACCGCCGCGCCTCGGCGGTGACCCGGTCCATCACGAACAGCACGACGTGGTGGACGAGGGTGGCGCGGTCGGGGAAGTGGCGGTACAGGGTGGCATTGCCGACGCCGGCCCGGCGGGCGACCTCGTCGAACGGCGCCCCCGAGCCGTGCTCGACGAACACCTCGCGCGCCGCCGCAAGGATCCGCTCGCGGTTCCGCACGGCGTCGGCGCGCGGACGCGGAGCCGCCGCGGTGGTGCCGGTGCTGGTGCTGGTGCGCGTCATCCGCCGCCTCCTCGACTCGGACTTCTTGAACTTCGTACGGGCCGGCCGACCCGCCGAAACGGGGAGCCGGTCCCCGCTTTGGGGAACACCGATGCAAACGGGGATTGCGTCCCCGGTTATTTCACTCCTTCGTGTGACCTGAGCCACACCCCTGTCCCCGTTCGGCGCACCCCGCGCGCGGGCGCGCCGCGGCCGACGGAGGGTGAGCGCACGGAGCGCAGCCGGGTCCGGCCGGCTGCCGCGGACCCGAAGGCGATCTCCATGCCGCAGACCCGCCACCGGATACGCAGACCACACCGCGCCGGCGCCTACATCGGCATCACCGCGCTGGCCCTCGGTGTCGCCGCCACCGCCAGCACGGGGATGGCGGGCCGCGGGCAGTCCGCGGCGGGGCCCGCCGCCACGGCCGCCGAGTCGGCGCTCGCGCCCTGCCGGATCACCGGCGCGACGGGTGTACAGATGTCCGAGGGCCTGCCGACACCGCCCGGGTACTCCCGGTCGACCGGCGAGATACGGGCGCTGAACCTGATGGTCGACTTCCCCGACGCCAAGGGCGAGGGAACGGCCCTGGACCGGCTGGCGGAGTTCTTCCCGCAGACCGCCGAGTGGTTCCGCACCAGCTCCTACGGCCGGCTCGACTACCGGGCCGAGGCCCCGATCAAGACGTGGCTGCGGATGCCGATGCCGTTCGCCGCGTACGGGATCGAGCGCGGCTCCCCGTACGAGCCGGGCTACCGGCAGCTCGTCGAGCACATCGTGCAGGCCGCCGACCCCGACGTGGACTTCCGCGCGTACGACCTGGTCAACATCCTGGTCACGCCGAACGCCGGGCCCTCGGCCCTGGACACCGTGCTGTCGGTGACCTTCTCCGGCAACGCCGAGGCCCCGGTCGCGGACGGCGTGCCGCTCGCGAACACGTCCTTCATCTACAGCCGGCAGGACGACGGCTCCGGCTCCTACCGGGAGACCGGCTTCCGGGTGCTGCCGCACGAGAACGGACACGTCTTCGGCCTGCCCGACCTGTACACCGCCGACGGCGGGGGCGCGGTCGGGCACTGGGACATCATGAGCGAGGACTGGGGCACCAACAACGACCTGCTGGGCTGGCACAAATGGAAGCTGGGCTGGCTCGACGGCACACAGATCAGCTGCGCCTCGAAGCCCGGCGTCAGCGACCACATCCTGTCGCCGCTGGCGGCCGCGGGCGGCACCAAGCTGGCCTTCGTCCCTCTGTCGGACAGCTCCGGGTACGCGGTGGAGGTGCGGACCCAGGCCGGGAACGACGAGGCCGTCTGCGAACCGGGCGTGCTCATCTACAAGGTGGACTCGCTCGTCGACACCGGGCAGGGCCCGGTCACGGTCCTCGACAGCGCTGCCGGCAGCGGCGGCTGCACCCGCCGCCCCAACGTCCACGGAGAGCTGTCGGACGCGCCGTTCCAGTCGGGCGAGACCTTCACCGACGAGAAGTCGGGCATCAGCATCTCGGTCGTGGGCGAACTGCGCAACGGCAGCTTCCAGGTGCGCATCACCCGCCCGTGAGCCACCGCCCGCGGTCGCCCCGGTACTCCTCCCACGTCCACAGCAGCTGCCGGCGGGCCAGGACGCCGACGGCGTGGCGCCGGTACCCGGCGGTGCCGCGGACGTCGTCGATCGGGTTGCAGGACGCGGCGGCGAGCGCACCGAACTCCCGGGTGAGGGAGGGCGTGAGGGCCTGCCCGGACTCCCAGAACCCGCCCTCCTCCAGCGCCGCGGACAGGAACTCCTCGGCGGTCTCGGCCCGTACCGGGGTGGGTGCGGCGGACCCGATGCCGGTCCGGACGGTCCGGCTCCGCGGGTGCAGGGCCATCCCGAAGGCGCACACGGCGATGACCATGGCGTTGCGCGTGCCGACCTTGGAGAACTGCTGCGGCCCGGTGGCGTTCGCGATCCGGATGGTCTTGATCAGCTCGTCGGGGGCGAGGGCGTTGCGCTTGACCCCGGTGTAGAACGCGTCGATCGGGATCATCCTGCTTCCCCGCACGGACTCCGCCTCGACCTCGGCGCCGGCGGCGAGCAGCGCCGGGTGGGCGTCCCCGGCCGGGGAGGCGGTGCCGAGGTTGCCGCCGACACTGCCGCGGTTGCGGATCTGCGGGGAGGCGACGGTGCGCGAGGCGAGGGCGAGACCGGGCAGCGGGCCGCGCAGCCGCTCGACGATGTCGGTGTACGGGACGGCGGCGCCGAGGACGGTGGTGTCCTCCCCGACCTCCCACTCGCAGAGCAGTCCGATACGGGTGAGGTCCATGAGGTACTCGGGCCGACGGTGGTCGAAGTTGATCTCGACCATCACATCGGTCCCGCCGGCGATCGGCAGGGCCGCCGGGTACTCGGCCTTGGCGGCGAGGGCCTCTTCCCAGGTGGCGGGGCGCAGGAACTCCATGGTCCGGCTCGCATTCATCACGGGGAGGCGGGCACGCCCCCGCCCTACCGAACCCATGAACCACCCGCCCGCCTCCCAAACCGCATCCCGGCCCTTTCCGCCGACACGGCGGGCGGCCCGACGGTCGGGACCGCCCCGGTCGCCGACATGTCCGGCGTGCACGACCGGCGCTGATCCCCCGCCAGGCACGGGCGGGAATCTCCGCGTACGGATCAAGCACCACCCGCTACACTGAGCGCGGTGGCCAAGCCCTCACGGGCTGCTGCTGTCGCAACCCCGCCTTCGTAGCTCAGGGGATAGAGCACCGCTCTCCTAAAGCGGGTGTCGCAGGTTCGAATCCTGCCGGGGGCACATGAGAGAACGGCCCGGAGCGATCATGCTCCGGGCCGTTCGACTGCCCCGCTCGACGGCAACCGGGTCCCGCGACCGTCGCGTGCCCGCCCTACCGGTCGGCCGGGACCAGGGTCGGCCACGTGCTCTCGGCCGGGCGGGCGCGCGCCCCCAGGCCCGCCCGCCGCAGGTACTCGCGCATGAGCAGGCGACGGGACACGACCCGGGCGGACACGTCCTCCCGGTCCCCCGACCGTTCCAAATACCCGAAGGCGCTCCGGCGCTCCTGCACTCCGGACGGGTTCACCGGGAGCCGCCGGGGTGCTCCGTGACGGCTTCGATGAAGGCAGCGGCTTCGATGTCGCCGATCCGGACGTGGCCTGCGCCCCCGGGGTCGGAGCCGGCGTGCTCCAGCTGCCGGGTGGGCTCCCACCGCAGATCGCCGGTGTAGGCCTCGTCGTACGTGCGGCCCTCGTCGGTGCGGCGCCTCAGGATGCCGCCCGGGTTCTCCCGGGTGTATCCGCCGCCGATCCTGGCGTAATAGACGATCTCGCCCTCGGCGTCCAGCGCGTCGAGGGTGGCGGGAGCGAGCGTGGGGAACGGCGTGGCAGCGGCGTTGCCCTCCACGTCTCCCAGCCGGATCATCGTGCCGTTGAGGTCGACGTACTCCTCCAGGCAGTAGCCGCCGCCGCGCTCGTACATGAGCAGCAGCGGCTCGTACGGGTCCGGCAGGCCGGCCGGCAGATCCTGTCCGGCGTCCCGTACGGCCCCCCAGCGCACGGCGGCGCGGCAGGTGGTCCTCAGGGAGGCCGGGGCGAGCCCGTTCAGGAGGTCCTCCAGTTCGGCCGCGACGTCCGGCGGGGTCTGCACCGCGCCCGCGTCGAGGTGCTCCGCGACGTCGAAGAACGGCCACGCCTCCTCGGCTCCGCGGGCCCGGGCCCACAGGGCGGCACGGCGCAGGTACTCGCGCATGAGGAGGGCGCGCGACGGCGCGTGCTCCCAGGCGGCCGCCTCGTCCTCCCAGTCGATCGCGCGCAGCCGTTCCAGCACGGTGCGGGACACAGCGGTGCCGTTCACCCGGTGGGGCTCCTACCGGCCGGCGCCGGCCAGGGCCTGCCCAATCATGTCGGCCGCCTCCATCTCGTCCAGCCAGACCAGGCCGAAGTCCCCGGCCTGCTGCGGGGACGCGGGCAGCGGACGACCGGCCGGCACCCAGCCCGGGCCCTCCCCGCCGAACGCCTCGGCGTGCGCCGCACCGCGTACGACGCGCTGCCGCAGCAGCGGGCCCTTGCGATCGGCGGCCGCGTAGTAGGCGATGCGGCCGTCCGCATCGACCGCGTCGAGCAACGCGCCGTCCAGCGACTGCAGCGGCGGGGAGCCGAGGTGGCCCCGGAGGGTTCCGGGGCGCATCTGCACACCGGTCAGGTCGAGGAAACCGGCGTTGTCCCACAGGAACTCGCCGCCCCGCTCGTAGAACAGGACAAGCGGCTCGTACAGGTCCGGCAGGCCCTCGCCGAACGCCGGATCCTGCGCCCGGAGCGCGGCGAGGCGGACCGCGCCCGTGCAGGTGCGCCTGATGGACTCGCCACCGGTCACCCGGGCCAGGCATTCCCGAAGACCCGCCGCGGTTTCCGCGGGGAGCTCGAATTCCGGGGCCGCGTACGCGGTGACATCGAAGAAGGGCCACTCGTTTTCGACCGAATACGCCTGCGCCCAGACCGCCGCGCGCCGGAGGTATTCACGCATCAGCACACGACGCGACATGACGCGCGCGACGGCGTCGGCCCAGTCCCCCGTCCACTCCACGGCACTCAGGCGCTCCAGCACGGCGGACGCTGCCCGTTCGGTCACTCCACAATCCCCTTCGATCGCAGCTCCTCCAAGAGGGCTGCCGTCACCTCTTCGATGTTGGCCAGACCCGGTGCCAGCTCGATGTCCGGGAGGTCCAGTCCCAGCCTGGGCCACTGGACGAACCCGCCCCGGTTCTCGTTCAGCGCGAGTTCGTGCGCACCGGCGTCACGGGCGGTTTCGGGCCAGTTGTGATAGTACCCAGACTCGTCCGCGTTGCTGTAATACTCCCAGAGATGCTCCCCGTCCCGGATATACGGAAGACCCGCCTCAAGGAAATTGCTTTCCGTGAATTCGTGACCGATATAGCGCTCGAATTTCTGCGCCTCGGCGGGGGTCAGAGCGCGCTGGCCGGCCGCTTCCCAGATTTCCGCGATGTCGCTGCGGGGCGTGAAATAGCCCCGCCGGGAGAGGCCGGGGCCCTCGGTCACCACGTGCTGGGTCAGGAAGAAGTGGGTCCGGACCCGGTCCAGGACGTGCTGGCTGATGCCGGTGTTCTCCGAGATCGCCCGGATGTCCAGGGATTCCGGGTTGGCGCGCACCCCGTCGTAGAACCGCGCCGCCGCGACGTGCTCGGCCGTGGGTTCCTCGATGTAGCGGGCACCGTCCGGCCGGGGCTCTGAGCCTCCGGGCAGGAACGGGTCGTCGCCCGCACCTCCGGGACCGTCTCCGGAGCCGGAGCCGCCACTGTCGCCGTGGCCGCCGCCGGGCGTGGTGTCACCGTGGCCGCCGCCCGCGGACGGGGCGTCGCCGTGACCGGTGCCCGCGGACGGGGCGTCGCCGTGACCGGTGCCGCCCGGGCCCTCCATGCGACCGGCGCCGTCCGTGTGGCCCACGCCGCCCGGGCCGTCCGTGTGACCGGGACCGCCGGTGTGGCCGCCGCCCGTCGGGGGTTCGTGGCTCGCGGAGGGGCCCCTGCCGAGGTCGTCGGCACGGCCGCCGGGGGTGGTGTCCGGGCGGGGGCCGGGGGTGTGGTCACCGACGGTGCGGAGCGGGTCGGACATGTCGGAGCCGAGGCGGATGCCGTCGTCGGCGCGGCCGCCGACGCCGGCGCCGACGAGGACGCGCTCCTCCGCCTTGACCGTGGCCGGCGAGTCCGCCTTCGGGGCGTCGGCCTTGGGAGCGTTCGCACCGGAGTCGGGCCTGCCCGACGGGGTGTTGCCGTCCGCGTCGGGCCTGCCCGAGGGGCTCGCAGCCGCGCCGGCCGTGCCCGGCGAGCCGCTGCCGTCCGCGTCAGGCCTGCCCGAGGGGCTCGCACCCGCACCGGCCGTGCCCGGCGAGCCGCTGCCGTCCGCGTCAGGCCTGCCCGAGGGGCTCCCAGCCGCATCAGCCGTGCCCGAGGGGGTGTTCGCGTCGGTGCCCGGCTTGCCGACGGGGGCGTCTTCCGCGCGCTGGGTGATGTTGCCGGCGGAGTCGTAGAGGTTGCCCTTGGGGTCCATGAACTGCGACGGGCCGTCCACCGGCAGCTTCACCGTGCCCGGGGGCAGGGTGGCGGTCCCCTCCGGGAGCCTGATGGTGTCGTTGGGAAGCTTGATCGCCCCTTCGGGGACGGCCGTGCCCGAGGGGAGGTGGATCGTTCCGTCGGGGAGCATCTTCGCACCGTCCGGCAGGGCGACCGCGCCATCGATGTTGATCTTCGGGATCTCGATGTTGCCCATGCCCTTCAGGCCGGCCATCACATCGCCGATCTTCGAGAACCCGGCGCCGGCGCCCTTGAAGATGTACGTCATCGGGTCGACGGCACGGCCCGCCTTGCCGGCGAAGGACAGGGCCTTGGCCACCGCACCCGCCTTGCCCGCACCGGCGGCGGCGCCGCCCGCGCCGCCCGTGAAGACCGTGGTGAGCACGTTGAAGGTGACCGCGCCGGCCGCGCGGGACGGGTTCGACCCCCACTGGTCCCACGCCAGCAGCGCCTTGCCCGTCTCCTTCATCGCCGTGCGCGAATCCCGCAGCCAGGAGGGCAGCTTGTCCGACGGGGCCGCGAGGAACAGGGGGCCCACACCCGGTATCGCGGTGATCGCCAGGCCCGTCGCGAGCTTGGCCAGGCCCGTCCACGACTGCTTGAAGGTGTCCCAACCCTGCAGGCCGACCAGCCCGCCCAGACCCTTGAGGGTGCCCCACACACCGTCGACGACGACGCCCTTGCCGAAGTCCCAGGCGTGCTCCCACACCTGCCACGCCGGAACCGACTCCTCCACCGCGTCGCCCCACGGCAGGGACTTCGCCTGCTTCAACGCCTCCCCGTCGTAGCCGTACATGTCGGCCGCATTCGAGCCGTCGTTCACCCGCAGCGGCTTGCCGCCCACCAGCGCGACGATCTTCGCGTGCGCGGCCCGCTCCACCGCCTGGAACTGTGCCCACACCTCGGCGATCTCGTTGCGGCGATCGAGGTTCTCCTCGATCAGATCGCCGTCCTCACGCCACTTCTCGTCGTCCGCCACCTTCGAGCGAAACGTTTCCGCTTCCCTCTTCAGGTCCTCCAGCTTCTTCTTCAACGGCGCCACATCACGCGCGTACGCGCCCAGCGCACCCGTGATCGTGCCCATGTCCGTGCTCAGCTTCCGGCCGAGGTCGGAGACCGGCTTCGTCGTCGCGAACAGCTGCTCCGCCTCCGGCGCCTGATAGAACGCCTGCAGACCACCGAAGCTGGAGTGGACATCCCCGGCCTTCGTCGAGACCGCCGTCCCGCCCGACGAGATCGCCTTGATCTGCCTGTCCAGCTCCACCAAGTCACCGGTGAAGACCGGCACCTCGGCCGGATCGACCGGCGCGTTCCCGCTCACCGCCGGCTCCCCTTGCCCTCAACCGCAGACCGCCGCGCCATCCGCACTCCCCCGCACGCTCCAGGCCATCAACTCATGCAGGCCTCCGCCTACTTCTATCACCGCACATCGCATCTGCAATGCCCAGCACGCCGGTTGTGACCCACCCACGACAAACCGCCGGCCGCCGGCCCGGAGCGCACGGGACCACCCTCCGCAATCGCCTGTTGACCTGCCGTGCGCACCGCTCCCGGACCGCACTCGGGCATACGAAGGCCCTCCCGGCCCGGGGCCGGGAGGGCTGGTCGCGGTGGATCGCGACGGGTCAGCTCAGGCCTTTGCTGCGTTCGCCGATGCGGTCACCCTGGGGAGTGCCGGCCCGCTTGAGGCTGGCCTTCGTGTGCAGACCGCCCTTCACCTTGCTCCGCACCGGCCCGTCGAACCCGTGCCCCGTCGAATGCGGCGCCCGGCCCGGCTCCGGCGTCTCGAGAATCCGCTTCTGGCGCTCGTTGATCATCCCGTCGTCAACTCCCTCGGGAAGCATCCAATCGGTCTATTACAGATTATTGGGATCGTATGCACATATGCCAGGAGATGCACCTGGGGCGGGCGGCACCCGGCCGGACCTGGGGCTCGCCCGGGCCCCGCCCCGGATCACGTCCTCGGTCACGGGCGTGGCGGGGCCGGCCGCTGCGCCGGCTCCGGCACGGTCTGCAGGAGCTCCTGCGGGCAGGGCGTCCCCCGCGGCAGCTGGTATTTCGCCGCCACCCGGTATTCCCCCGGCGCCGGGGCCAGCAGCTCCGTCCACACGTCCCCGTCCGCGTCCGGTGTCGGGGACGCCTTGAACAGGCACCCCGCTGTGTTCGCGTACTCCCTCGGCAGCGCTCCCCTGCCCGCGCCCCCGCTCCCGGCGCCCCGCGCCCGCGACGCGGGCGTCTCCTGCGGCGGCGGCACCGGTTTGCCCACGGAGTCCACCAGCCCCAGCCACGGGGAGTGCGGGATCCGCACCAGCACCCTGCCGGGCGCCTTCACGTCCACGACGAGCTGGTCCGCACCGGCCCGGACCACCGTGGCCGGCCCCGACACCATCTCGGTCGGCCGGTCGACCTCGAACAGCTGCCAGTTCGGGTCGCCCCACACCAGCCGGAGGTACGGCAGCCCCTGGCGCACCAGCTTCGCCTCCGCCTCGCCGCCCGAGTCGGGTTTGTCGGCGGGCAGCACCACGTAGTGCACGGCCCACCGCTCCAGCCAGGCGCGGTAGCTCTCGGCGGTGAGGGTGTCGTCGTAGAAGAGCGGGTTCCGCTCCAGGTCGGCCTGCCGGTTCCAGCCGCGGGCGAGGTTCACGTACGCGGGGAAGGCCGAGGACTCGCGGTGGCTGCTGGCCGGCACCACCTCGACCCGGCCCCGGTCGGCGCCCGCCCTGCGCAGCTGGTCGACCAGCGGGGCAAGCTCCCGGTTCCAGGCGGCCACCGGGGTGGTGCGGACGATGTCGGTGATGCTGTTGCTGGTGATCCACACCGTGACCCCGGTGAACGCGGCCACCACCGCCCACCAGTGCCGCGAGCGCCGCGCCGAGAACGGGACCGCCGCCAGCAGCACGGCACCGCCGAACAGCATCACCATCCGGGTGACGTTCGACCCGACCTGCGAGTCGACCGCCCAGGTCAGGACCACGCCGAGGAGATAGATCGCCGAGGCCAGCCGGAC
This sequence comes from Streptomyces sp. BR123, assembly GCF_013401435.1. Classification (GTDB taxonomy): domain Bacteria; phylum Actinomycetota; class Actinomycetes; order Streptomycetales; family Streptomycetaceae; genus Streptomyces. Next base: position 11,555 of record NZ_JACBGN010000069.1, read on the forward strand.
GGTCTTCCACCGCTTCGGCACGAGGAGCAGGATCGCCAGGGCGCTGAGGAACGGCGGCACGGCCGAGCCCAGCTTCATCGGCTGCGTCCCGGAGAACGGGAACAGCCAGGCCGACAGCCCGACCACCGCCACCGGGGCCAGCCCCAGGGCGTACGCCCCCGGCCGCCGCCGGCTCAGGAACAGCGCGGCCGCGACCACCCCGAGGAACAGGCCCGCGACGGGGCTGGCGGCGGTCGCGAGCCCGGCGAGCGGGGCCGCCACGGCGGCCTTGGCCCAGCGCCGCCGGGCCCACTTGCGGGGCCAGCAGAACACGGCGGCGACGGCGCCGAGCGCGAACATCGCGCCGAGCCCGAAGGTCACCCGGCCGGAGAGCGCGTTGCAGAACAGGCCGTACACCCCGGCGAGGGCCGGCCACAGCGGCTCCCGCAGGGCGCCGCGGCAGCGGGTCAGGATCAGCGCGCACAGCCCGGCCGAGACCGTGCCGGCGATCATCATCGTGGTCCGGACACCGAGCATGTACATCACATACGGCGAGACCACGCTGTACGAGACGGGGTGCATGCCCCCGTACCAGGCCAGGTTGTACGCCGAGTCCGGATGGCGGCCGACGAACTCGGCCCAGGCGTCCTGGGCGGCGAGGTCGCCGCCGCTGTTGGCGAAGCAGTAGAACCAGACGACGTGCAGGACGGCGGCGAGGACGGTGGCGACGGCCACCGGATGCCGCCGGGCCCAGTCGAGCGGACCGCCGGGCCCGACGAGGGCAACGGGAGCGACAGGAGCGACGGGCCCGCCGGCAGGGGCTCCGGGACCTTCGGGCTCACCGACGGCCTCCGGTCCGTCCGGTCCGCTCCGGCCCTGCTGCTCAGCGGTGGTCACTGGTCTGCCCTGCTCCCCGGTCCGTCCCGTCCATTCGTTCATGCCGTCCCGTCCGTCGCGGTCCCGGTTCCGGTCCGGTTCCGGGTCCTAGACGCGCACCGGCGCCCCGGGGTTGCCCGGGGCGCCGGTTCCGAGTTCACCGCTGTCGGCGGTGATCAGCCGATACGGGTCAGTTTGCTGCCGATGCCCGGCGCGGCCAGATCGCTCTTCAGCGCCACCGGCACCTTCACCTGGCTGGCCCCCTCGCCGACGGTCAGCATGCCGACCTCGGTGCCCGCCGTCGCGGTCTGGGGGAGCTTGCCGTCACCGCTGCTCATCTTGATCTTGACGGTGAGCGACGGCCAGCCGACCGCCTCCACGTCCGCCGTGGCCACGACCGGGGTCCGGCCGCCGAGCCCGTCGTCCACGTACCCGACGACATCGCCCTTCTTCACGACGGCGGCGCTGGTCAGCGACTTCTGCGTGGCCACCATGAGGTTCTTGCTGTGGTTGATGGCCGTGCCGAGGATCGGCACGCCGTACTGGGCGAGGACCGCGCCGACGATCAGCTGGTTGGTGTTGCCGACCTTCTTCTCCGCGGCGAAGAGCAGGTTGCCGCCCGCCTTGGTGGTGGAGCCGGTCTTGATGCCGATCGCGCCGTTGCCCGGGGCGATGAGGTCGTTCCAGTTGCGCCACCACTTGCCGTACTGGTCCGTGTAGCCGTTCAGCTTGGTGATGGCGATGAGCTCCGGCATTTCGACCACCTTCAGGCCGAGCTTGACCTGGTCCTCGGCGGTGCTGACCGTGGTCGCCTCCAGACCCGAGGGGTCCGTGTACGTCGTCTTGGTCATGCCGAGTTCCTTGGCGGCGTCGTTCATCTTCTTGACGAACGCCTCCTGGTCGCCACCGGCGTCCCAGCGGGCGAGCAGCCGCGCGACGTTGTTCGCCGACGGGATCATGAGCGCGGCGAGGGCGTCGTACTGGGAGATCTTGTCGCCCTCCTTCAGCGTGTTGACGGTCGACTCGCCCTCGGACTCCTTCTTGCCGTCCTCCACCGCGGCCTTGTCGATGTCGATCATCTGACCCTTCTCACCCTTCTTCATCGGGTGGTTCTTCAGGATCACGTAGGCCGTCATCGTCTTGGCGACACTGCCGATGGGAACGGGCTTCTGCTCGCCGAAGCTGCCGAGGGTGCCGAGGCCGGACGCCGCCATGTACGCCTGGCCCTCCTTGGGCCAGGGCATGGCCGGGGCGGCACCGTCGAAGGTGAAGGTGCTCTTCGCGGTCATCGTGAGCTTCGGCGCCGGCAGCGGGCGCACCAGCTGCACGACGGCCAGGACGACCAGGAGCAGGATGGCGATCGGCGTGTAGATCTTCAGCCGCCGGACGAACGTCCGCATCGGGCTCGGCGGCGGAGGCGGGTTGTTCGTGAGCTCCGCGAGCAGGTCGAGCGGCGGCCGCGGCGGCAGCGGCTGCTGGGTGGTCCGCTCGGTGCGCTCCGGAACGGCGGTCGAGGCCGCGGCCGAACCCGTGGTCCGGGGCGGGGTGGCGGTACGGGCCTGGGCCGGCGCGGAGGGCACGGCACCGGCCCCGGCGGGCTTCGGCGCCGAGGCCGGACCGGAGGAGCCCCTCGCGGGCGCTTCGTCCCTGCGCAGCGGCACGAACGTGCTCGGCTTCCCCGCGCCGGCCGGCTTCGCCGGCGCGGGCCGGGAGGCGGCCGGCTTGTCGGCGGCCGGGGCGGCCGGCGGCTTCACGGCACGGAAGACCGTGGTGCGCTCGCTGTCCGAGTCCTCGGCCGAGGGCTTGGCGGCTGCCGCCGGGCCCGAACCGGAGCCGGGCTTGGGCGCACGGAACACGGCGGTGCGCTCGCTGTCGGAGTCACCCGCGGCCGACGGCTTCGCCGCTCCTGCGTCACCGGGCTTGGCCGAAGCGGAACCGGAATCCGAACCGGAACCGGCCCTGGAACCAGCGCCCGGGCCGGAACCCGAGCCGGAACCCGAGCCGGAACCGGGCTTCACGGCACGGAAGACGGCGGTGCGCTCGCTGTCGTCCGCCGTACCCGACTTGTCCGCTTCGTCCACCGACGACTTGGCGGAGGCACCGGCACCGGTCTTGGCCCACGACGGCGCACGGTCACCGGGCCGAGCAGGCGCCTTGCCGGAATCCACCCCGGCGGCATCGGTCTTGCGGGGATCCGACGGAGCGGCATCCGCCTTGGCGGCGTCCGACTTCACGACGTCCGACTTCACGGCGTCCGACTTCACGGCACGGATGACGGCGGTGCGCTCGACGGTGAGCTCGCTGTCGAACTTCTCCCCCTCCGGCTCCGCCGACGCCTCGCCGGCCGCGGTCCGGTCCGAAGCGGAATCAGCGTCAGCATCGGCGTCCGCGCCCTTGGCCGAGCCCTTGCCCGCGTCCGAGCCGGAGCGGGACTCCGACGCCTGCTCGGCGTCCCCGTCATCCTCCTTGGCCGGAGCCTCCGCCGCGGCCGAGGGCTCGTCGTCACCATCGGTGTCGTCAGCGGCGTCCTCGCCGTCGCCGCCGCCCTCGCGCTCGCCCTCGCCCTTGCCCGATGCGGAAGCGGAAGCAGAAGCGGAAGCGGAAGCAGAATCCGAGTCCGACTCGAAGTCGGAGTCGGAGTCGGAGTCCATTTTGGGCGCGCGGAACACCGCCGTGCGCTCGTTGTCGACGGACGCGTCGGCCTCGGCCTCCGCCTCCACAGAGGAGCCTTCAGAGGAGTCCGCGGCGGGGTCCGCGGCCCGGTCCTCGGAATCCCGCGACCCCGCGTCCCGTACGCCGCTGCCGGAATCCCCGCCACGAGGGGCGGAACCGTCGCCCGCGGCTTCGGCGTCACCCTTGCCGGATTCGGGTTCCCGCGGACGGAACACCGACAGCCTCGGGTCGCGTTCCGCGGAGGACCTCGCCACCCCCGGCGTTCCTTCATCAACCGACTTGTCGGGGGACTCGCCCGCCACCAGTTCCTCCTCGATCGCCGCCGCGTGCCCGGCCGTCCGAATGTCTAACAGTGTCCCGCGTCGGGGGCATCGCCCAGGTGCTAGACGAGAACGACATAGCGCTGGTTCCCCCACAAAGCGACCAGGCGCTCTCGACAGATGAATGTGAGAGGCGTCACCCTGTCACTCATCCACGCGGGGAGGCATGGATGGGCAGGAGCCGCAGAACAATTCCGGAGGAGCTTCTGCTGCTCGCTTTGGACCCGGCCACGGGTACCACGGCGCAGCCGCAGTCGCTCGACCTCGGCCTGGCCGGGGCACAGCTAGTGGAGCTGGCTCTGGCAGGACGGATAGCCCCTGACGGGGATCGTATCGCCGTGGTGATGCCACGGCCGACAGGAGATCCGACTCTGGACTCCGCACTGGAACTGCTGCGCAGGCGCGGCAGCCCGGTCCGGGCCGTCCACTGGATCGGCGGACCCCGGCTGGGGCTCCGCCAGGTGTACCTCGCCCACCTGGAGCGCTGCGGCATGGTCCATGCCGTCGCGGGCCAGATGTGCGGTGTGCTGCCGACGACTCGCTACCAGGCGACGGACACGGCCATCAGCCGGGAGATCCGTGCCCGGCTCGACAGTGCGATCCGCACCGGCGTTCCGCCGGACCCGCGGACCGCGGCGCTCGCCGCGCTGGCCCACGCTGTCGGTCTCGGCAAGCACCTGTACCCCGGCAACGAGGGGCGGTCGTCGAGGTCCCGGCTGCGGGACCTGATCCGGCACGACCCCATGGGCGGTCTCGTGGCGCACGCCGTCATGGACGTCCAGAACGGCGTGGCCGCACAGCCGCGCCGGGAGCGCGCATCGGCAGCGCCGCCGGCAGCCCGGGCCACGGCGAACGGCGTTCCGATGCAGGCACGCCGTACGGGAGCGATGGCACGCGCCGCCGCGCACTGAAAGCCGTACCGCTCCGCCACCGGCACCACCGGCACCACCGGCACCATGCACCGAAGATCCGCAGATCCACCACAGGTCCCACAGCTCCACCGCAACGCATCCGCAACGCGGGGTGACGAGGCCGGTTCCGCCAGGCCCCGTCATCCCGCGCACCTGTGTTTCCGGGCCGTTTACCGGCGCCGCCCCGCCCTTCGATGGCAGTCTGCTCACCAGTAGACACGCAGAGAGACGCGATCAAAGAAGGCGGAGGTGCCGTTCACGTGGCGTCCAATGTCAATCCCACCGTCCGACGCCGCCGACTGGGCATGGAGTTGCGCAAGCTCCGCGAGGACAAGGGCATGACGGCCGAGCAGGTCGCCGAGCGCCTGCTCGTGTCCCAGTCGAAGATCAGCAGGCTGGAGAACGGCCGCCGGTCCATCAGCCAGCGCGATGTCCGCGACCTGTGCGACGTGTACGAGGTCGAGGACCGCAGGCTCGTCGAGTCCCTCATGCAGATGGCCAAGGACTCCCGCCAGCAGGGCTGGTGGCACGCCTTCGGCGACATCCCGTACAGCGTCTACATCGGGCTGGAGACGGACGCCTCCAGCCTGCGCACGTACGAGCCCCAGATGGTGCCCGGTCTGCTGCAGACCCCGGAGTACGCGCACGCCCTCATCCGCGGCGCCGCGCCCGAAACCGGCCCGGCGGACGTGGAGAAGCGGGTCCAGGTGCGCATGCACCGGCAGAAACGGCTGTCGGAGACGGACAACAACAACCCCGAGATCGGGCCGCTGCGGCTGTGGGCGGTCATCGACGAGGCCGCGCTGCGCCGGCACGTGGGCGACGCCCAGATGATGATCGACCAGCTCGAGTACCTGATACAGCAGTCGGAGCAGCCGTACATCACGGTGCAGGTGATGCCGTTCTCGATGGGTGCCCACCCGGGCATGAACGGCCAGTACGCGATCCTGGAATTCCCGGACGCCACCGACTCCACGGTCGTCTACATCGAGGGCGTGACGAGCGATTTGTACCTGGAGAAGGCCAACGACGTTCAGAAGTACAGCGTGATGTACGAGCACCTGCGCGCGCAGGCCCTCAACGTGGACCAGACGCGGCAGTTCATTTCGGACATCATCGCCGAGTATGCGGGCAAGGCGAAGTAAAAGGGGAGCAAACCGGGCAGGTGGCGCGGGGGCCGGTCACGGTACACCGTCACTCCCCAGCCACAGAAGTCCTGAATGGAATATGCCACCCGGTCGGGTGAATGACCTCTTCGCCCGTCGGAAGGTGCCGGTAGCGTCGATCACGTCGGCCCGGGAAGATCCGGATGGCCGACAATCACCCCCACCCACCGGCACTTTCTGCTGCATCGGAGAGAAACATGGCTATTCGTCAGGGCGCCACGGACAACTGGACCAAGTCCTCCTACTCCGGCGGAAACGGCGCTTGCGTCGAGGTCAAGTCGCCCGTCGTGGAGACCATCGCGGTCCGCGACTCCAAGGTGCAGGATGGCCCGTCCCTCGCCTTCGCCCCCGGCTCCTGGACCTCGTTCGTGACCGGCGTCACCGAGGGTCGGCTGGGTCGCCTCGCCTGACTGCCGGCCGCAACACCAACACCCCCATATCGCCCGCACACCCGTACTCCCGTGTGCGGGATCGCCTGAAGCCCTCTCGACTGGCCCGCCGTCCCGGCCGAGGGGGCTCGGTCGTACCCGGCTGCGGTAGGCCGTCACCTACCGGAGCCGGTCGACGTACCGATCGGTCCCGGGCACGGTCGGAACGAACGGCGCCACCAGCTCCACCCGCCCCATCCCCGCCTCCGCGACCTCGGCGTCGAGCCCCCGGAACAACCCGTCCCAGCAGGTGCGGGGATCGGTCTCCAGGAACCACAGCAGCGTCAGCCGGGTGTCGACCCCCTCGACCTGCTTCACGTACGCCATCCGGTCGCCGGGCAGCGGAGTCGGCCGGAACACCGTCACCATCGCCGCCGGTGATCCCTCCAGCCGCCGCGGCAGGGCGCGCGACCGCAGCCATTCCAGCAGCTCCGCCCGGCCGCCCGGCCCGTCGGCGTCGACGACCTCCAGGACGAGCCCGGCGTACGGATGGTCGAGGGCGTGGAAGTCCCGCGGGCCGGCGGCGCCGTCGCGGTAGACGGTGGCCTCGTGGTCCTGGAAGGCCGTGAAGACGTGCGTCCGGTCCCGGTAGACCCGGGCGTCCCGGTTCAGCCGCTTGTTGATGCCGACGGTCCACTTCATGTGCTCGTCGTAGCGGCCCTCGGTCACCCAGTACGTCGACAGGTAGCAGCCCGCGGTGACCGGCCGGGCCACGGCCGACTTCTCCGGATAGCGCAGCTCCTGAAGGTCCCGCGTGGCCACCCAGCGGCGGCCGGCGTACATCCAGGGCATGGCCATGGCTCCGGCGTAGTAGTGGTCGTCCTCGTACCAGCGGTTATACGCGTATTCGTGGCCCGGGTGCGGCTCGACCATGGTGATCAGCGCATGGCCGGGCCGGACCCCGTACGGACCCACGGCGGCCAGCGCGGCGTACGCGTCGACTCCCGGCTGCTGCTCTGCATTCGACATGCCCTGGGAAATACCTGACACCACGTCAAACGGCCAGTCCCTGCACACGCTCAATCCACCGCAGAACCGGATGCCGACCACACCCTCCCGGTCAGGGGGCCTCCTCTGCGCGTTCGGTGTGGAGGACTTCGCGGGCCTGCTCGGCCGCGCGGAGGATGCTCTCGCCGATGAAGTCGAGGAAGCGTGCGATGTTCTCCAGCCGGGCGGCGGCAGCGGTGTCGCGGCCGAGGACGGCGACACCCTGGCGCGCCGTCTGCACGAGCTGCTCGTTCGCCCGGGCGGCGGCGATCGTCGACTGGTAGAAGAGTTCGTCGTCGACGATGTAGCGATCACGGCGGCGCTCGTCGCGCTCTCGGCGGACGAGGCTCTGGCTCTCCAGGAAGGCGATCGCCTTGGAGATGGAGGCCGGGCTGACCTGGAGCCGCCGGGCGAGCTCGGACGCGGTGACGCTGCCCGCATCCGTGGTGAAAAGACAGGTCAGCACCCGGGCCGTCATCTTGGGCAGGCCCTGGCCCATGAGGACGGTGGTGAGCACCTCCTCGTACTCGGCCACCGCCTCGGCGTCGCGCCCGTGCGGCTGGGGGGCCGCCTCCGCCCCTCGGGCGGCGGCGGGCTTGCGCCGGTGGGCGCGGCGTTCGGTGGCGCGCTGGGCGAGGTCGGCACGGTAGGCGGTGGGGCCGCCGTTGCGCATCACCTCACGCGTGACCGTCGAGGTCGGACGGTCGAGGCGGCGGGCGATCTCGGCATAGGGGAGGCTGTCGGCCAGCCCCAGCGCGATCTGCTGGCGCTCCTGCTGAGTGAGTCTGCCTCCCGGCATCGCAATCCCCTCGCTGATCCTTGCACGGTGAGCCCATCATAGCGTTCACCCTCCATCCATTGCAATGATCCATACCCGCCCCGTTGCATTGAAAAGCCACCCGTTGCAACGTTTTACATGCTTTCACCTGCGGAAACGCGAATCTGACGCAACAAGCATGTTGCCCATCAATGGAAAGCAACGTAGCTTTTCCATCGTCAGAAACGACGACCGAGCAACGGAGAACATGATGCAGAAGTTCGACACCCCCGCCACGATCTCCGCCGTCCTGGAGATCCCCGCGGGACGCGTCCAGTTCATCGCCGCCAACCGCACCGACACCACCGTCGAAGTCCTGCCCGCCAACCCCTCCAAGAGCCGCGACGTCCAGGCCGCCGAGCAGACCACCGTCACCTACGCCGACGGTGTCCTGCGCATCCACGCCCCCGAGCCCAAGAACCGGCTCACCGGCTCCGGATCCCTTGAGGTCACCGTCCAGCTGCCCGCCGGCTCGCACATCGAGGCCAAGACCGCCGCCTCCGAACTCCGCGCCGTCGGCCGCCTGGGCGACGTCGCCTTCGACGGCGCGTACCGCCAGATCAAGATCGACGAGGCCGCGAGCCTCCGCCTCACCGCGACCGACGGCGACGTCGAGGTCGGCCGTCTCGACGGGCCCGCCGAGATCAGCACCCTGCGGGGTGACATCCGGATCGCCGAGGCCGTGCGCGGTACGGTCGTGCTCCACACCCAGTCCGGCGACATTGCGATCGCCGCCGCCCCCGGGGCCTCGGCCACCCTGGACGCCGGCACCGGCTACGGCCGCATCGACAACAGCCTCAAGAACGACGGCACCGCCGAACTCGCCATCCGCGCCACCACCACCCACGGCGACATCACCGCCCGCAGCCTCTGACGAGCGGCGGTCGTACGCAAGTCGCCGCCCCCGCCGCGGGGGCCTTGAAGAGAGGGCCAACGGGCCGACGTCAACTCGGCAGCGCGGAGGCCGGTGAGGATGTGGCGGGCGGTGGCGGTGGGGTCGGCGGAGGCAGAGGCAGAGGCAGAGAGGAGGGCATCGGCCACGGGACCGGAAGTGGGACCAGGGCCGGGAGCACCGGCGGCGACGAAGGCCTGATCGGCGTCAGGAGTGGAATCCGGATCCAGGTGAGCAGGATCCCGCTCGGCCCGAGGTGGTGAGGTGTCCGGGGGCGTCCCGTCAGCCCATTGTCTTCCCGGTTCGGGCCGGTCCCTCAATGGCGCTCCCTGCGGTCGCGTCGCTGCGCGATGGCCTTCGGCCACCATTGACCGACCGTCCCGCCCCGGAATGCCAACAGACTGCCGGGAAGCCCCCGAAGGATGGCCAGGGGGGACATCTTCAGGGACGGCCCCATCAGAGATGCAGGCGGCGGTAGTGGCCGCAGTGGCCCCCGGTGCCGGGGGCTGCGGCAGCAGTGGCGACGGCTCCGGCTCGGACTCCGGGTCGGCGGGCGCCTGCCCTCCGTCTTCCGGTGCCGCGCCCGGCCCCGCTCCTGGTCCCGGTTCGGTGCCGTTGCCCTCACCTGGCGCCGGGGTCGGTTCCGGTGCCGCGCCTGGTTCCGAGACCTTCCCCGGCGCTGGGCCCGTCCCTGGCGACGGCCACTCCCCTTCCGCCGCCCGAGGGGTCGTCGACGCGTGCCGCAGGGCCGCCTGCGGGCGGTTGTACGAGATCGTGCGCGTCACGATCTGCCCCGACCGCAGCCTCTCCCGTGCGCGGGCGAGGTAGTCGTGCTCCTCCAGTTCGCGCAGGGCCTTCGCGATGCGGTACTCGCCCTCTGGCAACCGTCGGCTCAGCGCTTCGATGCTGACCGGCGTTCCTTCCGGCAGCGACTGGATGTAGACGGCCAGCCCGCGTGCCGCCAGTGACAGTTTGCGGTGCTGGGCGAGGTGGTTGCCGACCACGACGAAGTGAGTCTCGTGGGGAACGTTGACGTGGATGACACCGGATCGGGGGGACCCGGCCGGAATGCGCGACTGCGCGCGCCTGCCCGCGCTAGGGTGCTGGGAAGCCATCGGGAAGCCGTTCTCTTCCTCGTGGTCAGGCCCTCGTCGGGATTGCCGTCCCGGCGGGGGCTGACTTGTGTCTGGGGTTGTCGTCGCGGCGAGCATATGCCCGCAACCGATGTGTATTTCCAGTGCAGTTGGCACAGTTCACCCGTGTGAGCGACGGATGTCCAGGGTGGTGACGTGGTGGGTTGGTTGGTTGTTTTCCCCGTTTCTTTAGAGGGGTAGGCGACACGCGCACCGCGGCGCGTGCCGCCCGCATCGCGGTGATCGCGACACGGTCATCGACCGCCTGAGCAGGCAAACCGGTTGCAGAGGCGGGGCGGCGGCTGGCAGCGTGCCAGTCCTGTGACCGCCGCGAGGGCTGGGATGACGATCTATTTCTACGGCGCCGACGAGGTGCCCTACGGCTGCTTCTCCAACTTCTCCGCACACGGTGTTGATCTCGACGGGCACTGGTGGCCGACCGTCGAGCACTACTTCCAGGCACAGAAGTTCCTCGGCACGCGCCATGCGCACGTGATCCGCCAGGCCTCAACGCCGCTGCGGGCAGCGGAGCGGGGCCGCGACCGGTCCAAGCCGCTGCGGCGCGACTGGGAGCGGGTGAAGGACGACGTGATGCGCCGCGCCGTGGACGCCAAGTTCCGTACACACGCCGACATCCGCGAGATCCTGCTGTCGACGGGGGACGAGGAGATCGTCGAGGACACGACCTCCGACCACTACTGGGGCCGCGGCAGGACGGGCACGGGGAAGAACATGCTCGGCCGCATCCTGATGCGCACCCGCACCCGGCTCCGCGCGTAGTGCGCGAAACTTCGGACCGTGGCCTCACGGAAGGACGAATGGTGATCACGGTCGTGTCCTTCGGGAACTTCGGCGAACAGACTCGGTTCGACCCCGGCACCGCGGCGCTCGGACCGGTGAGCGGCCGCAGCCTGCCGCTCGACCACGGCGAAATCGCCGGCACCTTCGGTCGGCTCGGTGACACCCTGGCGGTCCTCTACCGGGCCGAGGGAGCACTGCGACTGCTTCTGGGGGACGAGGACATCGCCGTCGTCGACGGCCTTGAGGTGCGCCACGAACGGGGCGAGATCTTCAACAGGCTCACCGTGGGCACCCGTCACCTCGATTACCCGCGTCCGTCAAATGAGTTGGACGTGGACGACATGACGGCTTTCGCGGAGCCGGAGGATTTCGACCTGGGCCTGTTCCTGGCGAATGTCCTGGGTGATCCCGCACGCTGCGACCTGATGTACCGATCGTCCGCGCCGTAGGCGGTGACAGCGAAGGCCGAACGGCTCGCTGTCACTGGCTGTCGAGTTCTGCCCAGACCGTCTTCCAGGGTGCGGGGCCGAGCTCGACTCCCCACCGGTCCGCCAGCTCCGCCACGACCGCCAAGCCCCGGCCTCCCGCCTGCGGGTCGGGCAGCCGGTCCGCTCGCGTGTCGGTCAGCTCGATACGGAGCGTGCGGGCGCCGTCGACGGACAGGCCGAGCCGGAAGTCCCGGCCGGGCACGCGGCCGTGGGAGACGGCGTTGGAGATCAGCTCGGTCAGCACCTGCTCGGCCGTGTCGAACCGAAGGCCCCAGGCACGGAGTTGTTCGACGGCGAGCAACCGGCCGAGACGGGCGCCGCGCGGGGTGGCGGAGAGCTGAAGAACGCATGCAGGAAGTTGTGGAATCACGTCACCCAGCGTGGCCGTACGTGCCTACGCTGAACAGCGACGACGCCTGTGCGTACCGAGACTGTCCGGCCGTTGTCCGGTCTTGTCCTGCCTGTCCGCAAGCCATTTGGGGGTACGGGGCGTTGGGTAGGTCGGGCACGTCGGAAGTGGGGGCGCATGAGCGTGGACAGCGACGGAACGGAAGAGCCGGGCTGGGAGGTCGACCCGGAAGACGAACAGGGCGCGGCAGTCGTCGCCGCAGTCGGCCGCCAGCTGAAGGTCTGGCGGGAGACGGCCGGGCTGCGCGTCTCCGACTTCGCCGCCCGGATGGGGTACGGGGAGGACTTGGTCCGCAAGGTCGAGTCCGGTAGGCGCATTCCCCGCCCGGAATACCTGGACACGGCGGACGAGGTCCTACGGGCCGAGGGCCGCATCGCGTCCATGAAGAAGGACGTCGAGCAGGCCCGCTACCCGAAGCGGGTGCGGGATCTTGCCAAGATGGAGGGGCGGGCGGTAGAGCTCTGCTCCTACGGCAGCCACAACATTCACGGACTGCTGCAAACGGAGCACTACGCCCGCGCGCTATTCGAGATGTGGCAGCCACCTCAAACTCCTGAGGAGGTAGAGCGAGGGATAGCTGGACGCATGGCCCGGCGGACCATCTTCGACCGGGAGCCTGCCCCCGCGCTCAGCTTCATCCAGGAAGAGGTCACCCTTCGGCGCCCAGTCGGCGGTAAGACCGTTATGCGCAGGCAACTGGAGCACCTGCTGGAACTCGGTTCACGGCGGAACGTCACGATCCAGATCATGCCGACTGACCGCGACGAACACGCCGGCATGGGCGGCCTGATCCAGGTACTGAAGTTCGAAGACGGGTCAGCTGTGGGACGCTCAGAGGGGAGGTTTCACGGCCGTCCGGTCTCGTCGTTCCGGGTCGGGCGTCGGGGTCAAGGGTGGCCGCAGGCCATCGCGCAGCGACGCGACCGGAGGGAGCGCCCTTGAGGCCGGCGCCCGGCACGGGATGACACTGGGACTGACGGGCGGCCCCCGGGCACCGTCGCACCCTCGCCCGAGCGCAGCCCGCCCACGCACAGGACCGGACCCGCAGCAGTGCCACGGGCCCGGTCTCTGTCCGCTCCGACCGTCAGACGCGGTCCGCCGCGATCAGGACGTACTGGAACGAGCCGTCCTCGTAGGACTTGATGAACGCCTCCTCGATGCCCGTCACCAGGGAAGACGTGGCGCGCAGCTTCCAGTACGGGAGGGTCTCCGGGGTCAGGTCGATGACCGCCTGGGGGACGAGGCGGTTGTCGGCCATGGCGCGGAGGTACTCCCTCCGGGAGTGGATGTTGCACTCGAAGTGGGCGTTGATCTGCGAGACCCACTTCGACGGCTGCCCGTAGCGGGGGTTCCAGCAGCCGGTGATGGTCACGTAGCGGCCGCCGACCGTGAGGATGCGGGAGTGCTCGGCCATGAGGTCGTGCAGGTCGACGTACATGCTGGACTCGTTGTTCCACGAGGCTGCGGCCTGGCCGGTCTCGAAGGGCATGTCGAGCATGTTGCAGACGCGGGCGCGGACGGAGTCCACGATGCCCAGCTCGCGCGCACGGTTGTTGCCGAAGTCGGCCTGCTTGGCCGACAACGTGACGCCCTCGACCTTGCAGCCGAAGCGCTGGTGGGCCATGACCATGGAGCCGCCGCGGCCGCAGCCGGCGTCGACGAGGAGGTCGTCGCGGCCGATGGCGCCGAGGTTGTCCAGGAGGACGTCGGTCTGGGCGGACTCCAGGCGGTGGAGTTCGGCGATCAGCTTCTTCTCGTACGCGCTGTCTGCCGGGTCCCCGAGGGCCTCGTGGTCGACGGCGCCGATGCCGTAGTGGTGGTGGTAAAGGCCGTCGACGTCGCCGAGGCGCAGGTTCACGGGCCTGGCCTCTTCGTTCCAGTAGCGTGCGATGTCGCCCTGGTAGGGGTTCGCCGGGGCGGGGATGAACGCGGTGGTGGTGGCGGTGGCGGTGGCGGCAGCGGTGGCGGCGGTACCGGCGGGGATGTCGATGCTCGTCATGGGTAAATCCATTCTGCTTACCAATTACCAAAAGTCGGGCAGGGTGTAGCGATAGGTGTTGGTCATGTGCCAGTAGTGGTTGCCGTCGACCCACACGGCCACGCCCCGCAGGAAGCGCGCGACGCGCGGGTCGGGGCAGGCGGCGGCCAGTTCGGCGGAGGCGGCCTCGAACTCGTGCATGAGGTCGTTGTGGACCTCGACGGCCTTCAGGTAGGCGTCCTTGTCGGAGAGGCCCTCGCGTTCGGCGATCACCACCGGCAGGTTCAGGTGCTTGCCGCGGGCGCTGAGCTCCTTGGTGTACGAGTACAGGTCGTTGGAGATGGTGGTGGCGTTCCCCGCGAGCGCGATCACCCGCTGCATGGCGGGCAGGGCGTGCAGGTCCGCCGGGAGTTCGTAACCGCCGACCGTGTCGGTGATGGTGGGGCACGGGCGGAAGTTGTTGAACTGCCGCATCGCCAGGTACTCGGCCACCTCCGGGACGTACTCCGTCTCGGCCCAGGCGGCCTCCGCCAGGTAGCCCATGTGGAGGCGGGCCATGTCGTGGCGGAACCGGTCGGCCTGCGACGGGGTGGCCGCCCGGACGAAGTACTCCATGGCGGAGCGGTAGGAGCGCCGCGGGGCGTCCGACAGGAGCGACTCCGACCACGCCGGCTCGTACTCCTTGGTGGTGTGGACGGGGTCGAGGGCGGTGTGGGCGAGCAGGAGCCTGCCGCCCAGGCCGACCGGCGAGCCGCCGTGGTCCTCGCAGTAGATGTCGTCGACGACGTTCTCGGCGACCATCAGCCGCGTGGCGATCATCAGGTGGTCGACGGTCGGCGCGTCCGGGTGGCAGGCGACCATGTAGCGGCCCACGGAGAAGCCGTCGAACTGGTCCTCCCACTCCGGGGGGTACGCCTGGACCTCGTCCACCGCCCAGCGCTTGATCCGGTGGCTGACCTCCGCGACGCGGGCGGGGTCGGGCTCCGGGACGGGGTGGTAGTAGAGGCCCGGGATCGGCCGGCCCCCCTCCGCCGGGGCGGGCGGCTCCGGCAGAGCGGACACCGCCGCCAGCGCGGGCAGGTCGGGCGCAGCGGGCAGACCCGACGCCGCCGGCATGTCCGCCGGCATGTCCGCCGGAGCCGCCCGGCGCCCGAAGTGCAGGCTCGTCGTGCCCAGGCCGCTGGGGCCGGACAGGATCCGCGCCAACTCCCGGACCGGCACCGGAAACGGCACCGGAAACGGCTCCGGCTCCGACACCGGAACCGGCTCCGCCGACGGTGCCGGCACCGAAACCGCGGCCGCGTCCGCGGCGCGGCCTGCGTACAACAGGGGCGGCCCGGAGGGCAGCCCGGGCCGGCCCGCGGGCGCGCCGCGGCCGCGGCCGTACACCGCGGCGGCGCCAGGCGGGCTCGACTGCAGAGGGGAAGGCCCAGCGTCGGGCATCCGTGTCTCCTTGGTGAGGTGGTGGGACTGTCCCGGGTCCCGGGCGTGCCCGGTCGGCTGTGGACGGGTCCGGGCCGGCCGGTGCCGCCGGGTGAGGACGCGACCGCAGGCGCGGCCCAGGCACGGGCCTGGGCCTGTGCCTGGGCCCAGGCCTAGGCACACGCCCAGGCCCGGGCACACGCCCGGGCACGCGCCCACGCCCACGCCCAGGCACAGGCTCACGCCCAGGCACACGTCCAGGCCGACGCCCAGGCCCAGGCCCAGGCCCGGGACCACGCCCGGGCCCGGGCGGCCCAGAGCTGTGGCCGCGGGTGGGCCCTCAGCCCTGCCTGCGGGCGATCTGTACGTTCTCCAGCACGCCGAGGGCGTCGGGCACCAGGACGGCGGCGGAGTAGTAGGCCGTGACGAGGTAGGAGATGATCGACTTCTCGTCGATGCCCATGAACCGCACCGACAGGCCCGGCTGGTACTCCTCCGGCAGGCCGGTCTGGTGCAGGCCGATGACGCCCTGGTTCTCCTCGCCGGTGCGCATGGCGATGATGGAGCTGGTGTTCTCCTTGCTGATCGGGATCTTGTTGCAAGGGAGGATCGGGACGCCGCGCCAGGCCGGGACGGACTGGCCGCCCAGGTCGACGTGGTCCGGGTAGAGCCCGCGGGCGTTGAACTCGCGGCCGATCGCCGCGATCGTCTTCGGGTGGGCCAGGATGAGCTTGGTGCCGCGGCGGCGGCAGAGCAGCTCGTCCAGGTCGTCGGGGGTGGGCGGGCCGGAGTGGGTCTGGATCCGCTGCTTGAAGTCGGCGTTGTGGAGGAGGCCGAACTCGCGGTTGTTGATCAGCTCGTGCTCCTGGCGCTCGCGCAGCGCCTCGATGGTGAGCCTGAGCTGCTCCTCCGTCTGGTTCATCGGCCCGTTGTAGAGGTCGGCGACCCTCGTGTGGATCCGGAGCACGGTCTGCGCGATGGAGAGCTCGTATTCGCGCGGGTGGAGCTCGTAGTCGACGAAGGTGCTGGGCAGCTCGGTTTCGCCGGTGTGGCCGGACGCCATCGCGATCTCGGCCTCGCCGTGGCGGTTCTGCCGCTGGTGCGGGAGCGCGGTGAAGCGTTCGATGTGGCTGCGCAGAGCCGGCGCCGAGGCCATGACGGCCTCGAAGTCGGAGCGGGAGAGGGTGAGCAGGGTTCCGGAGGTCTCGGCGGTGGCGGTGTAGTCCCAGGTGCCCTGGCCGTCGAGCAGGGCGTGCTCGCCGAACCGGTCGCCGTCGGCGAGGACGGAGACGGCGACCTCGTCGCCGTACTTGCCCTCGCCGGTCTGGCTGATGCGGCCGTGGGCGATCAGGTGGATGCCGCCGGCGGGGGTGCCGCGCTCCACCAGGACCTCGCCGGCGCGGAAGTCGCGCTGGACGCACCGGCCGGCGATCGCGTTCAGCACGTCCATGTCGTCGAAGCCGCGCAGGAGGGCGAGTTCGGTGAGCTCGCGGGGGATCACCCGGACCGCGGCCCCGTCCTGGACGAACTCGATCTGTCCGTCTCCGACCGTGTAGCTCAGCCGGCGGTTCACCCGGTAGGCGCCGCCCTTGGTCTCGACCCAGGGGAGCGTCTTGAGCAGCCAGCGGGAGGTGATCTCCTGCATCTGCGGGGCGGACTTGGTGGTGGTGGCGAGGTTGCGGGCAGCTGCCGTGCTCAGGCTGGATTGCTGCGCGGGTTCCAGCTGCGTCTCGGGGCTGCTGTCAACGGTCATCGACGAGCTCTCCTTCGCAAGGGGCGGTGACCGGCGTGTACCCGCACGTCACCGATGAAAGAGGAGGAAAAAGGGGCGTATATCCGGGAATCCGGTCAGATCCTGGGGAACAGTAACGGGCCGCCGCGCCGACTACGCCCTCCGGAACCGGTGGAGTCCCCCGATACGGTGATCTTGGCTCGGTCGACGTTTACCGACCGATGGCGATTCGGCCGCCGGGCGGCCTGATCACACCCCTCGCTCCCCTTGCGGCTCCCGCTCCCCTTGCGGCTCCCGCTCCCCCTGCAGCCCTCACATCCCTTGCAACCCCTGCGCCCCCAGGGCCGCCTGGCCTCCGAGAACCCCACGACCCCTGGGCCCCCACGGCCCCTTGGCC
>NZ_JACBGN010000006.1 GCF_013401435.1 Streptomyces sp. BR123
GCCCCCGCCCCCGCCGTCGCGCGCTGCGCACGCACGCCCGACGGCCCGCACGCCCTGCCGCTCACGCCCGGGCACGACACGGCCCTCCCTGCCCGCCTTCCTGACGCCGGTGCGGTTCAGGGCTGTCGCGAGCGGGCCTTGTAGGCCGCCTTGCGGGCCTCCTTGGCAGCCTTCCTGTCCGGGTGCAGCCGGCCCATCGCCTCCAGCACCTCCCCCGCCGCCGGGTGGTCCACCCGCCACGCCTGGTCGAAGAAGCCCGTGTGGTGGGCGGTCAGGGACTCCATCAGCAGCGGCAGTTCCACGGCCTGCGCGTCCGCGGCCAGCTGCGCCGCGATCGTGTCGACGGTCAGCCAGTACACCATCGCCCCGTTCGGAGCCGGTACGTCGGCGGCCCCGCGCTCGGCGAGCCACACCCGGGCGAGGCCGCCGAGCTCCGGGTCGTCCAGCACCGCCCGGACCGCCGGCTCGGCGCCCTCCCCGGCGGACGCGAGGGCCTGCTGGCAGCGCAGCCGGCGCAGCGGGGCGCCGTGGTCCGAGCCGCGGGCAGCGGCCAGCAGCTCGGCGACCGCGCCGGACGGTTCGCGGTCGGCGAGCCACTGGCCGATCTCGGCCTGGGCCGCGCCCTCGGGGTAGTCGCAGACCGCGTCGAGCAGCGCGTCGGCGCCCTTGTCGGCGAGGTCGCCGACGGCAGGGGCCGTGATGCCGGCCTCCCGCATGCGCGCGCGGAGGCCGTACAGACCGAGCGGGGTGAGGCGGACCATCCCGTACCGGGAGACCTCCTCCGCGTCGAGCTCGCGCGGGCCGGCTCCGGCGGGCTCCTCGTCATCGGTCTGCGCCATCAGCGTTTCGTCGACGGGCCGGTACTCGACCAGCCCGATCGGCTCCAGCTGCCGGAACTGGTCGTCCAGGCGCATCATCACGTCCGAGACCTGCTCCAGCGCGGCGTCCGTCGGCCGGGCCATGCCGTCCGGAACCACCATGGAGGCGGCGAGCACGGGCAGCGGCACCGCGCCGCCCCGCTCGACACCGGCGTCGGCGACGGTGAGCAGGTAGAGGTTGGCGAGAACGCCGTCGAGGAAGTCGGCCTCCCGCTGCGGGTTCCAGTCGAGCCGGTCGAAGTCGATGGTGCCGCCCTCGTCCAGCGCGTCGACGAGGTCGTCGAGTCCGGGCACGGCCGCGTCGGCGAGGACGGCGTCCAGAGCGGACAGCCACAGGTCGAGCACCTCGGCGGGCGCGCCGCCACCGACCCGCGCCAGGTCCTCGCCGGCCGTGGCGCCGCCGAACTCCCCGGTCCCGCCCGCCTCCGCAGCACCCGCTTCCCGGCGACCCGCCTCCGCACCGTCCGCCTCCGGCCCTTCCGGCTCGGTCAGTTCGACGAGGCCGGTGTCGAGGGCCGTCCTCCACGCCTGGCTCGCGTCCGCGCGGGCGTCCGCGTCTGCGGGGTCGAGGCCGAGCGCGGCGGCGGCCTCGGGCAGCTGCGCCCGGTCGAGTTCGCCGTTGCCGTCGACGCGGGTGCCGGGGCCGGCCCAGCGGGCCAGGCGCACGGCGCGGGCGAACAGGGGGGCGACGAGGGCGTCTCGGGCGAGTTCCGCGTCGGAGGGCAGCCGTACCGGCGGCAGGGTGGAACGCGGCTCTGCGGACATGGATTGGGTCTCCTCGCGGACGCGGTCGTTCGGAGGGCCGTCAGCGGCCGTCCGGCGCACCAGAGTAGACGCAATTCGGACGTGTCCGGCGGTCATACCTTTGGTTCATCTCACAGTCGGCCTCCGTATGTCCTGGAGGTCTTGACAACGTCCCTGATCACCCAGGAAATTGACGCGCGTAGACATTAGGGGGACCCCGGCGATCCCTGCGGAACACGTACGGCCAGCCCGTCGACCACCGTGGATTTCCGGCCATTCAGCACCGCAGTACCGCACCGCAGCACCGCATCGCAGCACCAAGGCACCGCCGCTGTACCGCTCCTCGCAGTACCGCGCCGCCCCCCTCCGCTTTCCTCCTCCACACACCGGAGTACCTGACCATGCACTCCTCACACCCCCGCTCCGCCGCCGTCGCGGCCCTCGTCGCGGGCGCCCTGGCCACCGGCCTGCTCACGGGCACCGCCGGCGCGGCCGAAGGCGTCGCGGCCGACGGCGCGGTGCGCATCCACGACATCCAGGGCACCACCCGGATATCCCCGCTGAACGGCAAGCAGGTCACCGACGTCGCGGGCATCGTGACGGGTGTGCGCGCCCACGGCTCGCGCGGCTTCTGGATCCAGGACCCCGACGCCGACGACAACGCGGCCACCAGTGAGGGCATCTTCGTCTTCACGGGCTCCGCCCCGACCGTCGCCGTCGGCGACGCCGTCAAGGTCTCCGGCCTGGTCGGCGAGTACGTTCCCGGCGGCGTCAACTCCGGCAACCAGTCGGTCACCCAGATCTCCAAGCCGGCCGTCACCGTGGTCTCCTCGGGCAACGCCCTGCCCGAGGCCGCCGCCGTCAACGAGTACACCGTGCCCGCCGCCTACGCCCCCGCGGGCGACCCGGCCGCCGCCGGCAGCATCAACGGCCTGGCCCTGAACCCGTCCCGCTACGCCCTGGACTTCTACGAGTCCCTGGAGGGCATGAACGTCGCCATCGGCACCTCGCGCGTGGTGGGCGCCACCGCCGCCGAGTACGGCGAGCTGTGGGTCACGGTCAAGGGCTGGGAGAACAACGCCAAGCGCGGCGGCACCCTCTACGGTTCCTACGAGTCCCAGAACACCGGCCGCCTGAAGGTCCAGCAACTGGCCCCGCTCGCGCAGCAGCCCTTCCCGGTAGCCAACGTCGGCGACAAGCTGACGGGCACCACCGAAGGCCCGATGGACTTCAACCAGTTCGGCGGCTACACCCTGGCGGCCCGCACCCTGGGCACCCTCTCCAAGGGCACCACCGCCCCCGAGAAGACCAAGGCGCAGGCGCCGGGCGAGCTCGCGGTGGCCACGTACAACGTCGAGAACCTCGACCCGACCGACCCGCAGGAGAAGTTCGACGCCCTCGGGAAGGCGGTCGTGGAGAACCTGGCCTCGCCCGACATCCTGGCCCTGGAGGAGATCCAGGACGACAACGGCGCCAAGAACGACGGCACGGTGTCCGCCGAGCAGACCCTGGCCAGGTTCACGGCGGCGATCGCGGCCGCCGGCGGCCCTTCCTACCAGTGGCGCACCGTCAACCCGTCGAACAACCAGGACGGCGGCGAGCCCGGCGGCAACATCCGCCAGGTGTTCCTGTTCAACCCGGCCCGCGTCTCGTTCACCGACCGCGCCGCCGGCGACGCCACCACCGCCACCGGTGTGACCACGGAGAAGGGCCGCGCCGCCCTCACCCACTCCCCGGGCCGCATCGACCCGGCGAACCCTGCGTGGAAGGACAGCCGCAAGCCGCTGGCCGGCGAGTTCGTCTTCCGCGGCCGCCCGGTCTTCGTGATCGCCAACCACTTCGGTTCGAAGGGCGGCGACGAGGCCCTGACCTCCCACCACCAGCCGCCGGCCCGCCCCTCCGAGGCCAAGCGGCTGCAGCAGGCGCAGGCCGTGAACGCCTTCGTCAAGGAGCTCCTGGCCGTCGACAAGAACGCCAAGGTCCTCGCCCTCGGCGACATCAACGACTTCGAGTTCTCGGACACGACGAAGGCGCTGGAGGACGGCGGCGCGCTGTACTCGGCCATCAAGTCGCTGCCGAAGTCGGAGCGCTACTCGTACGTCTTCCAGGGCAACGCCCAGGTGCTGGACCAGATCCTGGTCAGCCCGGCGGTCAAGGGCTACACGTACGACAGCGTGCACATCAACGCCGAGTTCTCGGCGCAGAACAGCGACCACGACCCGCAGGTGCTGCGCTTCCGCCCGTAACACCACGGCACCGCACCACCGTGCGCCCGCAGCCCCGGGGGACGACCCACGGGGCTGCGGCCTCCGGTCCGCGTCAGGGCCCGGCCGCCGTCCCGGCCGGGCCCTCTGCCACACTTCCGGCCATGATCCTCCGCGAAGCCACCCGCCCGGACCTGCCCGTCGTGCTCGCCCTGCTGGACGACGACCACGCCGAACGGGCCGAGGTCACCGAGGCCCACAAGCGGGCCTTCGCCGCCATCGGGGCGGACCCCCGCAACGAGATGCTGGTCCTCGCCGACGGGGACGAGGTGGTGGGCTGCCTGCAGTTGACCTACATACCCGGCCTCGGGCAGGGCGGCCGGGAGCGGGCGCTGGTGGAGGCGGTCCGGATCCGCGCGGACCGGCGCGGCGGCGGCCTCGGCGCCGAGCTGATGCGGCTCGCCGTGGAGCGGGCCCGCGGGCGCGGCTGCGGAATGGTCCAGCTGACCAGCAACAAACGGCGCGGCGCCGCCCACCGGTTCTACGAGCGGCTCGGCTTCGCCCGCAGCCACGAGGGCTTCAAGCTGCACCTGGAACCGTGAGTTCCGGCACCGGGAGGCCGCGGAGCGGCAGCCCGGCGGTTCTCCAGCCGAAAAAACGGGCAGAAAGGGGAAGTCGGGGACTTTCGACCCTGGCGTGACGCTCGCCACATCCCGGCCCCTTCGGCCCGGGTTGTGGTGTTGAGTGTGTTCACGCCCGGTCTCGCCTTCCTGCCTTGCCCGTCGCCCGGAGGTCCGCGTGCTCCCCTCGATCTCCCCCGCCCAGCAGATCGGCGTCGCCGTCCTGCTCGTGGCCGTCCTCCTGTGGCTGGCCGGATTCGGTCGCCTGGTCCGGGGGGCCCGCTTCCCCCACCGCCCGGAGCCCGAGCCCCGCGTCGCGGGCCTCGCCGGGCTCGCCGCGATCCCCGCCCAGCGCCGCGCGGAGGCGCACCCGATGGAGTCGGTCGAGTTGACCGAGGCGGAGGAAGAGGCCTTCGCGAGCCTGGTCCGCTCGATCCGCACCCTCCCCCAGCGCTGACCCACGACAGCCCCGCGGCAAACCCGGAGCCGAACCGGGGCTGAACCCGCCGCCCGGACACGAACACCGGACCGCCGGCCTCCCGCCACACCCAACCCCCGAAAACGCGCGCGGCCGGTGTGCGCTCCCCCGCTCGGGGAGGGAGCGCACACCGGCCGCGCCAGGGCGGCGGGGCGTCAGTTGTGGCTGTGCAGGACGTCGTTCAGGCCGCCCCAGACCGCGTTGTTCGGGCGTGCCTCGACGGCACCGGTGACCGAGTTGCGGCGGAAGAGGACGTTGTTGGCGCCCGAGAGGGTCAGCGCCTTGACGATCTCGCCGTCCGGCAGGGTGACGCGGGTGCCCGCGGTGAGGTAGAGACCGGCCTCGACGACGCACTCGTCGCCGAGCGCGATGCCGATGCCCGCCTCCGCACCGATCAGGCAGCGCTCGCCGACCGAGATGATCTGCTTGCCACCGCCGGACAGGGTGCCCATGGTGGAGGCGCCGCCGCCGATGTCCGAGCCGTCGCCGATGACGACGCCCGCGGAGATGCGGCCCTCGACCATGGACGTGCCGAGCGTGCCGGCGTTGAAGTTGACGAAGCCCTCGTGCATGACGGTGGTGCCCTCGGCGAGGTGCGCGCCGAGGCGGACCCGGTCCGCGTCGGCGATGCGCACGCCCTTGGGGGCGACGTAGTCGGTCATCCGCGGGAACTTGTCGATCGAGGTGACCTGGAGGTGCAGGCCGGCGGCGCGCGCGTTCAGGCGCACGGTCTCGACCTGGTCCACGGCGACGGGGCCGAGGGAGGTCCAGGCGACGTTGGCGAGGAGGCCGAAGACGCCGTCCAGGCTCTGGCCGTGCGGCTTGACCAGGCGGTGGCTGAGCAGGTGCAGGCGCAGGTACGCGTCGTGCGCGTCCAGCGGCTTGTCCTCCAGGGAGGCGATCACGGTGCGGACGGCCACGACCTCGACACCGCGCACCTCGTCCTTGCGGATCGCCTTGGCCGCGGCGGCGCCCAGGAGTTCCACGGCCTGCTCGGCGGTGAGGCGCTCGGTCCCGGCCGGGCCGGGCTCGGTGACCAGCTCCGGCGCGGGGAACCAGGTGTCGAGGACGGTGCCGTCAGCGGCGAGGGTGGCGAAACCGGCGGCGGCGGCGCCGGTGGTACGGGTAGCAGTCATACGGGAAACCTAACCGGCCGCGGCCCGAGGTTGCGAACCGGTCTCGGGTGCCGGGCGCAGCCCCTGTCGCGCCGGCCGCCGGCCCGCGTACAACACCGCGGCGCCCGCCCCGCCCGCCAGGACCGCGCACAGCGGCCAGAGCAGCCCGGGGGCCGTCGCGTACAGGGCGCCGCCGAGCGGTGGGCCGAGGACGACGCCGCTGACGGAGACCCCTGCGTACAGGCTCTGGAACCGGCCGATGGCGTGCTCGGGTGCCTGGTCGGCGACGTAGGCGGTGGCGGTGGTCTTGTAGAGGATCTCGCCCAGGCTCAGCAGCACGATCATCGAGGCCGCGGTGCCGACGCCCGCTCCGGGCAGGAGTGCCGCGTAGGCGGCACCGACCAGCAGCAGCCCGGTGCCGATGACGGGGAGCGGCGGCCGGGCGCGCAGGGCGACGGCGGCAGGCAGTTCCAGCAACAGGATGACGGCGCCGTTGAGGGCGATCACGAAGCCGAAGTCCCGGGTGTCGAGGCCGTGGTCGGCGAGGAAGACGGGGAAGGTTCCGTACTGCTGGCGGTAGACGAGGTCGGTCACCAGGACCGCTCCGAGGACGACGAGTACGGCGGGCCGGGCGCGCAGCTCGGCCCACAGGCCGCGGCCGGGCGCCGCATCGGGGCAGCCGGTGGTGGGACCGGCGGCAGGGGTGCGGGCGGCGGCGCGGGCGGGGACGACCCGCGCGGTCCACAGGGCGAAGAGGAGGGTGCCGAGGCCGTCGCCGACGAAGAGCCAGTCGTACGAGAGCCGGGTCGCGATCAGCGCGCCCAGCGGCGGGCCGAGGGTGAAGCCGCCGTTGGAGACGCAGCGTACGACGGCGAAGGCCTGGCGGCGGGCGCCCTCGGGGACGGCCACCGCGACGAGTGCCGAGTTCGCGGCCCGGACCACGCCGGAGGCGTACTGGGCGAGGGGCAGGGCGGCGTACAGCCCGGCGGCGGGCAGCAGCGGGAAGGAGATGAGGGTGAGGCCGCCGAGCGTGGAGGCGGCGAGCAGGACGCGGCGGTGGCCGAAGCGGTCGCCGTACCAGCCGCCGGTGAAGTTGCCGGCGACGAGGCCGATGCCGCCGATGCCCGTGACCAGGCCCGCCTGGGCGGTGCCGAGGCCGCGGGGGCCGGTCAGGTACAGGAAGACGAAGACGAAGGTGAAGCTGACGACGGCGTTGACGAACACCCCCGCTGCCAGCAGCCACACCACTCTCGGCACGTCCCTCAGCACTTGCACCATGCCGGACCGCTCCCCCCGCGACTTAGTAAGTTCCTTTTGGGAACGGACTATGTCAGCATGACAGCCTTGGGTCAACGGACGAAGGAGTGCCCATGGCCCAGCGCACGCACCTCGGCGACGCGGACTGTTCGATTGCCCAGGCCCTCGACGTCGTGGGCGACTGGTGGACGCTGCTGATCGTGCGCGACGCCGCGCGCGGGCTGCACCGCTTCGAGGAGTTCCAGCGCGAGCTGGGGGTTTCCCGGAAGGTGCTGGCCGAGCGGCTGAAGCTGCTGGTCGAGGCCGGGGTGCTGACGCGCGAGCCGTACCGGGAGCGCCCGGTGCGGCACGAGTACCGGCTGACCCCGCGCGGGCGGGGGCTGCTACCGGTCCTGGTGGCCCTCCAGGACTGGGGTGACACCTGGGTCCTGGGAGAGGGAGAGATGACGGCGACGACGCAGGAGGCCTCGCGGGAGGCGGAGCGGGTGCACGGGCTGCGCGGCCGGCGCGTACCGGAGCTGCTGCTGCCGGACCGGTTCGGTGAACTCCGCGACCCGGTCGCGGCCGACACCCCGTTCACCGTCCTGTACTGCTTCCCCGGCGCGTACGCCCGGGCCGATTCCTACCCGCCCGGCTGGGCCGGCATTCCGGGTGCGAAGGGCTGCACGCTGGAGTCGTGCACCTACCGCGACCAACTCGCGGAGTTCACGGCGGCGGGGGCGACCGTCCACGGGGTCTCGACCCAGCGGCCCGATGAGCAGCGCGCCTTCGCGGAGGCCGAGCGGCTGCGCTTCCCGCTCCTCTCGGACGCGGACCTGGGCCTGACGGCCGCCCTGCGGCTGCCGACGTTCCGCGCGGCGGGAGTGAGCCGGATCAGGCGGCTGACCCTCGTGCTGGACCGGGACCGGACGGTGCGCGAGGTGATCTACCCGATCACGGACATCGAGGCGAGCGTCACCGCGGCCCTCGCCGCGGTCCGCGCCGCCGCCTGACGACACCGGGAGGCAGGCCTCCGGCGCGGAGCCGGGCGGATCAGGGACCCCTTCAGGCCTCCCGGCGCAGGGCCCGGGCGGATCAGGGACCCCTTCAGGCCTCCCGGCGCAGGGCGCGGGCGAATCGGGGACCCCTTCAGGCCTCCCGGCGCGGGGCCGGTGCGTGCAGGACCCGGCTCAGGATCTCGCGGGCGTGGCCCTCGTCGTACGGCGTGTCCGTCAGCAGCACCTGGAGGCTGATCCCGTCCATCACCGCCACCAGTGCCCGCGCGGTCACCGGGTCGGTCCGCTCAGCCAGGGCCGCGGCCACCGACCCGCACCACTGCGCGGCCACCGGCCGCAGCGCGGGGCGGCGCAGCGCCGCGAGGTAGAGGTCGTACTCCAGTTCCGCCCGCGTCCGGTCCGCCCCGAGGAAATCTCCCAGCAGCGCGGCCAGCGCCCCGGCGAGGTCCGCCTCCGGGTCCGCCAGGGCGGGAGAGGCGGCGACGGTCTCGGCGAAGCCCTCGTTGGCCTGCCGCAGCGCGGCGACCAGCAGGTCGTCAAGGGTCCTGAAGTGGTACGTGGTCGAGCCCAGCGGTACGTCCGCCTCCGCGGCCACCGTGCGGTGGGTCAGCCCGGCGATGCCCTTGGCGCCGGCCACGCGGATCGCCGCGTCGATGATCCGCTGCCGCCGCTCGGGGTCGTGGCGGCGGACTCCGGAGGAGCCCATCAGTGCGCCCCGCTCAGGTTGACGAGGACCACCCCGGCGATGATCAGCGCGATGCCGGCGAGCTTCGCGGCGGTCGCGGCCTCGCCCAGGAACGCCATGCCGATGGCGGCGATGGCGGCGGTGCCGACTCCGGCCCATATGGCGTAGGCCGTGCCCACCGACATCGACTTCAGGGTCTGGGCGAGCAGCGTGAAGGCGACCAGGTACCCGACCACGGTGCCCACCGAGGGCCACAGCTTCGTGAACCCGTCGCTGAACTTCATGGCGGTGGTCCCGGCGACCTCGGCCGCGATGGCGGCGGCAAGCAGTACGTAGGGCATGCGCACGACAATACGCACCGTTGTGGACGGCCGTACACACACGCGGGAGGAGCAAGGGTCGGGACTGCGGGCCGACCGGATCGAGGCAAGCGGGCCGCCGCCCACCTCGTCCGGCTGGACTGGACCCGTGCCGGTGGCGCTTGACGGCTTCGACGCCACGGCCACCCACGAACGGGCGGGGCCCCCGGCAGGTGCCGGGGGCCCTCGTGGTCCCGCTCCGCGGAATGCGGAAGGTGTCAGACGTTGAAGCCGAGCGCGCGCAGCTGCTCACGGCCGTCGTCCGTGATCTTGTCCGGACCCCACGGCGGCATCCAGACCCAGTTGATGCGCAGCTCGTTGACGATGCCCTCGGTCGCCGACTTCGCCTGGTCCTCGATGACGTCCGTCAGCGGGCAGGCCGCCGACGTGAGCGTCATGTCGAGGGTGGCGATGTTCGCGTCGTCGATGTGGATGCCGTAGATCAGGCCCAGGTTGACGACGTCGATGCCCAGCTCGGGGTCGACCACGTCGTAGAGGGCCTCGCGGACCTCCTCCTCGGTGGCCGGCTTGATCGACGCCTCGGGCGTCGCGTTCTCGGTCATGCCGTCTCCCTCTCCGCGCCGCCCAGCACCTGGGCGGTCGCGTCCTTCCACGCCATCCAGCTCAGCAGAGCACACTTGACACGCGCGGGGTACTTGGAGACGCCGGCGAACGCGACCGCGTCCTCCAGCACCTCCTCCATCTCCTCGTCCGGCTCGATCTTGCCCTTGGACTGCATCAGCTCCAGGAAGGTGGCCTGGATCCGCTGCGCCTCGGACAGCTGCTTGCCGACGAGCAGCTCGTTCAGCACGGACGCGCTGGCCTGGCTGATGGAGCAGCCCTGGCCCTCGTACGAGACGTCGGTGAGCGTCTCCCCGTCGTACTTCACACGCAGCGTGATCTCGTCGCCACACGTCGGATTGACGTGGTGCACCTCGGCGTCGCCCTCGCGCAGGCCACGCCCGTGCGGGTGCTTGTAGTGGTCCAGGATGAGCTCCTGGTACATCGAATCCAGCTTCACAGCGTCCTCGTCCTCGTGGCCCTGGTCAGGCGAAGAAGTTCCGTACGTGCTCCAGCCCGTCGACCAGTGCGTCGACGTCGGCCGGAGAGGAGTACAGATAGAAAGACGCTCGCGTCGTCGCCGGAATTCCGTACCGCAGGCAGACGGGGCGGGCACAGTGGTGTCCCACGCGGACGGCGATGCCCTGCTCGTCCAGGACCTGCCCCACGTCGTGCGGGTGGATGTCGCCGAGCACGAAGGAGATCGCGGCGCCGCGGTCCTCGGCCGTGGTGGGGCCGATGATCCGCAGGTCGGGGACCTCCTGCAGGCGCTTCACCGCGTACTCGGTGATCGCGTGCTCGTGGGCGGCGATCTTGTCCATGCCGATCGCGGACAGGTAGTCCACGGCCGCGCCGAGGCCGACGGCCTGGGCGATCGGGGGCGTGCCCGCCTCGAACTTGTGGGGCGCCGGGGCGTACGTCGACGAGTGCATCGAGACGGTCTCGATCATCTCGCCGCCGCCGAGGAACGGCGGCAGGTCCTCCAGGAGCTCCTGCCGGCCCCACAGGACGCCGATGCCGGTCGGGCCGCACATCTTGTGGCCGGTGAAGGCCACGAAGTCGGCGCCGAGGGCCTGGACGTCCAGGGGCATGTGCGGGGCGGCCTGCGAGGCGTCGATCAGCACCAGCGCGCCGACCTCCTGCGCGCGCCGGACGATCGTCTCGACCGGGTTGACGGTGCCGAGCAGGTTGGAGACCAGCGTGAAGGAGACGATCTTCGTCTTCTCCGTGATGACCTCTTCGATGTTCGACAGGTCGAGCCGGCCGTCGTCGGTCAGGCCGAACCACTTCAGCTTCGCGCCGGTGCGCTGCGACAGCAGCTGCCACGGAACGATGTTGGAGTGGTGCTCCATCTCGGTGATGGCGATCTCGGTGTCGCGGTCGACCCGGTAGGGCTCATCGGCCCAGCCGAGCATGTTCGCGACCAGGTTGAGCGACTCCGAGGCGTTCTTGGTGAAGATCACCTCGTCGCGGCTCGGTGCGTTGACGAAGGCGGCCACCTTGTCGCGGGCGCCCTCGTACAGTGCCGTGGCCTCCTCGGCGACCAAGTACACGCCGCGGTGGACGTTGGCGTTGTGCCGCTCGTAGTACTCGTTCAGCGCGTCGAGCACCTGGCGCGGCTTCTGCGAGGTCGCCGCGGAGTCCAGGTAAACGATCTTCTTCCCGTCGTGGACCACACGATCCAGCAGGGGGAAGTCCTTGCGGATCGCCTCGATGTCGAGGAGGCCAGGCAGCTGTGTCACGCGGTCGCGCCACCCTTCACGTACTTGTCGTAGCCCTCCGACTCCAGCTGGTCGGCCAGCTCGGCGCCGCCGGACTCGGCGATGCGGCCGTTCGCGAAGACGTGCACGAAGTCGGGCTTGATGTAGCGCAGGATGCGCGTGTAGTGGGTGATCAGCAAGGTGCCGACCTCGCCGGTCCCGCGGACGCGGTTGACGCCCTCGGAGACGATGCGCAGCGCGTCGACGTCGAGGCCGGAGTCGGTCTCGTCGAGGATCGCGATCTTCGGCTTGAGGAGCTCCAGCTGGAGGATCTCGTGGCGCTTCTTCTCACCGCCGGAGAAGCCCTCGTTGACGTTGCGCTCGGCGAAGGCGGGGTCCATCTGGAGGCGCTCCATGGCCTCCTTGACCTCCTTCACCCAGGTGCGCAGCTTGGGGGCCTCGCCGCGGACGGCGGTGGCGGAGGTGCGCAGGAAGTTGGAGACCGAGACGCCGGGGACCTCGACCGGGTACTGCATGGCGAGGAAGACGCCGGCGCGGGCGCGCTCGTCGACGGACATCTCCAGGACGTCCTCGCCGTCGAGGGTCACCGAGCCACCGGTGATGGTGTACTTCGGGTGGCCGGCGAGCGAGTACGCCAGGGTGGACTTGCCGGAGCCGTTGGGGCCCATGATGGCGTGCGTCTCACCCTGCTTGACGGTGAGGTCGACACCCTTGAGGATCTCGCGGGCGCCGTTCTCCGCCTCGACGGAGACGTGCAGGTCGTGGATTTCAAGCGTTGCCATGGGTGCCTCAGGACTCCTGGGTGAGGGAGACGAGCACGTCGTCCCCTTCGATCTTTACGGGGTATACGGGAACGGGGCGCGTCGCGGGCAGCCCGGACGGCTTGCCGGTGCGCAGGTCGAAGGCGGATCCGTGCAGCCAGCACTCGATCATGCAGTCGTCGACCTCGCCCTCCGAGAGCGAGACGTTCGCGTGCGAGCAGATGTCGTTGATCGCGTACACCGATCCCTCGGTGGAGACGATGGACACCGGCGTACCGTCGAGTTCCACCCGCTTGGGGGTGTTCTCCTCCAGCTCGCTCAGCGCACAGGCCTTGATGTAGGTCATCAGACGGACGCCTCGAGCTCGGCCTCGATCTTGGCGATGAGGCGCTCCTCGATGTCGCCGACACCGATCTGCTGGACGAGCTCGGCGAAGAAGCCGCGCACGACCAGGCGGCGGGCCTCGTCGGCCGGGATACCGCGGGCCTGCAGGTAGAACAGCTGCTCGTCGTCGAAGCGGCCGGTCGCGGAGGCGTGGCCGGCGCCGACGATCTCGCCGGTCTCGATCTCCAGGTTCGGCACCGAGTCGACCCGCGCGCCGTCCGTGAGGACGAGGTTGCGGTTCATCTCGTAGGTGTCGGTGCCTTCGGCGCTCTTCTGGATCAGGACGTCGCCGATCCAGACGGCGTGGGCGTCCTGGCCCTGGAGCGCACCCTTGTAGACCACGTGGGACTTGCAGTGCGGGGCGTCGTGGGTGACCAGGAGGCGGTGCTCCTGGTGCTGGCCGGCGTCGGTGAAGTACAGGCCGAGCATCTCGGCCTCGCCGCCGGGGCCGGCGTAGCGCACGCGCGGGTGGATGCGGACGACGTCGCCGCCGAAGGTGACGACGACCGACTTGAAGCTTGCGTCGCGGCCGATCAGCGCGTTGTGCTGGGAGGTGTGGACGGCGGTGTCGTCCCAGTCCTGCACGGACACGAAGGTCACCTTGGCGCCGTCGCCGACGAGGATGTCGACGTTGGCGGCGCGGACGCCGTCACCGGTGTGGTCGATGACGATGATCGCCTCGGCGAACGGCTTGATGTCGAAGACGGTGTGGCCGAAGGTCGTGCCGCCCTCGCCGTGCAGGGCGACGCGGATCGGCTCGGCGAGCACGGTCTCCTTGGGCACGGTGACGACCGTGGCCTTGGCGAACGAGGTGAAGGCCTGGGCGGCGACCCGGTCCACCGGGGTGCCGGCCTTGCCGATGCGCTCGTCACCGCGCTCGACGGTCTCGACCGTGACGCCCTCGGGCGCGTCGATCTGCGCCTTCATCGACCCGCTGGCCACGGCGGTGCCGTCGTGGAGTCCGCGCAGGCGTCCCAGCGGGGTGAAGCGCCACTCCTCCTCGCGGCCGTGGGGGATGGGGAAGTCCGCCACGTCGAAGGACGGCGGCGCGCTCATCCGAGTGGCGACGGTGGACTCTGCGGCCACCGCGATGGAGCCGGCGGTGGTGGAGCCCACCGGAATGTTCTGAGCATCAGCCATGGCTGTCGTTCTGCTCACTCTCTTTAAAGAACACTGCCTACGTCAAAGAATGTGCTGCGGGACGGTTGCGGGCCGGGCCTAGCCGACCGAGCCCTCCATCTGCAGCTCGATCAGCCGGTTGAGCTCCAGCGCGTACTCCATCGGCAGCTCCTTGGCGATCGGCTCGACGAAGCCGCGCACGATCATCGCCATGGCCTCGAACTCGCTCAGGCCGCGGGCCATCAGGTAGAAGAGCTGGTCCTCGGAGACCTTGGAGACGGTCGCCTCGTGGCCCATCGTCACGTCGTCCTCGCGGACGTCGACGTACGGGTAGGTGTCGGAGCGGGAGATGGTGTCGACGAGCAGGGCGTCGCACAGGACGTTGCTCTTCGATCCGGCCGCGCCCTCGCCGATCTCGACCAGGCCCCGGTAGGAGGTGCGGCCGCCGCCTCGCGCCACCGACTTGGAGACGATGTTGGAGGAGGTGTTCGGCGCCATGTGGACCATCTTGGAGCCGGCGTCCTGGTGCTGGCCCTCGCCCGCGAAGGCGATGGACAGGGTCTCGCCCTTGGCGTGCTCGCCCATCAGGTAGACGGCCGGGTACTTCATGGTGACCTTGGAGCCGATGTTGCCGTCGATCCACTCCATGGTCGCGCCCTCGTAGGCCACGGCGCGCTTGGTGACCAGGTTGTAGACGTTGTTCGACCAGTTCTGGATCGTCGTGTAGCGGCAGCGTCCGCCCTTCTTCACGATGATCTCGACGACCGCGCTGTGCAGCGAGTCGGAGGAGTAGATCGGGGCGGTGCAGCCCTCGACGTAGTGGACGTACGCGTCCTCGTCGACGATGATCAGCGTCCGCTCGAACTGGCCCATGTTCTCCGTGTTGATGCGGAAGTAGGCCTGCAGCGGGATCTCGACGTGGACGCCCTTGGGCACGTAGATGAACGAGCCGCCGGACCACACGGCGGTGTTCAGCGACGCGAACTTGTTGTCGCCGACCGGGATGACCGTGCCGAAGTACTCCTTGAAGAGTTCCTCGTGCTCCTTCAGCGCGGTGTCGGTGTCGACGAAGATGACGCCCTGCTCCTCCAGGTCCTCGCGGATCTGGTGGTAGACGACCTCGGACTCGTACTGGGCCGCGACACCGGCGACGAGGCGCTGCTTCTCCGCCTCCGGGATGCCGAGCTTGTCGTACGTGTTCTTGATGTCCTCGGGCAGTTCCTCCCAGGAAGCGGCCTGCTTCTCGGTGGAGCGCACGAAGTACTTGATGTTGTCGAAGTCGATGCCCGACAGGTCGGAGCCCCAGGTCGGCATGGGCTTCTTGTCGAAGAGCTTCAGGCCCTTGAGGCGGAGCTTCAGCATCCACTCGGGCTCGTTCTTCTTCGCCGAGATGTCCCGGACGACCTCTTCGGACAGGCCTCGCTTGGCAGCCGCGCCCGCCTCGTCGGAGTCGGCCCAGCCGTACTCGTAGTTGCCCAGACCCTCGAGCTCAGGGTGAGCAGTCTCCGTGGTCATGCGGGGTTCCTCCCGGCCGTGCTTGCAGATGCTGATGTGTTGGACTGTGCAGTGCCCGCGCCACGCGGGATGAAGGTGGTGCACACCCCGTCGCCGTGGGCGATGGTGGCGAGGCGCTGCACATGGGTCCCGAGCAGACGGGAGAAGACCTCGGTCTCCGCCTCGCAGAGCTGCGGGAACTGCTCGGCTACGTGGGCCACCGGGCAGTGGTGCTGGCAGAGCTGTTCACCGCTGTGCGGACCGGGAGCGCTCTTGGCCGTCGCAGCGTACCCGTCCGCGGTCAGCGCCTCGGCAAGGGCCTCGGCGCGGTCCGCGGGGGCGGCTGCGTCGACCTTCGTGCGGTACGCCTCGGCCTGGGCCTCCATCCGCGCCCTGGCGAAGGCGGCGACGGCCGCCTCCCCCGCCTCGCCTCCGCCGGCGGCCTGCGCGATCCAGCGCATGGCGTCCGCGGCGAGCGAGTCGTAGGACTGGTCGAAGGCGTCGCGCCCGCAGTCGGTGAGCGCGAAGACCTTGGCCGGCCGGCCTCGGGTGCGCGTGCCGTACACCCGCTGCTCACGGGCCTCGACCACGTCGTCGGCGACGAGCGTGTCGAGGTGGCGGCGGACGGCGGCCTGAGTGAGGCCGAGACGCGCGGCGAGGTCGGCGACGGTGGACGGACCGTGGTCCAGGATGGACCGCGCGACCCGGTTGCGGGTGGACCGCTCCCCGGTAGCGAGCTCCCCCTGGGGGGTCTCGATCAGCCGTTCGCCGTATTTCACAACGCCATTGTTGCGTAATTACCTGAGGACCGACAAGCCGTGACGGACGCCACCCCTGGTGTCCTCCATCACTAAGGGTCACCTAACCTGTCTACGGAGAGTGAGGAAGAGGCCCGGGTTCAACGGCCTGGCCAGCCATGATGCCCCGGGTGGCCGAACCTCGCCCCGGCGCCGGTACCGGCCCGTACGGCTCCGTAGACTCACCCGCATGAGCAACGACCCCGCCGTGGAGATCCGCGGACTGGTGAAGCGGTACGGCCCGAAGACGGCGGTGGACGGTCTCGACCTCACCGTCCGCAGGGGCTCGGTCACCGCGGTCCTCGGCCCCAACGGCGCGGGCAAGACGACCACCGTGGAAACCTGCGAGGGGTACCTGCGCCCGGACGCGGGAACCGTGCGCGTCCTCGGCCTCGACCCGGTCGCCCAAGCCGCCGCCCTGCGCCCGCGCGTCGGCGTCATGCTCCAGTCCGGCGGCGTCTACTCCGGGGCCCGCGCCGTCGAGATGCTGGGCCACATGGCACGCCTGTACGCCGACCCGCTCGACGTGGACGGCCTGGTGGAGCGGCTCGGGCTGGGCGGCTGCGGCCGCACCCCCTACCGCCGGCTCTCCGGCGGCCAGCAGCAGCGCCTGTCGCTGGCCATGGCCGTGGTGGGCCGCCCGGAGCTGGTCTTCCTGGACGAGCCGACCGCCGGCCTGGACCCGCAGGCCCGCCGCGCCACCTGGGACCTGGTGCGGGAGCTGCGCGCCGACGGGGTCGGCGTCGTCCTCACCACCCACCACATGGACGAGGCCGAGCAGCTCGCCGACGAGGTGGCCGTCATCGACGCCGGGAAGGTCATCGCCCACGGCAGCCCCGAGCAGCTGTGCCGCGGCGGCGCCGAGAACACCCTGCGCTTCACCGGCCGCCCCTCCCTCGACCTCGCCTCGCTCCTCAAGGCGCTGCCCGACGGCACCGAGGCCGCCGAGCTCACCCCGGGCGTCTACCGGGTCACCGGCGACGTCGACCCCCAGATGCTGGCCACCGTCACCTCCTGGTGCGCCCAGAACGGGGTCATGCCGGACAGCCTCTCGGTGGAGCGGCACACCCTCGAAGACGTCTTCCTGGAGCTCACCGGTAAGGAGCTGCGCGCATGAGCGCCGGTACGTTCGCCCCCCGCCCGGGGGCCGCGCCCGTGTCCCGCATGATCCTCGCCCAGACGGCGCTGGAGACCCGGATGCTGCTGCGCAACGGGGAGCAGCTGCTGCTGACCGTGGTCATCCCCGCGCTGCTGCTGACCCTGTTCTCGGTGGTCGACATCGTCGACACGGGCGAGGGCAGGCCGGTGGACTTCCTGGCCCCGGGCGTGCTCGCGCTCGCCGTGATGTCCACCGCCTTCACCGGGCAGGCCATCGCCACCGGCTTCGACCGGCGCTACGGGGTGCTCAAGCGGCTCGGCGCCTCGCCGCTGCCCCGCTGGGCGCTGATGGCCGCCAAGACGCTGTCCGTGCTGGTCACGGAGGTGCTCCAGGTCGCCCTGCTGACGGTGATCGCGCTGGCCCTGGGCTGGTCCCCCCAGGGGAACCCGCTGTCCGTGGCGCTGCTGCTCCTGCTGGGCACGGCCGCCTTCTCCGGGCTCGGGCTGCTGATGGCGGGCACGCTCAAGGCCGAGGCGACGCTGGCCGCCGCCAACCTGGTGTTCCTGCTGCTCCTGGTGGGCGGCGGGGTGATCGTGCCGCTGGAGAAGTTCCCCGGCTCGGTCCAGGCGGTGCTCGGCCTGCTGCCGATCTCGGCGCTGTCCGACGGCCTGCGCGAGGTGCTCCGGGACGGGGCCGCGCTGCCGTGGGGCGACGTCGCGGTGCTGGCCGGATGGGCCGTCCTCGGCCTCGGCGCCGCCGGGAAGCTCTTCCGCTGGGAGTGATTCCCGGCCCCCGGACGTTGGTCTTGCAGACCACGGGCGCCGCCGCACAGGCGCGGCGCCCACCAGGACGCCGGGGGGCGGACGCATGGGGGAACGGGAAGCCGCACTGCGGCTGGACGAACAGTGGGCACGGATCCGGTCGGGGGCGGATCAGACCGAGTACGCCGCGGCGGAGGCGCTGCTGGCGGAGCTCATCGGCGCGCTGCGCGAGCCCGCCGCGAGCGATCCCGAGTGCGCCGCGCGCCTCGGGCTGCGCCTGGGCGACCTGGCGGCCCGCCGGTTCGCCGGCGGCGACCGGGCGGGGGCGCTCGCGGCGATCGAGGAGGGGCTGCGGTACGCGCAGCAGGCCGCCGGGTACGAGCCGGAGTACGCCCGCTGGTACGCCCGGGGGCTGATCAACCAGGGTGTCTGGCTGGCCTGGCCGCTCAGCGACGGCGACCGGCTGCCCCGGTACCCGCTGGGTGCGGCGGCGGAGCAGGGCCCGAGCGCCATCGAGCGGGCGGCGGGCGAGCGGGCCCGGGACCTGACCCGCGCCGCGGTGGAGGTGTGGGGCGGCCTGGACCGGCAGGACCCGGTCAACCGGCGGGGGCTCGCACAGGCCGAGGTGTTCCTCGGGGACCGCCTGGCGGAGCTGGGGCTCGCCGAGGAGGCGGTGGCCTGGGCGGTGGACGCCGAGGAGGGCTTCCGCCGGCTGCTGCTCGGCGGCGCCGGCCCGGAGGAGGCCCGGGAGGCGGAGGAGGCCCTGGACCACATCGGCCGTCAGCTCCGGCTGCGGCTGCGCTTCCTGTCCTTCGACGCGCTGGCGAACCTGCGCGCCCGGGGGCTGCTGCCCGAGCGGCTGCTGCCCCAGGCCGTGGTGGCGGCCCGGATCGGCGGGGCGGCCGAGCCCGCGATCGCGGAGGGGCTGCGGCTGGATGCCGAGCAGGTGCGGACGATGCTGGAGGTCACACCCTGGCTGGCCGTGTGGCGCTTCGAGGTGCGCGGCCCCGACGGGCTGTGGGAGGTCCTGGGGGACCCGTGGCGCGGCAGCGCGGAAGCGCGGAACCGGACGGCCGAGGACGTAGGGGACGAGCTCATACGAACCTTCCGGGCTTCCCCGGACCACCCCGGCGACGGCACCTACTGGCGCGTCCTGGTCTGGTGGCACGAGGAGGGAGATCCTGCCGGGGCCCGGTTCCGGGCGCTGGCGGGGCCCGACGGCCGCGGCGGCGTGCTCGACGCGACCCCCTCGTGAAAGTTTGCACAAGGGGCCGCCTACGATAGGGGGCGTGTTTAACCCCCTCGCCTACCTCGCCGCCCGCTGGACGCCCTCGCCCGGGATCGTCCGGCGTGCCGCACTCGCCGCGCTCACCATGACCGTCGTCATCGTCGTCACCGGCGGCGCCGTACGGCTGACCGGATCCGGGCTGGGCTGCGACACCTGGCCCAAGTGCACCGACGACAGCCTGATCACCACCCAGGCCCAGGGCATCCACGGCGCCATCGAGTTCGGCAACCGCATGCTGACCTACGTGGTCAGCGCGGCCGTCGGCTGGTGCATCCTGGCCGCCCGGTGCGCCAAGCCGTGGCGCCGGTCGCTGACCAGGCTCGGCTGGGCCCAGTTCTGGATCGTCGGCGCCAACGCCGTGCTCGGCGGGATCACCGTCCACACCAAGCTCAACCCGTGGAGCGTGGCCGGGCACTTCCTGCTCGCCACCGCGCTGATCACCGTCACCACGCTCACCTGGCAGCGGGCCCGCGAGGGCGACGGCGCCCCCAAGCCGCGGGTGCCGGGGCCGGTGCGCAAGCTGTCGTGGGCCCTGCTCGCCACCACCGCCGTGCTGATCGCCGCGGGCACCGTGGTCACCGGCTCCGGGCCGCACGCCGGTGACAGCAGCGAGGTGCCGCGCATGCCCTTCGACTGGGAGAGCACGGCCCACGTGCACGCCGTCGCCGCCTGGGCGGTGTGTGCGCTCGCCGTCGCCATGTGGCTGGTGCTGCGGGTGGTGGACGCCCCCGACGACACCCGGGCCCGCGCCCGGGACCTGCTCCTCGTCCTCCTCGCGCAGGGGGCCATCGGATACGTGCAGTTCTTCACGGACCTGCCCGAGATCCTGGTCGGCGCCCACATGCTGGGGTCCTGCCTGGTGTGGATCGCCGTCCTCCGCGTGGCGCTGGGCCTCCGGGAGCGCCCGGCCGAGCAGGCGGAGATCCCGGCGCAGAGCGACCCGCAGCTCTCCGCGCTCTGATCCGCCCGGTCCGCACCCGCTGATCCCGCGCCGAGCCGGGCCGTCCACCGCGACGGCCCGGCTCCGCCGTACCCGCGCCCGCCGTGTCCGCGCCCCCTGCCCGCTCCGCCCGCCGGGTCAGGGGCGCTCGTCCAGGCGGTAGACCCGCCGGGCGTTGCCCGCCGCGACCATCGCTGCCACGCGCTCGGCGTCCCGCCAGGACCAGGCCCCCTCCCCCACCCAGCCGCCGAGCACCCGGCTCAGCGCCTCCCGGAAGACCAGGGCGCCCACCGCGTGCAGCTCGGGCAGCCGCCGCCCGCCGCTGGAGAACAGCAGCTTGCCGAACGGGGCGAGCTCCAGCAGCTCGGCCAGGACCGCCGGGGCCCGTGCGCCGCTCTGCCCGAGGGCCGCTCCGAGGTCGGCGTGGACGTGCGGGAAGGCGGCCGCCAGCTGGGCCGTGCGCCGGTGGTACGGGTAGCCGCCGAGCAGTACCAGCGGGCTACCCCGCCCCTCGGTGGCCCGTACGAAGTCCGCCAGCAGCGCCGGATCGGCCTCCTCCGGCTGCCGCCGCGGCGCGGCCCCGCCCGTGTGCAGCTGGAGCGGCAGCCCGGTCGCCACCGCACTCCACAGCAGGTGCCGCAGGAGTACGGGGTCCCGTGCGCCCCCACCCGCGGCACGGCCGGCCAGCCACCGCCCGGCGGCCCCGCGCACCTCTCCGGGGCCGGGCGGCTCGGGGCACCACGCGAGGGCGGCCGGGTACCCCGCGTCGGCGCCGCAGGTGAAGGCCACGGCCCCGGCGGCGGCATGGTGGACGGCCTCGGCGAGGCCGGCCAGGAAGGCGGGCACCGTCGCGGAGGTGTCGGCGACCCGCTCGGCCAGCAGCTCCAGCCGGACGACCTCGAAGGCCTCGGCGCCCCCGGCGAGGGCGAGTTCCACGGGCCCTGCGAGGTCGCCGGCCTCGCCGGTGTCGACCAGGTAGGCGGCGATGCCGGAGCCGCGCAGCAGTCTGCGCCCGGATTCGGCCGCACCGAGCTCGCGTCGCCGGGCCAGGTACCGGGCGGGGGCGCAGTGCGGTTCCAGGCCGAGCAGCGGCGGGCACCAGCGGCGCACGGCGAAGCCGGTCTGGGTGTCGAAGAAGGTGGTCCCGGGGGCGGGCGGTCCTGCCGGGGCGAACAGCTGGGCCTCGAAGGTGCCCAGACCCAGCTCCGTGCGGAGCAGTCCGTGGCAGTACTGGTCCACCAGGGGCGGCGTTTCGATCATCCGGGCATCCCGTTGCGGGCGTGGGGGCTTCCACACGTCCTAACGGGTGAGCGGGGTGCGAGGTGTTGCTCGCGCTGTTGACCGAGCGGCCACCGCCCGGGCCCGGGCCGCCGTACCGGCGCGCGCCCGGGCGGGCAGGCTCAGGCGGGCGGACCCAGGCGCGCGGCCCGGCGCGGGCGGGCTCAGGCCGCCGGGTTAGCCGTTCCGCCGAGCTGGATTCCGGCCATCCGGGTCCACTCGTAGGGCCCGGTCTTCACGCGGGCGGCGAATTCGCCGTCGAACTCCTCGTGGAGGGTGAGCCCGGCCTTCTCGGCGGCCTTCTCGGCCACCGCGTAGCTCGGGGCGACCAGGTCGCCCCAGCCGCCGTCCGTGCCCACGAGCACGATCCGCGTGCCGGCCTGGCCGATGTGCGCGAGCTGGCCCTCGGCGCCGCCGTGCTCCCGCGCGAAGGCGCCGATCTGCTTGGCCAGCTTCGCGGCGGCCCGGTCCTGCTTCTTGGTGTCTGCGGTGGTGGTGTCAGCCATGGACAGCATGCTACCGGCGGGTAATCAGCGGAGGAAGGGATCCACGGCCACGGCCACGAAGAGCAGCGACACGTAGGTGATCGACCAGTGGAACAGGCGCATCTCCTTGAGCTTCGCGCCGGTCACACCCGCCTTCGCCCGCGCGTGCAGCGCGTGCGCCTCCCACAGCCACCAGCCGCCCGCCGCCAGCGCGACCGCGGTGTAGAACCAGCCGGTGTACCCCAGCGGGGTGAGCAGCAGCGAGACGCCGACCATCACCCAGCTGTAGAGCACGATCTGCCGCGCGACGGCCTTGTTGCCGGCGACGACCGGCAGCATCGGCACGCCGACGCGCGCGTAGTCGTCCTTCACCTTCATGGACAGCGGCCAGTAGTGCGGCGGCGTCCAGAAGAAGATGACGAGGAAGAGGATGACGGCGGCCCAGGAGACCTCGTTGCGGACCGAGGACCAGCCGATGAGCACCGGCATGCAGCCCGCGATGCCGCCCCAGACGATGTTCTGGGTGGTGCGCCGCTTCAGCAGCATCGTGTAGACGACGACGTAGAAGAGGAGCGCGCCCAGGGCGAGCGCGGCGGACAGCCAGTTGACGAGCAGCCCGAACCACAGCGTGGAGACCACGCCCAGGGTGATGCCGAAGACCAGGCACTCGCGGGGGCTGACCATGCCGGTGACCAGGGGCCGCTGCGCCGTGCGGTCCATCAGGGCGTCGATGTCGCGGTCGATGTACATGTTCAGCGCGTTCGCGCCGCCGGCCGACATGTAGCCGCCGAAGCAGGTCGCGAGGACCAGCCACAGCGACGGCACGCCCTGCTCGGCTAGGAACATCACCGGCACTGTGGTGATCAGCAGAAGTTCGATGATTCGCGGCTTGGTCAAAGCCACAAAAGCCTTCGCACGGGCCCCGAACGGCCGGTGGCCGGGGCTCGTCCCGAGCACCCCCGAAGGACGGGATTCGACGGCCGTCACGCACACCCCTGACAGAGAATCCAGCAAGTTCCGGACATGTTGGACCGGTAAAGACTTGCGCGTACCACGCCACTTTAGACGTTCCGCTGTGCGCGCCCCGCGCGGGGGTCGCCTCGTGTTGGTCCGATCGCGGGCGGCAACGTTTTGACGTACTGCGCGCACTCGAATAGCTGCACGCCGCGGCGGGGGTAGGCTCGGAATCGCCGGTGCACGGTAAGTCACCGGGAACCGACATCTGGAGAGGAGCCCTGACCCACGGTGACCACCAAGCCGACGACCACAGAGCTCGAATGGACCGATCTGGACCAGCGGGCCGTCGACACCGCCCGCATCCTGGCCGCCGACGCGGTCCAGAAGGTCGGCAACGGCCACCCGGGCACGGCGATGAGCCTGGCCCCGGCCGCCTACACCCTTTTCCAGAAGGTGATGCGGCACGACCCGGCGGACCCGGACTGGGTCGGGCGTGACCGCTTCGTGCTGTCCGCCGGTCACTCCTCCCTGACCCTCTACACCCAGCTGTACCTGGCCGGTTTCGGCCTGGAGCTGGACGACCTCAAGGCCTTCCGCACCTGGGGCTCGAAGACCCCCGGCCACCCGGAGTACGGCCACACCAAGGGCGTCGAGACCACCACCGGCCCGCTCGGCCAGGGTGTGGCCAACGCCGTGGGCATGGCGATGGCCGCCCGCTACGAGCGCGGCCTGTTCGACCCGGAGGCCGCCCCGGGCACCTCCCCCTTCGACCACATGGTCTACTGCATCGCCGGCGACGGCTGCCTCCAGGAGGGCATCTCCGCCGAGGCCTCCTCCCTCGCGGGCCACCAGAAGCTCGGCAACCTGGTGCTGCTGTGGGACGACAACCGCATCTCCATCGAGGGCGACACCGAGACGGCCGTCTCCGAGGACACCGCCAAGCGCTACGAGGCGTACGGCTGGCACGTCCAGCGCATCGAGCAGCAGGCGAACGGCGACATCGACCCCAAGGCCCTGTACGAGGCCCTGGCCGCCGCCAAGGCCGAGACCGAGCGCCCCTCCTTCATCGCGATGCGCTCGATCATCGCCTGGCCCGCCCCGCACGCCCAGGGCACCGAGGCCTCCCACGGCTCGGCCCTCGGCGACGACGAGGTGGCCGCCACCAAGCGCGTCCTCGGCTTCGACCCGGAGCAGGCCTTCGAGGTCACGGACGCCGTCATCGGCCACACCCGCAAGGCGCTGGAC
The DNA here is from genome assembly GCF_013401435.1 of Streptomyces sp. BR123. GTDB lineage: Bacteria > Actinomycetota > Actinomycetes > Streptomycetales > Streptomycetaceae > Streptomyces. Next base: position 24,226 of record NZ_JACBGN010000006.1, read on the forward strand.
CGCGGCCGCGAGGCCAAGGCCGCCTGGGAGAAGGACCTCTCCGCCTGGCGCACCGCCAACCCGGAGCGCGCGGCCGAGTTCGACCGCATCCAGGCCAACGAGCTGCCCGAGGGCTGGGAGGACAAGCTCCCCGTCTTCGAGCCCGGCACCGGTGTCGCCACGCGCGCCGCCTCCGGCAAGGTGCTCCAGGCCCTCGGCGCGGTCATCCCGGAGCTGTGGGGCGGCTCGGCCGACCTGGCCGGCTCGAACAACACCACCATCGACAAGAACTCCTCGTTCCTGCCGAAGGGCAACCCGCTGCCGGAGGCCGACCCGTACGGCCGCACCATCCACTTCGGCATCCGCGAGCACGCCATGGCCGCCGCCATGAACGGCATCGCGCTGCACGGCCACACCCGTGTCTACGGCGGCACCTTCCTGGTGTTCTCCGACTACATGCGCAACGCCGTGCGCCTGTCGGCCCTGATGCACCTGCCGGTGACGTACGTGTGGACGCACGACTCCATCGGCCTCGGCGAGGACGGCCCGACCCACCAGCCGGTCGAGCACATCGCCTCGCTGCGCGCCATCCCCGGCCTGAACGTGGTCCGCCCGGCCGACGCCAACGAGACGGCCGTCGCCTGGCGCGAGATCATCAAGCGCCACACCAAGGTCTTCGGCAAGGGCACCCCGCACGGCCTTGCACTGACCCGCCAGGGCGTCCCGACGTACGAGCGCAACGAGGACGCCGCCAAGGGCGGCTACGTCCTCTTCGACGCCGAAGGCGGCGAGGCCCGGGTCGTGCTCATCGGCACCGGCTCCGAGGTCCAGCTCGCCGTGGCCGCCCGTGAGGCGCTGCAGGCCGAGGGCATCCCGGCCCGGGTCGTGTCGATGCCGTCCGTCGAGTGGTTCGAGGAGCAGGACCAGGCGTACAAGGACAGCGTCCTGCCGCCGTCCGTCAAGGCGCGCGTCGCGGTCGAGGCCGGCATCGGCCTGACCTGGCAGCGCTACGTCGGCGACGCGGGCCGCATCGTCTCCCTGGAGCACTTCGGTGCCTCCGCCGACGCCAAGGTGCTGTTCCGCGAGTTCGGCTTCACCGCCGAGGCCGTTGCCGCGGCTGCCAAGGAATCGATCGAAGCCGCGCGCTGACGCCGGTACGAGAACCAGTAGGAGTTGCAATTCCCATGACAGACGCACTCAAGCGCCTCTCCGACGAGGGCGTGGCGATCTGGCTGGACGACCTGTCCCGCAAGCGCATCACGTCGGGCAACCTGGCGGAGCTCGTCGACGAGTCGCACGTCGTCGGCGTCACCACCAACCCGTCGATCTTCCAGAAGGCGATCAGCAGCGGCGACGGCTACGAGCAGCAGCTCGCGGACCTGGCCGCCCGCAAGGTCACCGTCGACGAGGCCATCCGCATGATCACGACGGCGGACGTCCGCGACGCCGCCGACATCCTGCGCCCGGTCTTCGACCGGACCGACGGCCAGGACGGCCGCGTGTCGATCGAGGTCGACCCGCGCCTGGCCCACAACACCGCGGCGACGATCGCCGAGGCCAAGCAGCTCGCCTGGCTGGTGGACCGCCCGAACACGCTGATCAAGATCCCGGCGACCAAGGCCGGCCTGCCGGCGATCGCCGAGGTCATCGGCAAGGGCATCAGCGTCAACGTCACGCTGATCTTCTCGCTGGAGCGCTACCGCGAGGTCATGGACGCGTACCTGACGGGTCTGGAGAAGGCGAAGGCCGCGGGCCTGGACCTGTCGGAGATCCACTCGGTCGCCTCCTTCTTCGTCTCCCGCGTGGACACCGAGATCGACAAGCGCCTGGACGCGCTGGGCACGGACGAGGCGAAGGCCCTGAAGGGCAAGGCGGCGCTCGCCAACGCCCGTCTCGCCTACGAGGCCTACGAGGAGGTCTTCTCCTCCGACCGCTGGGTCGCCCTGGAGCGTCTGGGCGCCAACAAGCAGCGCGCGCTGTGGGCCTCGACCGGTGTGAAGGACCCTGCGTACAAGGACACCCTGTACGTGGACGAGCTGGTCGCCCCGAACACGGTGAACACCATGCCGGAGGCCACCCTGGAGGCCACCGCCGACCACGGGCAGATCACGGGCGACACGGTGCGCGGCACCTACGAGCAGTCGCGTGCGGAGCTCGACGCGGTCGCGAAGCTGGGCATCTCGTACGACGATGTGGTCCAGCTGCTTGAGGACGAGGGCGTCGAGAAGTTCGAGGCGGCCTGGAACGACCTGCTGAAGTCCACCGAGGCGGAGCTGGAGCGCCTCGCTCCCACGGAGGCCTGAGCACTTTGTCTGTAAACGGAGCGAACCCGCTTCGTGACGCACAGGACCGGCGGCTCCCGCGCATCGCGGGGCCGTCCGGTCTGGTCATTTTCGGCGTTACGGGTGACCTGTCGCGCAAGAAGCTGATGCCTGCCGTCTACGACCTGGCCAACCGCGGCCTGCTTCCGCCGGGCTTTTCGCTGATCGGCTTCGCCCGCCGGGAATGGGAGCACGAGGACTTCGCCCAGGAGGTGTACGAGGCCGTCAAGCAGCACGCGCGCACGCCCTTCCGGGAAGAGGTGTGGCAGCAGCTGGTGCAGGGCTGCCGCTTCGTCCAGGGCGATTTCGACGACGACCAGGCCTTCGAGATGCTGAAGGCGACGATCGAGGAACTCGACAAGCAGCAGGGGACGGGCGGCAACTTCGCCTTCTACCTGTCCGTGCCGCCGAAGTTCTTCCCGAAGGTGGTCCAGCAGCTCAAGGACCACGGACTCGCCCAGAAGGAGGGCTCCTGGCGGCGCGCCGTCATCGAGAAGCCCTTCGGCCACAACCTCAAGAGCGCCGAGGAGCTCAACAAGGTCGTGCACGAGGTGTTTCCGCGGGACGAGGTCTTCCGCATCGACCACTACCTCGGCAAGGAGACCGTCCAGAACATCCTGGCGCTCCGCTTCGCGAACACGATGTTCGAGCCGATCTGGAACCGGTCGTACGTCGACCACGTGCAGATCACCATGGCCGAGGACATCGGCATCGGCGGCCGGGCCGGCTACTACGACGGCATCGGCGCGGCCCGCGACGTCATCCAGAACCACCTGCTCCAGTTGCTCGCGCTGACCGCGATGGAGGAGCCCGGCTCCTTCCACCCCAAGGCGCTGGTGGCGGAGAAGCTGAAGGTGCTCAGCGCCGTCCAGATCCCCGAGGACCTCGGCAAGCACACCGTGCGCGGCCAGTACACCTCGGCGTGGCAGGGTGGCGAGAAGGTCGTCGGCTACCTCGAAGAGGACGGCATCGACCCGAATTCGAAGACCGACACCTACGCGGCCATCCGTCTGGAGATCAACAACCGCCGCTGGGCGGGTGTGCCGTTCTACCTGCGGACCGGCAAGCGGCTGGGCCGCCGGGTCACCGAGATCGCGGTGGTCTTCAAGCGGGCCCCGTACCTGCCGTTCGAGTCGGGTGCGACCGAGGAGCTGGGGCAGAACGCCCTGGTCATCCGGGTCCAGCCGGACGAGGGCGTGACGGTCCGCTTCGGCTCCAAGGTCCCGGGCACCTCCATGGAGGTCCGGGACGTCACGATGGACTTCGCCTACGGCGAGTCCTTCACGGAGTCGAGCCCCGAGGCGTACGAACGGCTGATCCTCGACGTCCTGCTGGGTGACGCGAACCTCTTCCCGCGGCACCAGGAGGTCGAGCTCTCCTGGAACATCCTCGACCCGATCGAGGAGTACTGGGACAGGCACGGCAAGCCCGCCCGGTACGCGGCGGGTACCTGGGGGCCGGTCGAGGCGGACGAGATGCTCGCACGAGACGGACGGAGCTGGCGCCGGCCATGAAGATCGACCTCACGGAGACCACCTCCAGCAAGATCAATGCCGCGCTGGTGCAGGCACGCCGGGACATCGGCACGCCGGCCGTCGGCATGGTCCTCACGCTGGTGATCGTGACCGACGAGGAGAACGCGTACGACGCGCTCAAGTCGGCGAACGACGCGTCCCACGAGCACCCCTCGCGGATCATCGTCGTCATCAAGCGGGTCAGCCGCTCGCCGCGCAGCCGCCGCGACGCCCGTCTCGACGCGGAAATCCGCGTCGGGGCGGACGCCGGCTCGGGTGAAACGGTTGTCCTCCGCCTCCACGGTGAGCTGGTCAACCACGCCGACTCGGTGGTTCTCCCCCTGCTCCTGCCGGACGCCCCCGTGGTCGTCTGGTGGCCGGAGGGTGCCCCTTCGGATCTGGCGGGCAACCCGCTGGGCGCACTCGGGCAGCGCAGGATCACGGACACGTACGCCTGCGAGGACCCCATCGGCGTGCTGTCGGGGCGGGCGGCCGCCTACGCCCCCGGCGACACGGACCTGTCCTGGACCCGCATCACGCCGTGGCGCTCCATGCTCGCGGCGGCCATGGACCAGCAGCCCTTCCAGGTGACCGCGGCGGTCGTCGAGGGCGAGGACGAGAACCCGAGCTGCGAGCTGCTGGCCATGTGGCTGGCGGACCGCCTGAAGGTCCCCGTCCGGCGCACGCTGTCGGCGGGCCCCGGCCTGACGTCGGTGCACCTGGAGACCAAGGACGGGGAGATCGTCCTGGACCGGGCGGACGGTTCGCTGGCGACGCTGCGGATGCCGGGCCAGCCCGACCGGAGCGTGGCGCTCAAGCGCCGCGACACGGCGGAGCTGCTGGCGGAGGAGCTGCGCCGGCTCGACCCGGACAACACCTACGCGTCCGCGCTGAAGTTCGGCGTGGCGAAGCTGGAGTCGGCCCGGGCCCAGGCCGCCCCGGCCGGGGCGGAGCCCGCCGCGGCCGAGGCCGTGGCCGAAGCCGTGGCCGACGCCCCGTCCGATGCCGCCGGGTCCGCGCCCGCGGCCAAGGGCGGCAAGTCCGCCGGCAAGGCGGCCGCGCCGGCCAAGAAGGCCCCGGCCAAACAGTGAAGCACGACGGCCGCCGGCCGGCCCGCCCCCCGTTCCCGGGGGTGCGGTCCGGTCGGCGGCCGAGCCATTTCCTGACGAAGAAGGCGGCAAGAACATGGGTATGACGACTCCCCAGGTCGTCGTCCACCGGGACAAGGAGCTGATGGCCCAGGCCGCGGCCGCCCGGCTCATCACGAAGATCGTGGACGCGCAGACGGCCCGCGGCGGCGCCTCGGTGGTCCTCACGGGCGGCCGCAACGGCAACGGGCTCCTCGCGGCCCTGGCGGCGGCCCCGGCCCGGGACGCGGTCGACTGGTCCCGCCTGGACCTGTGGTGGGGCGACGAGCGGTACGTCCCGGCCGACGACCCCGAGCGCAACCACGTCCAGGCCCGCGAGGCGCTGCTCGACGCGGTCCCGGTGGACCCGGCGCGGGTCCACGTGATGCCGGCCTCGGACGGCCCGTACGGCAGCGACGTGGACGCGGCGGCCGCGGCGTACGCGGAGGACCTGCGCCGCGCCGCGGGGCCGGAGGACCACGGTCCGGTGCCCCGCTTCGACGTGCTGATGCTGGGCGTCGGCCCGGACACCCACGTGGCCTCGCTGTTCCCGGAGCACCCGGCGGCGCGCGAGACCGAGCGCACGGTCGTCGGCGTCCACGGCGCCCCGAAGCCCCCGCCGACCCGGGTTTCGCTGACGCTGCCGGCCATCCGGGCGGCCCAGGAGGTATGGCTGCTGGCGGCCGGAGAGGACAAGGCGGGCGCGGTGGCGATCGCGCTCGGCGGGGCAGGCGAGCTCCAGGCCCCGGCGGCGGCCGCGTACGGGCGCTCGCGCACCCTGTGGCTGCTCGACCGGGCCGCGGCGGCGAAGCTCCCGCCGGGCCTGTACCCGCCGGCCTCGGCCTGACCCGACACGGGGCCGGCGCCCGGCCCGGCCCGGCCGGCCCGGCCCCGTCAGCACGCACAAGGGCCCGCCCTCCCCCGGAATGGTGAATTCCCCGGCGGAGGGCGGGCCCTTGGCGGATGCCGCGGCCGGCGGCCGCGGCGGGCCGCGAGCCGCGAAGGGTCAGGAGCGGCCGCGCAGCGAGCGGTACGCGTCGACCAGGGCGCGGGTCGAGGCGTCGAGGCCCGGGACGTCGGCGCCCTCGGTCAGGGCCGGCTCCACCCGCTTGGCCAGGACCTTGCCGAGCTCCACGCCCCACTGGTCGAAGGAGTCGATGTTCCAGACGGCGCCCTGGACGAACACCTTGTGCTCGTAGAGGGCGATGAGCTGGCCGAGCACGGACGGGGTCAGCTCGGCGGCCAGGATCGTGGTCGTGGGGTGGTTGCCGCGGAAGGTCTTGTGCGGGACGAGGGGCTCCGGCACGCCCTCGGCGCGGACCTCGTCCGCGGTCTTGCCGAAGGCCAGCGCCTGCGTCTGCGCGAAGAAGTTGGCCATCAGCAGGTCGTGCTGGGCGGCCAGGGCCGGGGACAGCCCGTCCACGGGGTTGGCGAAGCCGATGAAGTCCGCCGGGATCACCTTGGTGCCCTGGTGGATCAACTGGTAGTACGCGTGCTGCCCGTTGGTGCCGGGGGTGCCCCACACGACCGGGCCGGTCTGCCAGTCCACCGGCCGGCCGTCGCGGTCCACGGACTTGCCGTTGGACTCCATGTCCAGCTGCTGGAGGTACGCGGTGAACCGGGACAGGTAGTGGCTGTAGGGCAGGACGGCGTGCGACTGGGCGTCGTGGAAGGCCCCGTACCAGATCCCGAGGAGGCCGAGCAGCAGCGGGGCGTTCTCCTCGGCGGGCGCCGTGCGGAAGTGCTCGTCCATCAGCCGGAAGCCGCCCAGGAGTTCGCGGAAGCGGTCGGGGCCGATCGCGATCATCAGGGAGAGGCCGATCGCCGAGTCGAAGGAGTAGCGGCCGCCGACCCAGTCCCAGAACTCGAACATGTTGGCTGGATCGATGCCGAAGTCCGACACCTTCCCGGCGTTGGTGGACAGCGCGACGAAGTGCCGTGCCACGGCGGCCCGGTCGCCGCCGAGCCCGTCCAGCAGCCAGGCGCGCGCCGATTCGGCGTTGGTGATGGTCTCGATGGTGGTGAAGGTCTTGGAGGCGATGATGAACAGGGTCCGCGCCGGGTCGAGGTCGCGCACCGCCTCGTGCAGGTCGGCTCCGTCCACGTTGGAGACGAACCGGACGGTCAGGTCGCGGTCGGTGAAGGAGCGCAGTGCGTCGTAGGCCATGGCCGGACCCAGGTCGGAGCCGCCGATGCCGATGTTGACGACGTTGGTGATGCGCTCGCCGGTGAAGCCGGTCCACTCCCCCGAGCGGATCCGGTCGCTGAAGGCGGCCATCTTGTCGAGGACGGCGTGCACCCCGGGGACGACGTTCTCGCCGTCCACCTCGACGACCGCGTCGGGGGCGGCGCGCAGCGCGGTGTGCAGGACGGCGCGGTCCTCGGTGGTGTTGATCTTCTCGCCGCGGAACATGGCCTCGCGCAGTCCGGCCACGCCGGTTGCCGCCGCCAGCTCGCGCAGCAGCGTCAGCGTCTCGTCCGTCACGAGGTTCTTGGAGTAGTCGATGTGCAGGTCCCCGACCCGCAGCGTGTAGTCCGCGCCCCGGCCCGGCGCGGCCTCGAACAGCTCGCGCAGATGCGTCTGCCCCAGCTCTTCCCGGTGCTTGCCGAGGGCAAGCCACTCGGGGGTCCGGTTGAGCCTCACACGGCTGTCTGCGTTCATATCGGACATCAACCCGTTTCTTCCGTCCTGTCGTGCCCCGCCGATCACCAACTTAAAGGATCGGAAGGGGGCCGACCGCACGCGAAGGGGCCCGGCCCGCGGGAGAACACTCCTGCGGGCCGGGCCCCTGTCACATCGTCATCGCGCGTTCGTCAGATCTCGCCGCGGAGTTTGGCGAGTGCCTCGGCGAGGATCGCCTCCCCGTCGGCGTCCGTGCGCCGCTCCCGTACGTACGCCAGGTGCGTCTTGTAGGGCTCGGTGCGGGGCGGCGCCGGGGGGTTGTCCCGGTCCTGTCCGGCCGGGAACCCGCAGCGCGGGCAGTCCCAGGTGTCCGGCACCTGCGCGTCGCTGGCGAAGCTGGGCTGCGTCTCGTGCCCGTTCGAGCACCAGAACGAGATGCGCAGGCGGGGCGCGGACTCGCCGCGCTCGGCCTCGCCCATCGGCCCCGCCCCGACCCGGCTACCACGGATCGCGTTGCCACTTGCCACGGTCGTAACTCCCTGCGTGATGGTGCCGCGAAGCGTGAGTGGTTTCCGCCGCGGGCGCCCCAGTCTACGTAAGGCCCAACGGACGTCCAGCAAATGGAGTTACTCACTCCAGGCCGTGGACGCCCTCCTCATGATAGGCAGGGCGGGCCCGGCCGGACGGGCCGAATGGCAAGAACCGGCGGCTGCCCGTACGGGTCAGGTCGCCGACTTGGTGAGCAGGCCGAGCACCACGATGCACGCGAACCACAGCAGCCCCACCACGATGGTGATGCGGTCGAGGTTGCGCTCGGCGACCGAGGAGCCGCCGACCGACGACTGCATGCCGCCGCCGAACATGTCCGAGAGGCCGCCGCCCTTGCCCTTGTGCATCAGCACGAGCAGCATCAGCAGGGCGCTGAAGACGATCAGGGCAATCGAGAACCCCATAACCACGGCTGATTCCTACTTTCTGGCTTCTCTGGCTTCCGGCTGTGCTGGACGTGCGCGGGGGCCAGAGGCTGCTGGTTCAGCCCCCTGGCCCCCGCAAGGGTACGACGGATCCGCCCCGCCGCCTACTCGCTGCCGCGAGCGTCAGACCTGCGTGCGGACCCGCCGCGGACTACTGGTCCCGGAAGCGGACGATCTTGACGAACTCGTCCGCGTCGAGGGCCGCGCCGCCGACGAGCGCGCCGTCGACGTCCGGCTGGGCCATGATCGCCGCGATGTTGCCGGCCTTGACCGAGCCGCCGTACTGGATGCGGACCGTGTCGGCCAGCTCCTGGGAGTACAGCTCGGCGAGGCGGGTGCGGATGGCCCCGCAGACCTCCTGGGCGTCCTCGGGGGTGGCGACCTCGCCGGTGCCGATGGCCCAGACGGGCTCGTAGGCGATCACGATGGACTCGGCCTGGTCGGCCGGGACGTCCTTCAGGCCGCCGTCGACCTGGGCGAGGGTGTGCGCGACCTGGTTGCCGGCCTTGCGGACGTCGAGGCCCTCGCCGACGCACAGGATCGGGGTGAGGCCGTTGCGGTAGGCGGCCTTGACCTTGGCGTTGCAGAGCTCGTCGGTCTCGCCGTGGTACTGGCGGCGCTCGCTGTGGCCGACGGCCACGTACGTGCACTTCAGCTTCGAGAGCATCGGGCCGGAGATCTCGCCGGTGTAGGCGCCGGAGTCCTGCGCCGAGATGTCCTGGGCACCGTACTTGATCTTCAGCTTGTCCCCCTCGACCAGCGTCTGGATCGAGCGCAGGTCGGTGAAGGGGACCAGTACGGCGACCTCGACGGCGTCGAAGTCCTTGTCGGAGAGGGCGAAGGCGAGCTTCTGGGCGTGGGCGATGGCCTCAAGGTGGTTGAGGTTCATCTTCCAGTTGCCCGCCATCAGCGGGGTGCGCGTGGTCATGCGGGGTCAGACCTCCAGTGCAGCGATGCCGGGGAGCGTCTTGCCCTCGAGGTACTCGAGGGAGGCGCCGCCGCCGGTAGAGATGTGGCCGAAAGCGTTCTCGTCGAAGCCGAGCGTACGCACGGCGGCGGCGGAGTCACCGCCGCCGACGACGGTGAACGCGGAGCTGTCGACGAGGGCCTGCGCGATCGCGCGGGTGCCGCCGGCGTAGTCGGGGTGCTCGAAGACGCCCACCGGGCCGTTCCAGAACACGGTCTCGGCGTCGGCGATCTTCGAAGCGTACAGCTCCCGGGTCTTGGGACCGATGTCCAGACCCTCCTTGTCGGCGGGGATCCCGTCCGCGTCGACGGTCTCGAAGTCGGCCGGGGCCTTGGTCTTGAGGTCGGGGAAGTCCGTCGAGACCAGGACGTCCACCGGCAGGAGCAGCTCGACGCCATTGGCCTGCGCCCGCGCCATGTACTCCTTGACCTTCTCCACCTGGTCCTTCTGGAGCAGGGAGATGCCGACCTCGTAGCCCTTGGCGTACAGGAAGGTGTACGCCATGCCGCCGCCGATCAGCAGGCGGTCGGCCTTGCCGAGCAGCTCGTCGATGACGGCGAGCTTGTCGGAGACCTTGGCGCCGCCCAGGACGACGACGTAGGGGCGCTTGACCTCGGCGGTCAGCTTCTTCAGGACGCCCACCTCGGTGGCGATGAGGAAGCCGGCCGCGTGCGGGAGGCGGGCGGGCAGGTCGAAGACCGAGGCGTGCTTGCGGTGGACGGCGCCGAAGCCGTCGCCGACGTAGACGTCGGCGAGCTCGGCGAGCTGGTCGGCGAAGGCGCCGCGCTCGGCGTCGTCCTTGGACGTCTCGCCGGGGTTGAAGCGCAGGTTCTCGAGGACCGCGACCCGGCCGTCGGCGAGCTTGGCGACGGTCTCGCGGGCCGAGGCGCCCACGGTGTCGGTGGCGAAGGCCACCTCGGCGCCGAGCAGTTCGCCGAGCCGCTTGGCGGCCGGGGCGAGCGAGAAGGCCGGGTCCGGAGCGCCCTTCGGGCGGCCCAGGTGCGAGGCGACGACCACGCGGGCGCCGGCCTCGGCGAGCTTCGCGATGGTCGGCTGCACGGCGCGGATGCGGCCGTCGTCGGTGATCTCGTCACCGGCGAGCGGCACGTTGAGGTCCGCGCGCACGAAGACCCTCTTGCCGGAGACGCCCTCGGCGAGGAGTTCGTCGATCGTCTTCATCTGTTTCTACTCCTTGTCCCCCGGCACGGGCGGTGCCGGTGCGGGGTGGGTGGGACAGGCAAGCAACAGGGCCCGTACAACGCTTCATCGCGCTGCGCGGACCCTGTGCTCACATCATCGTGTTTGGCTTTGGTGCCCGACGAACCTTAGAGCTGACCGCCGACGAAGACGGTGAGGTCGACGAGGCGGTTGGAGTAGCCCCACTCGTTGTCGTACCAGCCGACGACCTTGACCTGCTTGCCCTGGACCATCGTCAGGGAGGAGTCGAACGTGCAGGAGGCGGGCCAGTTCACGATGTCGGAGGAGACGATCGGGTCCTCGGTGTAGTCCAGGATGCCCTTCAGCTGGCCCTCGGCGGCCTTCTGGAAGGCGGTGTTGATCTCTTCCTTGGTCGTCTCGCGGTCCAGCTCGATGACGAGGTCGGTGACCGAGCCGGTGGGGACCGGGACGCGCATGGCGATGCCGTCCAGCTTGCCCTTGAGCTGCGGGAGGACCAGGGCGGTGGCCTTGGCGGCACCGGTGGAGGTCGGGATGATGTTCTCGGCGGCGGCGCGGGCGCGGCGCAGGTCCGAGTGCGGGAAGTCCAGGATGCGCTGGTCGTTCGTGTACGCGTGGACCGTGGTCATCATGCCCTTGACGATGCCGAAGTTCTCGTCGAGGACCTTGGCCATCGGCGCCACGCAGTTGGTGGTGCAGGAGGCGTTGGAGATGACGTGGTGGCTGGCCGCGTCGTACTTGTCCTGGTTGACGCCCATCACGATGGTGATGTCCTCGTCCTTGGCGGGGGCCGAGATGAGGACCTTCTTCGCGCCGGCGGCGATGTGCTTGGCGGCGTCGGCCTTCTTCGTGAAGATGCCGGTCGACTCGATGACGATGTCGGCGCCCAGTTCGCCCCAGGGGAGGTTCGCGGGGTCGCGCTCGGCGAAGGTCTTGAAGGTGTTGCCGCCGACCGTGATGGTGTCCTCGGTGTGCGTGACCTCCTGCTTGAGGCGGCCGAGGATGCTGTCGTACTTGAGGAGGTGCACCAGGGTGGCGTTGTCCGTCAGGTCGTTGACACCGACGATCTCGATGTCCGCCCCCTGCTCCAGGAGAGCTCGGAAGTAGTTGCGGCCAATGCGGCCAAAACCGTTGATTCCTACGCGGATCGTCACGAACCGATCTCCTCGTTGGTGCGCCGGTCTGTGCGCCGGCGAGCTGTAATGGGATGTCCCCGACCGCTTACGACCCTACCTCTCCGTGAGCTTGCGAGTGACATCGTCCAAGGGCTGACACACCCGGGGACCCGCACCGTGAAGCCCGTGCGGGAACCCTCGGGCAACTCGGCCCCCGTGACGCAGGGTGAGCGGCGGTCGGGCCTTCGATCAGTGGTGCAGCGAGCGGAGCGCCTTACCGATCAGTACGGCTCGGTCCCGGGCCGTCGGCAGGTGCTCCAGGCCGAATCCGAGCAGGACGGTGTTACGCGTGGTGATCGACGCATAGGACTTGAACAGCTCTCCGGAGAGGGACCAGTCGCCCTGGACCACGGGACTTCCGGCCGGCCCGGGCTGCACCGTCCAGGCTCCCGTGGAGCCCTCGAAACCGTCAGTGGTCTGGTCCACTGACCCGAGGGAGATGCGCGCGTTGTCGAGGAAGACGCCCCGGCCGCCCTCGCTCCCGTCGGTGATGTACGAGAAGGAGAGTTCGACCGTCTTCCCCGCGTAGGCGCTCAGGTCGAAGGAGACCTGCTTCCAGCCGTCGGAGGAGCCGGTGAAGCTGTGCCACGCACCGCTGGTGCCCTGCGCGGTGCAGCCGCCGCTGCCGAGGGTCAGGTAGTGGCCCAGGAACGGGTGGCCGCCCAGGAAGAACCCGGCGGCGCAGTCCGTCGGGACCTGCGAGCGGGTCAGGCCGCCGGCCTCCGGCAGCGTGGTCCAGTCGTCCGCGCCCGTGGTGCGGGCCTCCAGGACCGCATGGTCGTAGCCCGGTTCGGTGTTCCAGTGGAGAGCGGCCTTCAGCTGCGGCCGGTCGGCCGCGGTGACCTTGGTGAGGTCGACGGTGCGGGTCAGCCGCTTCCAGTCGTCGTCGGCGTGGGTCGCCGCGGCCATCCCGGTGCCGGCGTACGGGGCGTACGGGTTCACGACCCCGGCGTAGCTGCCGCCCTGTGCACTCTTGAACTGCGGGAACTGCGCCGGGGGCAGGGCATCGGAGGTCACCGTGTACGCCCCGGGGGTGTCCAGCGGATTGCCGGCCGCGTCGCCGACGGCCCCCCGGGCGCCGGCCAGGGATCCGGCGCCGGTGAAGCCGGTGGCGCCGCCCGCTCCGGCGCGGCCGTACGCGCCGAGCCAGTACTGGCTGAAGTCGTCGGTCAGGGCGGGCCCGACCCGGGCGCTGCCGCCCGCCAGTTCGCCGGCCTCGACCAGCCGGCCGCCCTCGTTGAGGAAGTCGCGCACGGCGAGCTGGGTGGGGCCGCCGGGGGCCGCGGCTCCGGTGTAGTGGACGGCGGTGCGGAAGTGGGAGAGGACACCGAGGTGGTGCGGGGCGCCGCGCTCGGCCACGTCCCAGACCGCCGCGGACCGGCCGGCCGCGCGCAGGGCGTCGACGTAGGTCTGCGCGTGCCGGGCCGTGGCGCCTTCCTCGGCGATCACCAGGACATCGGCGCGGGGCCGCTGTGCGACCGTGTACGTGAAGTGCTCGCTGGCGACCTGCCGGCCGGACTCGTCGCGGCCGGTGAACCAGACCTCGACGCGGTCGCCGGGCCGGGCGCCGTCGACCTTCGCCCGGTACCGGTCGAACCAGTTGTTGTCCTCGCCGCCGTAGACGGAGCCGCCCTTCCACGGGCGCAGGCCCTCGTCGTGCGTGCGGCCGCCGTTGATGCGGTATGTGAGCCTCTTGTCCTTCAGCGCCTTGCGGGCCGTGACGGAGACGGCCTGGTCCTGGCCGCGGGCGGCGTAGGAGGTGGTGAAGGGGTCGAGGGTGAAGTCGGCGGCGGTCAGGCCCACGGGGGACTTCGGTCGGTCGGGGCGGGCGGCGCTCTCGGCGACGGCCAGGGCGAAGGGGACGTTCTTGGCGAACTCGGCCTGGATCAGCTTCTCGTCGTCGGGGAAGGTGAAGCCGGAGCGGCAGTCCTCGGGCCGCCAGCGGTCGTCCGGATCGCTTGCGGAGGCCGTCTGGCAGGTCGTCATCTCCGGCGTGAACATCATGATGCCGTTGACGTTGGATGCGTGGCCGTCGGCCTCGCCGTTGGTGGTGTAGAGCTCCGACGACAGCTGCGGGTGGTAGCCGGGCACGGCCGGGTTCTCGGGGGTGCCGGCCAGCGCCTCGTAGGCCACGTCGTCCGGGGTGCCGGTGGCGACCTGCCAGCCCACGCCGTAGAGCAGCAGCTCGGCGGCGGAGTGGTAGTTGACGGCGTACCGGAAGCCGATGCGCTTCTGGAACCGGTCGAGGGCGACGGTCTCAGGCTCGGAGGAGGCGCGGGGACCGCGGTAGGTCTCGCTCGCCGGGACGGGGGAGGAACCCTCGTTGTCGTAGCCCCACTTGTAGGCGAAGTTCCGGTTGAGGTCGACGCCGTCGCCGGTGGTGATCTTTCCGTCCCGGTTGTTGTCCGCCAGGTTCTTGCGCCACAGCCGCTTGCCGTCGGGGGCGTGGGTGTAGTCGTACCCGTCGGGGTTGGCGGAGAGCAGGAACCACAGCTCGGTGGAGTCCACGAGAGCGGTGATCCGCGGGTCCTTGCCGTAGCCGTCGAGGGTGTGGTGCATCAGCCGCCGGGTCATCTCGGGGGTGATCCATTCGCGGGCGTGCTGGTTGGACATGTAGAGCACGGCCGGCTTCCGGCCGTCGCCGGTCCGGGCGGCGTCCTTCGTGACCTTCAGCGCGAGGATGTCCTTGCCCTGGACGGTCTTGCCGATGGAGACGGCCTTGGTGAGCCCCGGGTGGTCCTGGGCGGTCTTGAGGATCTCCTCCTGGAGGCCGCCCTTGCCGCTGTACGGGCGGAAGACGCCGTCGCCGGGGGCCTGGGCGCGGGCCGACTCCCCCACGCGCCGCTCGGCGAGGCTGATCCCGCGGGCGGAGAGCTGCCCGGCCTGGGCGGGGGTGAGGATCAGTTCGATGCGGGCGGTGCCCGTCTGCGGGGCGCGCTCGGTGAGCTCGTGGGCGTCCTGGCCGGCGGCCAGGACGAGGGGGATCTGCTCCTTGGTGACGTCGGCGTCGTAGACGCGCACGTCGTCGGTGTCGGCGCCCGGTGCGGTGTCCGCCGCGGGGCGCGCGTGGGCCGCCGGGAGGGCGGCGAGGGTGGTCCCTAAGAGGAGTGCGCCGGCGGCGAGGATCGATCTCGTGAGGTGCCTCATGTGCCCCCCTGGGCGTCGTCAGCCACGAAAGCGAAAGCGTGTGCACGACAGGCTCACGAGAGCCCATGTTCATGTCAATGGGGCCTCGTGGGTTTGAGTGGGATTGAGTCGCCGCACGGCGGGGGCCGGCACGTGACGCGGTCTGCGACGTGCGGGCCCCTGCCGCGCGGCGTAGGGGCGGCGACTGCTCAGCCGGCCAGGTTGTCGGCCATCTCCTCGCTGAGGTTCGACTCGGTGCCGGGGATGCCGAGGTCCTGCGCCCGCTTGTCGGCCATCGCCAGCAGGCGCCGGATGCGGCCGGCGACCGCGTCCTTGGTCAGCGGCGGGTCGGCGAGCGCGCCGAGCTCCTCCAGGGAGGCCTGCTTGTGCTCCATGCGCAGCCGGCCGGCGGCGGCGAGGTGCTCGGGGACCTCCTCGCCGAGGATCTCCAGGGCGCGCTGGACGCGGGCCCCGGCGGCCACGGCGGCCCGCGCCGAGCGGCGCAGGTTGGCGTCGTCGAAGTTGGCGAGGCGGTTGGCGGTGGCGCGGACCTCGCGGCGCATCCGCCGCTCCTCCCAGGCCAGCACCGATTCGTGGGCGCCGAGCCGGGTCAGCAGGGCGCCGATCGCGTCGCCGTCGCGGACCACGACCCGGTCCACCCCGCGCACCTCGCGCGCCTTGGCGGCGATGGAGAGCCGGCGGGCGGCGCCCACCAGGGCGAGCGCGGCCTCCGGGCCGGGGCAGGTGACCTCCAGGGAGGAGGACCGGCCCGGCTCGGTGAGCGAGCCGTGGGCCAGGAAGGCACCGCGCCAGGCCGCCTCCGCGTCGCAGGTCGCCCCGGACACCACCTGCGGGGGAAGACCCCGGATCGGACGGCCGCGGCCGTCCACGAGCCCCGTCTGGCGGGCCAGCTGGTCGCCCCCGGCCACGACCCGGACGACGTACCGGCTGCCGCGGCGCAGGCCGCCCGGGGCCATGACCACCAGGTCCGACGAGTGGCCGAAGATCTCCAGGATGTCCTTGCGCAGGCGCCGGGCGGCGATCCCGGTGTCCAGCTCCGCCTCGATGACGATCCGGCCGCTCACCAGGTGCAGCCCGCCCGCGAACCGAAGGATCGCCGAGACCTCCGCCTTCCTGCAGCAGGTCCGGGTGACGGGGAGCCGGGAGATCTCATCCTTCACCGCTGGCGTCATCGCCATGGGCCGATCCTTCCATGCATCCGAAAAATACGGTCGTACGCGGCGGCCAGCAGCTCCGGGTCGTGCTTCGGGGAGCCGTCCTCCCTGGCCACCGGCGCCAGCTCGACCGCGGCACCGAAGCGCTGCGCGGCATCGGCGAGGGACTCGCGGTCGGGCACGGCGGCCTGGTCGGCCAGCACCACGTCCAGGGCGAGTTTAGGGGCGTGTCGGGCCAAAACCTCCAAATGACGCTGCGGAGAGAAGCCCTCTGTTTCGCCGGGCTGCGGAGCCAGGTTCAGCGAGAGGACCCGCCTGGCCTTGGTCTCCATCAGCGCGTCGAGCAGCTCCGGCACCAGCAGGTGCGGGATCACGGAAGAGAACCAGGATCCGGGGCCCAGCACCACCCAGTCCGCGTCCAGGACCGCGGCGACGGCCTCGGGCACGGCCGGCGGATCACCCGGCACGACCTGCACCGACAGCACCTCGCCGGGGGTGGTGGCGACGGTGGCCTGCCCGCGGACGGTGTCGACGTCCGCGGGCCGGGCCGGGTCGTGGCCCCTGACCATGGCCTGGAGCTCCAGCGGCACCGCCGACATCGGCAGGACCCGGCCCTGCGCGCCGAGCAGCCTGCCGACCAGGTCCAGGGCCTGGACGGGGTCGCCGAGCTGCTCCCACAGGGCCACGATCAGCAGGTTGCCCACCGCGTGCTCGTGGAGGGCGCCCGCCGACTGGAAGCGGTGCTGGATGACGCGGGCCCAGGTCTGCCCCCAGTCGTCGTCGCCGCACAGGGCGGCCAGTGCCTTGCGCAGGTCGCCGGGCGGGAGCACACCGAGTTCCTCGCGCAGCCGGCCGCTGGATCCGCCGTCGTCGGCGACGGTGACCACGGCCGTGAGCTCGCCGGTGATCCGGCGCAGGGCGGCCAGGGAGGCCGACAGCCCCATGCCGCCGCCGAGGGCGACGACCTTGGGGGCGGCCCCCTTGGAGGCCGCGCCGCGGCGCGGCGCGGTGCGGCCGGCGATGTCCTCGCCCCGCCCCGAGGTGAGGCGGCGCAGGCGGCGCAGCCTCAGGGTGCGTCCGGTCACTCGCGCCCCATGTCCCGGTGGACCACGACGGTCTCGACCCCTTCGGAGGCGAGGCGGGCGGCGAGCTTCTCGGACATGGCGACGCTGCGGTGCTTGCCGCCCGTGCAGCCGACGGCGATGGTCACGTACCGCTTGCCCTCGCGGCGGTAGCCCGCGGCGATGAGCTGGAGCAGCTCCGTGTAGCGGTCCAGGAACTCCTTGGACCCCGGCTGGCTGAAGACGTAGCCCGACACCTCCGGGTTGAGGCCGGTGAAGGGCCGCAGCTCGGGCACCCAGTGCGGGTTGGGGATGAAGCGGCAGTCGACGACGAGGTCGGCGTCGACGGGCAGGCCGTACTTGTAGCCGAAGGACATGACGGTGGCCCGCAGCTCCGGCTCCTCGTCGCCGGCGAACCGGGCGTCCATCTTGGCGCGCAGCTCGTGCACGTTCAGGCTGGACGTGTCGATCACCAGGTCGGCGTCGCCCCGCAGCTCGCGCAGCAGGTCGCGCTCGGCGGCGATGCCGTCGACGATGCGGCCGTCGCCCTGGAGGGGGTGCGGGCGGCGGACCGACTCGAAGCGGCGCACCAGGGCCTCGTCGGAGGACTCCAGGAACACGATGCGCCGGGTGACCCCGCGCAGCTCCAGGTCGGCGAGCGACTCGCGCAGGGCGTCGAAGAACTGGCGTCCGCGGACGTCGACGACGACGGCGATCCGCGCCACGTTGCCCTGCGAGCGGGCGCCGAGCTCCACCATCGTGGGGATCAGCGCCGGCGGAAGGTTGTCCACGACGAACCAGCCGAGGTCCTCCAGGCACTTCGCCGCGGTGCTGCGGCCGGCCCCGGACATCCCGGAGATGATCACCAGCTCGGGGATGGCGGCCTCGGCGCTCTCGCCGGGCTCTGGTGTCGTGCCCGTACTCACCTGTGCTCCGTCTCGGTCGTACTCGGTCTCGTGCTCGGTCATTGATCGGTCCCCCGTTCGGACGATGTCCCCCGGCTGCCGCCGGGCGGTGGCCCCACCGCCGGCGCGGGGCTCTCATCCTCAATGATCTCCCCTGTCGCCGTGTTGACGGCAGGAGCGGCGGGGGCCGCCTGGGCGAGGGCCGCGGCCACGGTCTCGGCCGTCTTGCGTCCTATGCCCGGGACCTCGCAGATCTGGTCGATTGTCGCCTGCCGGAGCCTCTTCACCGAACCGAAGTGCTTGATCAGGGCCTGCTTGCGCGTGTCGCCGAGCCCGGGCACCTCGTCCAGCGGACCTGCCTTGAGCCGTTTGCCGCGCTTGCTGCGCTGGTACTGGATGGCGAACCGGTGGGCTTCGTCACGCACCCGCTGGAGCAGGTACAGGCCCTCGCTGGTGCGGGGCAGGACGACGGGGTCGTCCTCGCCGGGCAGCCAGACCTCCTCAAGCCGCTTGGCCAGCCCGCACACGGCGACGTCGTCGATGCCGAGCTCCTCCAGGGCCCTCCGGGCGGCGGCCACCTGCGGCTGCCCGCCGTCGACCACGACGAGCTGCGGCGGGTAGGCGAAGCGCTTGGGCCGCCCGTCGTCCGGCGCCTGCTCGGCCATCCCGTCCACATGCCCGTCCCCGTCCTCGGGAGACCACTCGCCGGTCTTGAGCTTCTCCTGGAGGTAGCGGCGGAAGCGGCGGGAGACGACCTCGTGCATGGAGCGGACGTCGTCCTGGCCCGCGAAGGACCTGATCTGGAAGCGCCGGTACTCGCTCTTGCGTGCGAGCCCGTCCTCGAAGACGACCATGGACGCCACCACGTCGTCGCCCTGGAGGTGCGAGATGTCGAAGCACTCGATGCGCAGCGGGGCACTGTCGAGGTCGAGGGCCTCGGCGATCTCCTCCAGGGCCCGGGAGCGGGTGGTGAGGTCGGCCGCGCGCTTCGTCTTGTGCAGGGCCAGGGCCTGGAGGGCGTTGCGGTGGACGGTCTCCATCAGGGCCTTCTTGTCCCCGCGCTGCGGCACGCGCAGGCTCACCAGGGAGCCGCGCCGCTCCGCGAGCCACTGCCCGAGGGCGGTCTCGTCCTCGGGCAGGGCCGGGACGAGCACCTCCTTGGGGACGGCCTCGCCGGTCTCCTCCCCGTACAGCTGCTGCAGGGCGTGCTCGACGAGCCCGGCCGTGTCGACGGCCTCGACCTTGTCGGTGACCCAGCCGCGCTGGCCGCGGACCCGGCCGCCGCGCACGTGGAAGATCTGGACGGCGGCTTCGAGCTCGTCCTCGGCGACCGCGATCAGATCGGCGTCGGTGGCGTCCGCCAGTACGACCGCGTTCTTCTCCATGGCGCGGCGCAGCGCCCCTATGTCGTCCCGCAGCCGGGCCGCCTTCTCGTACTCCATCTCCTCGGCGGCCTCGTGCATCTGCGCTTCGAGCCGGGAGAGGTAGGCCCCCGTCCGGCCGGCCATGAAGTCGCAGAAGTCCTCGGCCAGTTCCCGGTGCTCTTCGGCGCTGACCCGGCCGACGCAGGGCGCGGAGCACTTCCCGATGTAGCCGAGCAGGCAGGGCCGGCCGATCTGCGCGGACCGCTTGAACACCCCGGCCGAGCAGGTCCGCACGGGAAACACCCGGAGCATCAGGTCGACGGTCTCGCGGATGGCCCAGGCATGCGCGTACGGCCCGAAATACCGCACGCCCTTCTTCTTGGGCCCCCGCATGACCTGGACCCGCGGGAACTCCTCGTTCATGGTCACGGCGAGGGACGGGTAGCTCTTGTCGTCCCGGTACTTGACGTTGAACCGGGGGTCGTACTCCTTGATCCAGGAGTACTCCAGCTGGAGCGCCTCGACCTCGGTGGACACCACGGTCCACTCGACGGAGGCGGCGGTGGTGACCATCGTGGCCGTACGGGGGTGGAGCCCGGCCACGTCCTGGAAGTAGTTCGCCAGGCGCTGGCGCAGGCTCTTGGCCTTCCCGACGTAGATCACCCGGCGGTGCTCGTCACGGAATCGGTAGACGCCCGGGGAGTCCGGGATCTGTCCCGGCTGGGGACGGTAGCTGGAAGGGTCGGCCATGCCGCCACCCTACTGTCGCCCACCGACAACCCACATGCCCCGCGCCCCCACGCTTCGCGCCCCCCGTCCGCGCAGTTCCCCGCGCCCCGGCGGGGCGCCCCGCCGGGGCGCGGGGAACTGGGGGGACGGCCATGGTCGGCCCGCAGCCGGCACGGCACCCCCGCCCGGGCGGAACGCAACGGCTCGGCGGGGCTCAGCCGGCGATCAGCTTGCCGCCCTCGGCCCGGACCGGAACCGCCGGCAGCGGATCGGTGGCCGGCCCGCGCAGCACCCTCCCGGTGGCGACATCGAAGCGGCTGCCGTGGCAAGGGCAGTTGCCCTGCCCCTCGACGATCTTGTCCAGGACGCAGCCGGCGTGCGTGCACTGCGCGCTGAACGCCTTGTACTGGCCCTCCGCCGGACAGCTGACGACGACCTTCCGCTCCCGGTACAGCTTCGCGCCCCCGACCGGCACCTCGGAGGCGGCGCCCAGTTCCACCGGGGCGGTGGGGACGGCCGGGGAGCCGGCGCCGCTGTTGGTCTCGGTGGAGCAGGCGGTGAGCGCCGCCCCGGCCCCGGCGGCTCCGACGATCGCGGCGGCGCCCTTGAGCACGGTACGGCGGGCGGCTGCGGGCTGCGGCGCGGGCATGCGGTTCTCCTGGCGTGAGCATGGGGGTTTCAGACCCCTCCGACGATACCGGCGGCGGATGGGATACCTTCCCCGCGTGATCGTCGTCGGTGGAGAGGCCCTGATCGACCTTGTCCCCGTGGCGCAGCCGCCGGGTGCGCTGCTGCCGCGCCCGGGCGGGGGGCCGTACAACACGGCCGTGGCACTGGGCCGGCTCGGCGCCGAGGTCGCCTTCTGCTCCCGGGTGTCGTCCGACGGGTTCGGGGAGGGCCTGCTGGCCGGGCTGCGGGCGGCCGGGGTGGACTGCTCGCTGGTGCAGCGCGGGCCGGAGCCCACCACGCTGGCCGTCCCCTCGGTGGGCCCGGACGGCTCGGCGGCGTACGGCTTCTACGCGGAGGGCACCGCGGACCGGCTGTTCCGGCTGCCCGGGGCGCTGCCGCGGGGGGCCCGGGCCCTGGCGCTCGGCACCTGCTCGCTCGTGCTGGAGCCGGGCGCGAGTGCGTACGAGGCCCTGCTGCGCCGGGAGGCCGGGCGCGGGCTGCTGACCCTGCTGGACCCGAACGTGCGCCCGGCG
Source organism: Streptomyces sp. BR123 (assembly GCF_013401435.1). Lineage (GTDB taxonomy): Bacteria > Actinomycetota > Actinomycetes > Streptomycetales > Streptomycetaceae > Streptomyces. The sequence goes on from NZ_JACBGN010000006.1 coordinate 45,644, forward strand.
CTGGTGGCGGATCCGGCGGCGTACCGGGCCCGGTTCCTGGGCTGGCTGCCGTCGGTGTCGGTGCTCAAGCTGTCGGAGGACGATGCCGACTGGCTGGGCGGGCGGGTGGCGGACTGGCTGGCGGCGGGGCCGTCGGCGGTGGTGCTCACCCGCGGGGCGCAGGGGATGAGCGTGTGGACGCGGGAGGGCGCCCGGTACACGGTGGCCTCGCCGGCGGTGGCGGTGGCGGACACGATCGGCGCGGGCGACACGGCCAGCGCGGCGCTGCTGCACCGGCTGGCGGCTGCGGCCGGGGGCCCCGGCGGCGCGGTGGACTGGCCGGAGGTGCTGGCCTATGCCGCCCGCGCGGCGGCGCTGGCCTGTACCCGGCCGGGAGCCGAGCCGCCGTACGCGGCCGAACTCGGCTGAGCGTCGTCGCGGAGCACGGCCCGGAGGGTGTGCGCGTGTACGGCCCCGCCCCTGCCCGGGGTGTCCCGGGCAGGGGCGGGGCCGGTCGGCGCCGGGCTGCCGCCGACCGCAGCGGGCGCGGCTACGCCTTGCGGGCTCGGGCCGCGGTCTTCTTGGCCGCGGTCGTCTTCCGGGCCGTGGCCGTCTTCCTGGTGGTCGTCTTCTTCGCCGGGACGGCGGCCGGGGCCGCGTCGGAGATCCGCTCCGCGCCGAGGATGTCGCGCAGGAACTTGCCGGTGTGGCTGTCGCCCACGGACGCCACCTGCTCGGGGGTGCCCTCGGCGACGACGAGTCCGCCGCCGTAGCCGCCCTCCGGGCCCATGTCGATGACCCAGTCCGCGGTCTTGATGACGTCCAGGTTGTGCTCGATGACGATCACCGAGTTCCCCTTGTCCACCAGCCCCGACAACACCTTGATCAGCTTCGAGATGTCCTCGAAGTGCAGGCCGGTCGTCGGCTCGTCCAGGACGTAGACCGTCCGCCCCGTCGACCGCTTCTGCAGCTCCGACGCCAGCTTCACCCGCTGCGCCTCACCGCCGGACAGCGTCGGCGCGGACTGGCCGAGCCGGACGTACCCGAGGCCGACCTCGGTCAGCGTCTTCAGGTGCCGGGCGATCGTCGGGACCGCCTCGAAGAATTCCAGCGCCTCCTCGATCGGCATGTTGAGGACCTCGGCGATGGACTTGCCCTTGTAGTGGACCTCCAGCGTCTCCCGGTTGTACCGGTCGCCGTGGCAGACCTCGCACGGGACGTACACGTCCGGCAGGAAGTTCATCTCGATCTTGATCGTGCCGTCGCCGGAGCAGTTCTCGCAGCGGCCGCCCTTGACGTTGAAGGAGAAGCGGCCCGGCAGGTAGCCGCGCACCTTCGCCTCCATCGTCTCGGCGAACAGCTTGCGGACGTGGTCGAAGACACCCGTGTACGTGGCCGGGTTGGACCGCGGGGTACGGCCGATCGGCGACTGGTCGACGTGCACGACCTTGTCGACGAGGTCGTCGCCCTCGACCCGGGTGTGCCGGCCCGGCACCGAGCGGGCGCCGTTCAGCTCGCGCGCCAGGTGCGTGTACAGGATGTCGTTGACCAGCGTCGACTTGCCCGAGCCCGATACGCCCGTGACGGCCGTGAGCACGCCCAGCGGGAAGGACACGTCGATGTCCCGCAGGTTGTTCTCCTTGGCCCCGTGGACCGTGAGCTTGCGGTCCCCGTTGACGGGGCGGCGCACGTCCGGCACGGCGATGGACCGCTTGCCGGACAGGTACTGCCCGGTCATGGAGGCGCTGTTGTCCAGGAGCTCCTTGAGCGAGCCGCTGTGCACGACCTTGCCGCCGTGCTCGCCGGCGCCCGGGCCGATGTCGACGACCCAGTCGGCGGTCTTGATGGTGTCCTCGTCGTGCTCGACGACGATCAGGGTGTTGCCCATGTCGCGCAGCCGGACGAGGGTCTCGATGAGCCGGTGGTTGTCGCGCTGGTGGAGCCCGATGGAGGGTTCGTCCAGCACGTACAGCACGCCGACCAGGCCGGAGCCGATCTGGGTGGCCAGTCGGATGCGCTGGGCCTCACCGCCCGACAGGGTGCCGGCGGCGCGGTTCAGCGACAGGTAGTCCAGGCCCACGTCGACCAGGAAGCGGAGCCGCTCGTTGACCTCCTTCAGGACCCGCTCGGCGATCTTCTTGTCGCGGGCGTCGAGCCGGAGCCGGCCGAGGAACTCCGCGCACTCGCTGATCGACATCGCGGCGACCTCGGCGATGGACTTCTCCATCACCGTCACCGCGAGCACGATCGGCTTGAGCCGGGTCCCCTCGCAGGTGGGGCAGGGCACCTCGCGCATGTAGCCCTCGAAGCGCTCGCGGCTGGCGTCGCTCTCGGACTCCGCGTGCCGGCGCCGGACGAACGGCACCGCGCCCTCGAAGGCCGTGGTGTACGCGCGCTCGCGCCCGTAGCGGTTGCGGTAGCGGACCTCGATCTGCGTCTTGTGCCCGTACAGCAGGGCCTTCCTGGCCCGCAGCGGCAGGCCGGCCCAGGGGATGTCCGTACGGAAGCCCAGCTCGCCGGCGAGGGCGCCGATGAGCCGCTGGAAGTAGTCCTTGGTGTGGCCGAGCGACCAGGGTGAGACGGCGCCCTCGTCGAGGGACTTCTCCTCGTCCGGGACGATCAGCTCCGGGTCCACCTCCATGCGCGTGCCGATGCCGGTGCACTCGGGGCAGGCGCCGAAGGGCGAGTTGAAGGAGAAGGAGCGCGGCTCCAGCTCCTCGAAGGACAGGTCGTCGTACGGGCAGTAGAGGTGCTCGGAGAACATCCGCTCGCGCTCGGGGTCGTCCTCGGCGAGGTCGACGAAGTCCAGGATCACCATGCCGCCGGAGAGGCCGAGGGCGGTCTCCACGGAGTCGGTGAGCCGGCGCTTGGCGCTGTCCTTGACGGTGAGGCGGTCGACGACCACCTCGATGGTGTGCTTCTCCTGCTTCTTCAGCTTCGGCGGCTCGGAGAGCTGGATGGTCTCCCCGTCCACCCGGGCCCGGCTGTAGCCCTTGGTCTGCAGGTCCGCGAAGAGGTCGACGAACTCGCCCTTGCGCTCGCGCACCAGCGGCGAGAGCACCTGGAAGCGGCTGCCCTCGGGCAGTGCGAGCACCTTGTCGACGATCGCCTGCGGCGACTGCCGCGAGATCGGTCGGCGGCACTCGGGGCAGTGGGGCTTGCCGATGCGCGCGAAGAGCAGGCGGAGGTAGTCGTAGACCTCGGTGATGGTGCCGACCGTCGAGCGGGGGTTGCGGGAGGTCGACTTCTGGTCGATCGAGACCGCCGGGGAGAGGCCCTCGATGAAGTCCACGTCGGGCTTGTCCATCTGGCCCAGGAACTGGCGGGCGTACGACGAGAGCGACTCGACGTAGCGGCGCTGGCCCTCGGCGAAGATCGTGTCGAAGGCCAGGGAGGACTTGCCGGACCCGGACAGACCGGTGAAGACGATGAGCGAATCGCGGGGCAGGTCGAGCGAGACGTTCTTGAGGTTGTGCTCGCGAGCGCCACGAACGATGAGTCGGTCGGTCACGCCGGTCCGCACCTTTCTTGAGAGAACGGGGGCACGGGCCCCCGTCCCAGGGTATGGGGGGCGCCTCTGCATTGGGGTCGAGCTGACGGAGTCAGGCTGGACTTCCGAGCGTATAGCACGCGCATTCGATTTACGGCACTCCGGCCACCGCTTCACCCGTTCGTGTGGCCGAGGTCCCGTACCGCCCTCCGCAGGGGCGCGGGGAACTGCGCGCCGACCCCCACCGGACCGCGGTTTCATGACCGGACTCCACCGGAGCGCTTAGGCTCGGCCCCATGACCGATCATGTGCACGACCTGCAATGCGTACGTGAGGCCACGGACCGGCTGCTGACCGCCGCCGCACACCTGGACAACGCCGCCCTGGCCGGGCAGTCACACCTCCCGGGCTGGACCCGCGGCCACGTGCTCGCCCACCTCTCGCGCAACGCCGACGCCCTCGTCAACGTCTTCGCCGGGCGGCCCATGTACGACAGCGCCGAGGCCCGTGACAAGGACATCGAGCAGGGCTCCGGCCGCCCCCTCCCGGAGCAGCTCGCCGACCTGCGCGCCAGCCACGACCGCTTCATGGCGCAGACCGAGGGCGACCAGGACTGGTCCCGCACCGTCGAGCTCCGCAACGGTGTCACCGACGTCGCCGCGAACGTGCCGTTCCGCCGTCTCGTCGAGGTCGAGCTGCACCACGTCGACCTGAACGTCGGGTACGGGCTGGAGGACCTCCCGGAGGAGTTCACCGGCCGCGAGATCGCTTTCCTCGCGGACCGCTGGTCCGACCGTCCCGAGGTCCCGCCGACCGCCCTGGCCGCCGACGACGGCCGCACCTGGCGCACGGGCGCGGCCGGGGAGCCGGCCCTGACCGTCTCCGGCCCGGCCGCCGCACTGCTGGCCTGGCTGGCCGGCCGCGGCGACAAGGGCGCCTCCCTGACCACCTCGGGCGGCCCCCTCCCAGCCCTCCCGCCGCTCTAGGATCAGCACATGACGTACACCGGAGCGGTCAAGGTCGGCGGTCCCGCCGACGTACACGAACTCGCGGACCTGATGATCTCCAAGGTCGCGGTGGGTCCCATGGACAACAACGCCTACCTGCTGCGGTGCCGGGCCACCGGCGAGCAGCTGCTGATCGACGCGGCCGCCGAACCCCGGACGCTGCTGAACCTGATCGGTGACGACGGCATCGCGTCCGTCGTCACCACGCACCGGCACGGCGACCACTGGGGGGCCCTGAGGGAGGTGGTCGACGCGACCGGCGCGCGGACGTACGCCGGCGCCCTCGACGCCGAGGGCATCCCGGTGCCCACCGACGTGCCCGTCGGGGACGGGGACGTGATCCGGGTCGGCCGGGTGGAGCTGACCGCCCGGCACCTGGTCGGGCACACCCCCGGCTCGATCGCCCTCGTCTACGACGACCCGCACGGGCACGCGCACGTGTTCACGGGGGACTGCCTCTTCCCCGGCGGCGTCGGCAACACCCACGACGACCCGAAGGCCTTCGCGAGCCTCCTCGACGACGTGGAGCAGAAGCTCTTCGGTCGGCTCCCGGACGAGACCTGGGTCTACCCGGGCCACGGCAACGACACCACGCTCGGTGCCGAGCGGCCGCATCTGGCCGAGTGGCGCGAGCGCGGCTGGTAGGTCTCGGTCACCCTTCGGGCGCCGTGCACTCGTTCCGGTCGAAGATGACCGGACGCACGTCCCGGCGGTGCGGGGAGGGGTAACTGCTGCACCATGCAACAGGATCCCTCCCCGTCCCCGGTTCCCCGATCCCCGTCGATGCTGCGCCTCGCGTCGGCCGCGCTCGCCGGCACCGCCATCGAGTTCTACGACTTCTTCGTCTACGGCACGGCCGCGGCCCTGGTCCTCGGCCCGCTCTTCTTCCCCTCGTTCTCCCCGCTCGCCGGCACCCTGGCCGCCTTCGGGACGTTCGGGGTCGGCTTCCTCGCCCGCCCGCTGGGCTCGGCGCTCTTCGGGCACGTCGGCGACCGGTACGGGCGGCGTCCGGTGCTGCTCGCCTCGCTGCTGCTGACCGGCCTGGCGACGGTGGCGGTCGGCTGCGTGCCCACGTACGCCTCCATCGGGCCGGCCGCGCCGGTACTGCTGCTCGCGCTCCGCTTCCTCCAGGGCCTCGGCCTCGGCGGCGAATGGGGCGGGGCGGTCCTGGTGACCGCCGAGCACGCCCCCGAGGGGCGGCGCGGACTGTGGACGAGTTTCCCGCAGGTGGGCCCGTCGGTGGGCTTCCTGCTGGCCAACGGCATCACCCTCGCGCTGTCCGCGACGCTGACCGAAGCCCAGTTCGCCGCGTGGGGCTGGCGGCTGCCGTTCTGGGCGGCGGGGCTGCTGGCCCTGGCCGGGCTGTGGCTGCGCCGCTCCGTCGAGGAGACCCCGCAGTTCCGTGCGCTCGCCGAGTCCGGGCAGCGGGCCGAGGCCCCGCTGTCGGAGGTGGTGCGCGGGCACTGGCGGCTGATCCTGCTGACCGGCGGGGCGCTGGCCGCGGCGTACGCGGTCTTCTACGGGGTCACCACCTGGTCCCTCGCGTACGGCACCGAGCGCCTCGGGGCGGACCGCACCACGATGCTGGTCTGCATCATGACCGGGGTCGGCATCATGGCCCTGTGGACGCCGGTGGCGGCGGTCCTCGGCGACCGCTGGGGGCGCCGCCCGCTGTGCCTGGCCGGCTGTGCGGCCTGCGCGCTGTGGATGTTCCCCTTCGTGGCACTGCTGGGGACGGCCGACGCGGTGCCGATGGCGGTGGGCGCGGTCGGCGCGCTGCTGTGCATCGGGACGGTGCTGGCGGTGATCGGCGCGTACCTGCCGGAGCTGTACGCCCCGCGGATCCGCTGCACGGGCGCGGCCGTCGGCTACAACCTGGGCGGGGTGCTGGGCGGGGCGCTGACACCCGTCGTGGCGACGGCGCTGGCGGACGGCTCGGGTCCGCCGTGGGGCGTGGCGGCCTACCTGGGCGGGATCGGACTGGTGAGCCTGGTCTGCTTCGCACTGCTGCCGGAGACCAGCCCGGAGGCGGTGCGGCGGGCCGCGCACGCGGATACGGGGGCGGCCGAAGCGACCGCCCCCGTGTAGCCCCGGGCCGGGGCCTGCCGTACCGCGCCGGCGTCAGGCCTTGATGCCCTCCTGGGCCGGCTCGTCGTCCCGGCGGGCGGCCGCCTCGGCGGCCGCCTGCTTCTTCGAGGCCATCAGGCTGGTGACGGTGGTGGTGACGAGGACACCGCAGATGACGCCCAGGGAGACCGGGATGGAGATCTGCGGGACGTGGATCCCGGACTCGTGCAGGGCGTGGAGGACCAGCTTGACGCCGATGAAGCCGAGGATGACGGACAGGCCGTAGCTGAGGTGGACCAGCTTCTTGAGCAGGCCGCCGATCAGGAAGTACAGCTGGCGCAGACCCATCAGGGCGAAGGCGTTGGCCGTGAAGACGATGTAGGGGTCCTGGGTGAGGCCGAAGATCGCGGGGATCGAGTCCAGGGCGAACAGCACGTCGGTGGTGCCGATGGCGAGCATGACCACCATCAGCGGGGTGAGGATGCGCTTGCCGTTGCTCGTGATGAACAGCTTGGTGCCGTGGTACTTGTCGGCGACGCCGAACTTCTTCTCGATCGACTTCAGGAGGCGGTTCTCCTCGAACTCGTCCTCGCCCTCGTCGGCGCGGGCCTCCTGGATGAGCTTCCAGGCGGTGTAGATCAGGAAGGCGCCGAAGAGGTAGAAGACCCAGGAGAAGGTGGTGATGATCGCGGCGCCGGCGGCGATGAAGACCGCGCGCAGGACCAGGGCGATCAGCACGCCGATGAGCAGCACGCGCTGCTGGAGCTGCGAGGGCACCGAGAACTTCGCCATGATCAGGACGAAGACGAAGAGGTTGTCGACGCTCAGGGACTTCTCGGTGATGAAGCCGGCGAAGAACTCCTGGGAGGCCTGGGCGTTGCCGAAGTACAGCAGGCCGAGGCCGAAGAGCGCGGCGAGGACGATCCATACGACGGTCCAGGTGCCCGCTTCCTTGATCGACACGTCGTGCGGTTTGCGGCCGATGAAGAAATCGGCGCCGATGAGGATGCACAGACCGAGAATGGTCAGCACCCACACGTTCAACGAAACATCCATGGTTCAGGCCTCCGGCAGATGGCTTGGCACACAGGTCAGCGACATCGCTGCCGGAGGTCTCTTCCACCCTGGCGGCCTGGAGGCCGTGGGCCGGCGCCCCGGGACCACCCATGGGTCCGTACTGACGGGCACGCCGTAGCAGGAAAGCAGGAATACTCCCCTCCGCACGCACCAGGGTATCCACCGAAGGCCGAAAAGGTAAAGGGAAGACCAAGGACTGGTCACGGGCGGGCATGGCGGCGGGCCGTGGCGACCCGCTGCAGCACCTCCTCCAGCACCAGGCTGCCGGGCGGCGGCAGGTCCGGTTCGAAGGTCCAGTGATGGCCGACCCACGGGTCGGAGAGGTGGTCGTCGGGCACCGGCGTCAGCCGCATCAGCGAGCGCCACAGCGGGTCCAGCAGGGGCCCGTACGCCGAGGCCTCGTCCCGGTCGGCGACCAGCAGCAGGTGCACGCCGACCGCCGGGCCCTCGTCGGCGAGGTAGCGCAGCTGTGTGACGGCCCGGTCGTCGAAGCCGTGCGGGAAGTCGTGCACGATCAGCAGCTGCTCGGCCGTGTCCACGTCGGGCGGCAGCTCCTCCGGCGCCCCGGCCCGCAGCGCCATCTGCACGAGGTCCACCCGGCGGGTCAGCCTCGCCAGTGTCTCGGAGACCCCGGCGGCCCCGGCGGCGGGCGGCGCGGCGAGCACGCCGGCGTGCACGAGCGGGCCGAGGGAGGCGGCCCCGGCCCCGGCCGCATCGATGACGTGGACCGAGAACCGGCCGGCGGGGTGGACGGCGAGCAGCCGCGCCGCGTGCGCGACGGCCATGTCCATGGCGGCCTTGCGGAGCCGGTCGGTGTCGGTGGCCATCGCGGCCTCGGAGCCGGTGCGGCCGTTGTCGATCCACAGGCCCCGCTCCAGCGGGACCCGGACGAGCATGGGGATCCGCAGACCGGGCCGCTCCGGCAGGTGCAGGTCCCCGAGGCGCAGGGCCATCGGGGCCTCCTCGGGCAGCGCGAGCCCCTGCCAGACCGGGTTGGACCAGCGGGCGTACGCGGCCGGCAGGGCCGGTTCGACCACGTCGGACTCGGCGGCCAGCTGGGCGAGGTCCCGGTCGAGGGCGGTCTTGGCCTGGGCGACGAGTTCCTCGCGGCGGGCCCGGGCCGCCGCCTGCGCAGAGGCGCCGGCCGCGCGGTCGCGGGGGTCGGACAGGGCCTGGTCGAGCTCGCGGTCGAGCCGGGAGTCGGCGAAGTCGCAGGCGCTGCGGTACGCCGCGACCGTCCGGGCCAGGTCCTCGAACATGCCCCAGACCTGGTTGTAGAGCCGCTCGTCCATGGACCAGCCGGAGGCGTCGCCCGCGACGGGGGCCGGCGGCTCCCCGGGCCGGCCGGCAGCGACGGCGGGCGCCGGCTCGGGCGGCTCGCCGGTGGTGCGGCGGCGGCGCGGGTGCACGTAGTCGACGGTCGGCGGACCGCCCGGGGAGTCCGCGGGTCCGGCAGCCGGGGCAGGGCCGGGTGTGCCCGGGTACGGGGTGCCGGAGGCCGGGGCGGCGACCGCCTCCGGATCCGGCCGACCCGTCGGCCCCGTCGGCCCGGCCGGCCCCGGCCCCGTCGAGCCGGTCGGCCCGGGGACCATGAGGCCCTGCGGCGGAGTGGGCACGGTCGCGGCCTGCACGGGTGTGGGCGCACGGCCGTCCGCCGCGGCCGGACCCGCCACCGCGGAGGCCAGATCCGCGGCCGCCGGGGCGCCCAGCCCGGCGTCGGCGAGCAGCGCGGCGAGCCCGCCGGCGTAGCCCTGGCCGACGGCGCGGACCTTCCAGGCGCCCTGGCGGCGGTACAGCTCCACGGCGACGACGGCGGTCTCCGGGTCCAGGCCGGTCAGCGCGTACCCTGCGAGCACATCCCCATCCGGGGCGGCCACGGCCACGTACGGGGCCGGGATCGCCCCGAACCGGGCCGGGCCCCCGGGCGGCAGCACGAGCACCACCTTGATCTGGTCCGCCCCGGGCCCGACGGCGCCGAGGTCGACCGCGAAGCGGTGCTCGCCCGCCGCGGGACCGGGCGCCTGCAGCCCGGGCGGGGCCGAGGAGCCGGGGCGGGCCAGCGCGCCGGGCCCGCCGACCCGGCCCTCGGCGTCGTAGACGGCAGCCAGGGCGAGCACCGGTGCGCCCGCCGTGACCCTGATCTCCACCCGGCTCTGGGACAGGGGGTGGTTCTGCCCCCGGACCAGTTCGGCCGTCATCGTGCAGCCCTCCCCCGTGCCTTGCTCTTCCGTTCCGCCGTGTACTGCTTACAGGTGCGGCACGATCGCCGGCATCAGGTCCTGGAACGTGCGGCCGTTGGCCGCCTCGCCCAGGGCCGTCATCTGCCAGCCGCCGCCGCTGCGCGACACCTTGGCCATGATCTGCGCCGTGTACTGGCCGCCGCCGTCGAGGGTGTAACGGGCCAGCTCCTGGCCGTTGGTCTCGTCGACGAGGCGGCAGAACGCGTTCTGCACCTCCTGGAACGTCTGTCCGGTGAACGAGTTCACCGTGAAGACGATCTGGTCGATGTGGACCGGGACGCGCTGGAGGTCGACGAGGATCGACTCGTCGTCCCCGCCCTGGCCGGCGCCGCCGATCAGGTTGTCGCCGGTGTGCCGGACCGAGCCGTCGTCGCTCTGCAGGTGCCGGAAGAACACCACGTCCACCGGCTGCTTCTCGGCGAACAGCACCGCCGAGGCGTCGAGGTCGATCTCCCGGGTCCGCGAGCCGAACAGGCCGCGGCGCTTGGCCGCCTGCCAGCCGAGCCCCATGCGGACCGACGTCAGCGAGCCGCCGTCACCCTTCGTCAGACTGATGGCCTGACCCTTGGTCAAGTTGACCGTCACGCGCTGTCCCCTTTCCATAGCCACCCCCAGGCAGCGTGTACCTGCGGCTGCTGCCAACCCTACTGACCTCGGCGGGGGTCAGGCGAGGCCCGCCTCCTTCATCTGTCGCAGCTCCTTCTTCAGCTCGCTGACCTCGTCCCGGATCCGGGCCGCGACCTCGAACTGCAGCTCGGCCGCGGCGGCCCGCATCCGCTCGGTCATCTGCTCGATGAGCGAGGCCAGTTCCTCGGCCGGGCGATCCGTGACCGCCACGGCGCCCTTGGTCGCCTTGGCCCCCTTGGTCGCCTTGGCCGCCTTGCCCGGCGCGGCCTTGACGCCCGACAGGGCGGGCACGGGGGCCTTGGCGCCCTTGCCGTCCTTCGCCTGGCGGTAGCCGGTGCCGAGCAGCTGCTCGGTGTCCAGCTCCTCGCGGGCGAGGGTGGCGACGATGTCGTTGATCTTCTTGCGGAGCGGCTGCGGGTCGATCCCGTTGGCCTTGTTGTACGCGATCTGCTTCTCGCGGCGCCGGTTGGTCTCCTCGATGGCCTTCTCCATCGCCGGGGTCATCTTGTCCGCGTACATGTGGACCTGGCCGGAGACGTTGCGCGCCGCACGGCCGATGGTCTGGATCAGCGAGGTGCCCGAGCGCAGGAAGCCCTCCTTGTCGGCGTCGAGGATCGCCACCAGGGACACCTCGGGCAGGTCCAGGCCCTCGCGCAGCAGGTTGATGCCGACCAGCACGTCGTACTCGCCGGCGCGCAGCTCGCGCAGCAGCTCGACGCGGCGCAGCGTGTCGACGTCGCTGTGCAGGTAGCGCACCGCGATGCCGAGCTCCAGGAAGTAGTCCGTGAGGTCCTCGGCCATCTTCTTGGTGAGGGTGGTGACCAGGACGCGCTCGTCCCGCTCGACGCGCTGCCGGATCTCGTGCACCAGGTCGTCGATCTGCCCCTCGGTGGGCTTGACGACGACCTCGGGGTCGACGAGGCCGGTGGGGCGGATGATCTGCTCGACGAAGCCGTCGCCGCGGGAGAGCTCGTACGGGCCGGGGGTCGCCGACAGGTAGACCGTCTGGCCGACCCGCTCCAGGAACTCCTCCCACTTCAACGGCCGGTTGTCGAGCGCGGACGGCAGCCGGAAGCCGTGGTCGACGAGGGTCCGCTTGCGCGAGGCGTCGCCCTCGTACATGGCGCCGATCTGCGGCACGGTGACGTGCGACTCGTCGATGACGAGGAGGAAGTCGTCCGGGAAGTAGTCGAGGAGGGTGTGCGGCGGGGAGCCGGGCTCGCGGCCGTCCATGTGGAGCGAGTAGTTCTCGATGCCGGAGCAGGAGCCGATCTGCTGCATCATCTCCAGGTCGTAGGTGGTGCGCATGCGCAGCCGCTGGGCCTCCAGCAGCTTGCCCTGCTTCTCCAGCTCCCCCAGGCGCTGGGCGAGCTCCGTCTCGATGCCGCGGATCGCGTTCTGCATGCGCTCGGGGCCCGCGATGTAGTGGCTGGCGGGGAAGACGTACAGCTCGCGGTCCTCGCTGATCACCTCGCCGGTCAGCGGGTGCAGCGTGGACAGGGCCTCGATCTCGTCCCCGAACATCTCGATGCGGACGGCCAGTTCCTCGTAGACCGGGAAGATCTCGATGGTGTCGCCGCGGACCCGGAAGGTGCCGCGGGTGAAGGCCATGTCGTTGCGGGTGTACTGGATGTCGACGAAGCGGCGCAGCAGCCGGTCCCGGTCGATCTCCTCGCCGACCTTGAGCGGGACCATCCGGTCGACGTACTCCTGCGGCGTCCCGAGGCCGTAGATGCAGGAGACGGACGCGACCACGACCACGTCCCGCCGGGTGAGCAGCGAGTTCGTCGCGGAGTGGCGCAGCCGCTCCACCTCCTCGTTGATCGAGGAGTCCTTCTCGATGTAGGTGTCCGACTGCGGTACGTACGCCTCGGGCTGGTAGTAGTCGTAGTACGAGACGAAGTACTCGACGGCATTGTTCGGCAGGAGCTCGCGGAACTCGTTCGCCAGCTGGGCGGCGAGCGTCTTGTTCGGCGCCATGACCAGGGTGGGCCGCTGGAGCTTCTCGATCATCCAGGCGGTCGTCGCCGACTTGCCGGTGCCGGTCGCGCCCAGCAGGACGACATCCTTTTCACCTGCGCGGATGCGCTTCTCCAGCTCGGCGATGGCCGTCGGCTGGTCACCGCTGGGCTGGTAGGAGCTGACGACCTCGAAAGGCGCCACCGTGCGTTCGATCTTCGATACGGGCCGCATGACTCCACCGTACGACCCGCCACTGACACTCACGCACCCGCGCGGCCCCGCGGACGGCCGGACGCCCGCCCGTCTCCGGCGCGCCCGGCGCACTTCCCCCTTTCTGGTCCGTTTGTCGTAGTTCGGTGGCGGCCCGGTGATCTTCAAGCCCATGATCGCTTCAACGGACACCGCAGACGCTGCGTCGTGGCAACGGCTGCCGTTCTGCACCCGTTTGACGCCGGAGCAGGGTTCACGACCCGAGGAGAAGAACGCACATGTACGTCCGACCCTCCGCAGCGGCCGCCGCCGCCTTCCTGGGCTTCACCCTCACCGCGCTGGGCGGGACGGCCGCCGCCGCCACCGGGCCCCGGTCCCCCGCCGCCGACGGACCGGGGATGCTGGGCCCCGTCGTGTACGCCCACCGGGGGGCCTCGGCGTACGCCCCGGAGAACACGCTGGCCGCGGTCGACGCGGCACTGCGGCTCGGCTTCGCCTGGGTCGAGAACGACGTCCAGCGCACCCGGGACGGAGAGCTGGTCGTGATCCACGACGACACCCTGGCCCGCACCACGAACGCCGAGGAGGTGTTCCCGGACCGCACTCCCTGGCGGGTGCGGGACTTCACGGCCGCGGAGATCGCGCAGCTCGACGCGGGCAGCTGGTTCGACGCGGCGTACGCGGGCGCCCGGGTGCCGACCCTGCGGGAGTACCTGGCCCGGGTCGAGCGCAACCGGCAGCGGCTGCTGCTGGAGATCAAGAAGCCCGAGCTCTACCCGGGGATCGAGAAGCAGACCCTGGAGGTCCTGGACGAGGCCGGATGGCTGGACCGGGGGCACGTGCAGCGCCGCCTGGTCGTGCAGAGCTTCAGCGCCGACACGGTGCGCCTCGTGCACGAACTGCGGCCGGACCTCGAAACGGCCTTCCTGGGCACGCCGAAGGTCGCCGACCTGCCGAAATACGCCGCGTTCACCGACCGCATCAACCCCTGGCACACCACCATCACGGCGGAGTGGGTGGCGGCCGTGCACGGCCTGGCGGGGGCCCACGGCAAGACGATGGAGGTGGACACCTGGATCGTGGACGACGCGGTGACCGCCCGGAAGGTCCGGGGGATGGGCGTCGACGGGATCATCACGAATGCCCCGGACGTGGTGCGGCAGGCGGTGATCGGCGGGTTCGCCGACTGATCGGGGGCGCCGACCGGTCGGGGGCGCCGACCGGTCGGGGGCGCCGACCGGTCGGGGCAGGGATGTCGGTGGCCGCCCGTACGGTGGAGGGGTGGACACCACCGAGCGGCCGCGCGGGCCGCACCTGGAATGGACCGTCGCCGCGAGCGACATCGGTCCCCTGCTGCTGGCCGCCACCCCGGAGGGCCTGGTCCGGGTCGAGTTCCATGCCGGTCCGGACCGGGTCGAGCGGATGATCGGCGCGCTGATATCCCGGCTCGGCGCCGACCCGCGGCGGCCGGAGCCGGGCGAGGAGGTCCTGCTCGCCGAGCCGGTACGCCAGCTCTCCGCGTACTTCGAAGGCTCGCTGCGGCGCTTCGAGCTGCCGCTGGACTGGCGCCTGAGCTCCGGTTTCAACCGGACGGTGCTGCAGGAGCTGGACCGCTCGGTGCCGTACGGGTCGGTCGTCGGATACGGGGAACTGGCCGCCCGCGTCGGGCAGCCGGGCGCGGCCCAGGCCGTGGGCCACGCCATGGGGTCCAATCCGCTGCCGCTGGTGGTGGCCTGCCACCGGGTCGTGGAGAACGACGGGGGGATCGGCGGCTTCGGCGGCGGGGTGGAGACCAAGCGTGCCCTGCTGGCGCTGGAGGGGGTGCTTCCGCAGCCGCTGTTCTGAGGGCGGGCGGGCCGGCTCCGGGCAGGGCACGGAGCGGTGTTCTCCCTGTTCCACCGAGGGGTAAGGGGTGGGAAACTGCTGCGGTGACTACTCCTGCCGCACCAGGTTCCGCCGCTCCCTCCCCCCTCCCGCCACGCCGCACGGGACGTCCGCAGTGAGCGCCGCGCCCGGCACCGGAACGGGCACCGGCACCGGCCGGCCCGTCCCGGCCGTGGACCCGGCCGAGCTGCCCCGCCTGCGCCGCCGCACCTCCTCCGTGCTGATCGCCTCCCAGACCCTGGGCGGCCTCGGCGTGCCCGTCAGCATCGCCCTGACCCCGGCCCTGGCCACCGAGGTCAGCGGCACCGAGGCGCTGTCCGGGCTCGCCTCCACCGCCGCCGTGGTCGGCACCGCGCTCGTCTCGCTGCCCCTCGCCGCTCTGATGACCGCGCGGGGCCGCAGGCCGGGCCTGGTCCTCGGGTACGCGATCGGGGCCGCGGGCGCGGCCCTGGTCGTGCTGGCCGCCGCCATCCGCAGCTTCCCGCTGCTGATGCTCGGCATGGCCGCGTTCGGAGCCGCCTCCTCCGCCAACCTCCAGGCCCGGTTCGCCGCCGCCGACCTGGCCGCCCCGGACCACCGGGCCCGGGCCATCTCCGTCGTGGTCTGGGCGTCCACCATCGGCGCGGTGCTCGGCCCCAACCTCTCCGCCCCGGCCAGCCGCACCTTCGCCGGAACCTCCATACCCGAGACGGCGGGCCCCTTCCTGTGGGCCGGCGCCGTCTTCGTCCTCACCGGCACGCTGATCGCCGTGCTCCTGCGGCCCGACCCGCTGCTGACGGCCCGGGCGCTGGCCGGGCCCGAGGAGCACGTCCGCGGGGGCCACTCGGTGCGCGCCGGTTTCGCGGCCGTCAAGGCCTCCCCTCGGGCGCGGCTCGCGCTGGTCACCGTCGCGGTGTCACACACCACCATGGTCTCGATCATGGTGATGACCCCGGTCGACCTCGGCCACCACGGCGCCGGCATCCAGCTCATCGGCCTGGTGATCAGCGGGCACATCGCCGGCATGTTCGCCTTCTCGCCGGTCATGGGCTGGCTGTCGGACCGGCTCGGGCGGCTGTCCGTGATCGGCCTGGCGGCCGGCCTGCTGTCGGTGGCCGCACTGCTCGCGGGCACCGCGGGCCCGCGCCACGGGCAGAGCGCGCTCGGCCTGTTCCTGCTGGGCCTCGGCTGGTCGGCCGGCATGGTGTCCGGCTCGGCGCTGCTGACCGACTCGGTGCCCACCCGCGCCCGGGCCGCCGTACAGGGCCTGAGCGATCTGACGATGAACACCTGCGCGGGCGTCGGCGGGGCCCTGGCCGGCCTGGTCATGGCGGAGGCGGGCTACGGCTGGCTGAACGCGATCGGGGCCTCGCTGCTGCTGCCGATGGCGGTGCTCGCACTGTTCACCGCGCGCCGCCATCCGGCCGTCAGAAGCTGATGTGGTGGGCCTTGCGCAGCGTCCCGTGAACGGTCCGGGCGGTCCACTCGCCCTCACGGAGCACGCAGGCCGATCCACGGCCCCACCTCCACGGTCGCGCCGCCCTCGGCCTCGGCGGTGGCGCGGCCGCTGACGACGGCGAACAGCTCGTTCGCCTCGACGTCCGTGACCACCCCCGGGGTGATCTGCCGGATGCCGCGCACCAGCGTGCCGTCCGGGGACTCCCACAGCACCTTGCCCGTCACGACGGGGCTGCCGGAGACGATCCGGCCGGGTCCGGCTCCTCGGCCTCCGGGTCGGCGTCCGGATCGTCCGGAACGGAGACGGCGAAGGAGGCGGGAGCCGCAGCGGCGGCGGCAGCCGGGTGGCGTGGTCGCCGGTGCTCATGGGGCGCCGGCGTCGCGCGGCCGGACCCGCCGCGGAGTGGCCACGGTGTCCGGCCCGGCCGCGCCGGGCGAGGCATCCTGTCGGGGACGGCGACAACCGGCCACTGCGCGGGCGCCGCGTTTGGCGGTGCTGATCGCGTGCCAGGGATGGGGGCATGTCACAGCACACAGCATCCGCACCCCTGCCCCCGCCCGGCACGCCCGTCCTGTCCGAGGAAGTCCGTGAGGCGCTGGGACAGGGGCAGCCCGTCGTGGCCCTGGAGTCCACGATCATCACGCACGGCCTGCCGCGCCCCCGCAATCTTGCGGTGGCCGCCGAACTGGAGGCGATCGTCCGCGCCGAGGGGGCCGTTCCGGCCACGATCGCGGTCGTGGACGGGGTGCCCCACGTGGGCCTGGACAAGGAGCAGCTGGAGCGGATCGCGGGCGGCGAGGGGGTGCGCAAGCTCGGCCACCGGGACCTGGCACCCGCCGTCGCGGCGGGCGCGACCGGCGCGACGACGGTGTCGGCGACGGCGTTCCTGGCCGCGCGGGCCGGTCTGCGGGTCTTCGCCACGGGCGGGCTGGGCGGCGTACACCGGGAGTGGACGCAGAGCCAGGACGAGTCGGCGGACCTGCGGCTGCTGGCGCGGACGCGGATCACGGTGGTGTGCGCCGGGGTGAAGTCGATCCTGGACGTGCCTGCCACGCTGCAGCGGCTGGAGACGCTGGGGGTGACCGTGGTGGGGTACGGGACGGAACGTTTCCCCGGCTTCTACCTGGCCAGTTCCGGCGAGCCGGTGGACTGGACGGTGCACCGGCCGGAGGAGGTGGCGGAGGTGATGGCCGCTCAGGACCTGCTGGCCGGTCCGGAGTCCGCGCTGCTGGTGGCCAACCCGGTGGAAAAGGCGGAACAGCTGGATCCGGGCCTGCACGACCGGGTGCTGGCGCAGGCCCTCGACGAGTGCCGGAAGCGGGGGATCACGGGGCAGGAGGTGACCCCGTTCCTGCTGGGCTTCCTGGTGCGGGCGACGGGCGGGGCCTCGCTGGAGGCCAATCTGGCGGCGGTACGGGGCAACGCGGCCCTCGGGGCCAGGATCGCCGGGGCCTGGGCGGCCCGACAGTGACGACGGCCGGCCCGGGGCCGGAGCGGGGTGCGGGGCCGGATCCGGGACCGCAGCGGGAACAGGATGCAGGTCCGGGTCCGGGACCGGGACCGGGACCGGCACCGGGACCGGGACCGGATGCCGCATCCGGTCCGGGTCCGGGCTCGGGTTCCGGCTCCGGCTCGGGTTCCGGCTCCGGATCGGGTTCCGGCTCCGGATCCGGATCGGGGGCGCTGCTGGTCGTCGGGGACGTGGTGACGGACGTGGTGGCGGTGCACCCGGAACCGCTGGTTCCGGCCACCGATACGGCGGCCCGGATCCGCACACTGCCCGGCGGCGCAGGGGCCAACGCGGCCTGCTGGGCCGCCCGCGCCGGGCTCGCCGACGTACGCCTCCTCGCGCGGGTGGGCGCGGAGTCGGCGCAGTGGCACGAGCGGGCCCTGCTGGCCGGCGGGGTGCGGCCGCGGCTGTTGGTCGACCCGGACGCGCCGACAGGGACGGTGGTGGCGCTGGTCGGCAAGGACACGGAGCGGACCTTCCTCACCGACAGCGGGGCGGCACTGCGGCTCTCCCCCGCCGACTGGGCGTCCGACCTGCTGGACGGGGCTGCCCACCTGCACCTCTCCGGTTACCTGTACTTCGCCGACACCAGCCGCGAGCTGGCCCTCGTCGCGCTGCGGGACGCCCGCGCCCGCGGGGTGCCGGTGAGCGTGGACCCGGCCTCGGCGGGGTTCCTGGCCACGCTCGGGCCGCGGCGCTTCCTCGACGCCGTGGCGGGGGCGGGCGTCCTGCTGCCCAACGAGGACGAGGCCCTGCTGCTGGCCGGGCTGCCGCGGCCGGCCGGGACGGACGGGACGGACGGGACGGACGGGGCGGGCGGGACGGGCGGGGCGGCCCGGGCGGCAGCGGAGCTGAGCCGTCTGGTGCCGCTGGTGGTGGTCACCCGGGGCGCGGCGGGGGCGCTGGTCGCCCAGAGGGGCCGGGTCACGGCGGAGGTCGCCGCGGAGCCGGTGCGGGCGGTGGACTCCACGGGCGCGGGGGACGCGTTCACCGGCGGGTTCCTGGCGGCCCGGCTCGCCGGCGCCGACCCGGTGGAAGCGGCCCGGGCCGGCTGCCGGTCGGCGGCCTGCGCGGTCACCCGGCTGGGCGGACGCCCGTAGCGGCCCGAAGCTCCGGGGCGGCCCGGACGCATGCCGCGGCCCGGACGGCCGGGGCGGCCGACCCGGTCAGCGGTTCAGGCCCGTCCACGCGGGGTGGCGCGGATCGTCGGCCCGGACCACGGCGTCGGCCAGCGAGGCGGGGTCGGTCTCGGCCTCGTAGCGGGCGAAGGCGGGCAGGGTCCAGCGGGCGGCCTCCTCGGTGCGGCGGGCCAGCGCGCCCGGGGAGAGCCGGATGTGCACGCCGATGTCGAAGGGGAACCAGCGGCCCAGCAGGAGCGGGCCGTGCACGATCACCACCGCCCCCGGCGGCAGTTCGGTGTACGGGCTGCGGGTCGCCCGGTCGGTCGCCGGGTCCCACAGGTCGGGCAGGACCCGCCCGGTGCCGCCCGGGTCGGTCGGGCCGAACACCTCCCGCCACAGGGCGGCGGTGTCGTACCACCCGCCGAGGTAGGAGTCCACGTCCTCGCGGCCGTACTCGAACCGCAGAGAGGCCGGCCGCAGGAAGCCCTCGGCCGGGACGACGAGGGCGGTGCGGCCGCGCCCGCGCAGCACCTCCGCGAGCAGTCCGGCGAGCCCGCCGGTGCCGGCGGCGGGCGCGCCGTCGATGCCGACGCGCTGCCACATCGCCTCCCCCGCCCCGGGTTTGCGGTCGTCCAGACGGTCTGCGAGCTGCTCGGCCATCCGCTGCCAGGTGATCGCTTCCAGGTGCACGGGCCCATTGTCAGTGCCGGCCCCTAGCTTTTTCCACGAGGGAACACCGGCGGGCAGAGCCGTCGGGCCCGGCCTTGGGGAGGGGTCTGTCATGGCTCGCGAGACGACGTACCTGGAGCTGTCGCAGGACGGTGGCGGCGCGCACAAGTTCTACGAGGTGACCGTGGACGGCACCGCGGTCACGGTGCGGTACGGGCGTATCGGCGCGGGCGGCCAGCAGCAGAACTCGACGTTCCCGACCGCGGAGAAGGCCCGGGCGGCCGCCGCCAAGAAGATCGGGGAGAAGGTCCGCAAGGGGTACGCGCCGGCGGTGCAGGGGCAGCGTGCGGCCCGGCCGGTGACCCGCCGGCAGGTGGCGTCCGCGCCGTCGACGGCGCGCGCGGCCGCCCCGGTGCTGTGGCGGTTCCGCACGGGCGCCTCGGCCTTCGGGATCCACGTGGACGAGGACCGCTGCTGGGTCGGCAACCAGGCCGGCGACGTGTACACGCTCAGCCACGGCGGGGAGGTGCTGGCCCGGTACTCGCTGCCGGACGGGGTGAAGTGCCTCGTGGCGGACGAGTTCTGGATCTACGCGGGCTGCGATGACGGCGGCGTGTACGACCTGTCGTCGAAAGTCCCGTTCAAGGCGTACGACATCGCCGACGACGTGGACATCTTCTGGCTCGACATCCGCGAGGGCGTCCTCAACGTATCCGACGCGAACGGCGGCCTGACGGTCATCGACCACGAGGACGAGTTCCAGTGGTCGCGCCGGTCCGCCGGGGTCCACGCCTGGATGGTGCGGGCGGACGAGCATGCCGTCTACCACGGCCACACGACCGGCGTGACGGCGTACGCCCCGGACGGCAGCGGCGAGTTGTGGCACACCAGGACCGCGGGCGGGGTGCTCTTCGGCTGGCAGGAGGAGCACGCGGTGTTCGCCGGCACGGGCCGCCACACCGTGCAGCGGCTGGCGAAGGGCACGGGCGCGATCGAGGCCTCGTACCGCTGTGACGCGGCGGTGTACTCGTGCGCGACCTCCCCCGACGGCCGGCATGTGTTCGCCGGCGACTCCGCCTCGTCCGTCTACTGCTTCGACGCGGACGGAACGAGGCTGTGGAAGCTCGGCACGGGCAGCGGCTCGGCCCTGTCCATGCAGTACCTGGACGAGCGGCTGTACCTGGTCACCACGGACGGCTCACTGGTCTGCGTGGACGCGAGCGAGGCGGCGATCGGCGCGGCCCAGCAGGGAACGGTGCCGACGGCCCGGGACGTGAAGTCCGCTGCCGCCCTGCCGGTGTTCACCCCGGCGGCTTCGGCTGCCGCGGTGGTGACCGTGTCGGCGGCGGCCGCCCCCGCCGACGGCGTGGTGGTGGAGTGCGTCCAGCAGGGCAACCGCATGCGGGTGCAGGTGGTGTCGAGCGGGTTCGAGCGCTCGTGGAACGTGCAGTTCCCGCGCGGGATCCGGGAGCCGGGGGCCCGGTACCTGGTGGACGGGCTGCACGCGGCCTCGGGCGGCTTCTACCGGGTGCGCGGGGAGATACGCCGCCTGGTGTGAGCGGGCGGCGCCGCGGCGGGGCCGGTCACCAGGCGTGGCCGGCGCACGCGCACGGGGTGGCTGCGGGCGGGGCGTCGGCGGGGATGGAGAACGGCTCGCCCTCGGCGAGGGTGCTGGTCACGTACAGCACGACGGGTTCGGTGCCGAGGTTGCGGCCGAGGTGGAGGTGCTCGGGGCCGGCGGGTTCGATGAAGCTGGTCCCGACCGGGTGCACCACGGTGGTGTTGTCGTGCAGGATCCGGGTGAGCGTCCCGGATTTGACCAGGGCGATCAGCGGCACCCGGTGGAAGTGCCAGCCGGTGCAGGCGCCGGGCGCGATGACCACCTCCCGCCCGGCGAGATCCGCTGCCCCGGCGCCCGCCGCTGTCGCGGGTCTGCCCGCACGCGCCGGTATGCCGGGGCCCGGTATGGACAGGCCCGGTATCGCAGGCCGCTCCGTCGCCGTCTGACGTCCGCTCATGTCTCCCCCTCGGTCGCGAGTCACGGGCACCCCGGGCGTCACGAGCGACACCGCAGGTCCCGGCCCCCACGGTAAGCGACTTCCGTGAATCGAGGGAGAGTTGACGGTTCACGGACCACCACTCCGCGTGAGGTGATAGAGGGGCCGAACGGCGGTATCACACGGTCATGACCCTGGTCGTGTTCGAGTCGGTGAAGGCGATCCACTGCGCGCAGTGCCGTCGGGGGCCGCTGCGACATCTGGTGCGTGAGGCAGGCGTGCCGCGCTGCCTGGACTGCGCGGACCTCGGGCACCTGGTCTACCTGCCGCGCGGGGACGCCGCGCTCACCCGCCGGGCGCGCGAGGCCAGTTCGCTGTCCGCCGTCGTCGTCCGCTTCAACAAGCGCCGCCGCCGCTACGAACGCCTGGGCCTCCTCGTCGAGGATCCCGCCCTGGCACGGGCCGAGCGCGCCTGCCTCGCGGACGCGGAGGCCCGGGCGCGGCGCCGGGAGCGCGACCGGCTGCGCCGGACGGCCGAGGACACCCGGTTCACGGCGGCGTTCGCGGCGGAGATACGGCGGCTGTTCCCGGGCTGCCCGGCCGACCGGGCGGCGGCGATCGCCGCTCACGCCTCGGTGCGGGGCAGCGGCCGCGTCGGGCGCACCTCGGCCGGCCGGGCCCTCGACGAGCTCGCCGTGACGGTGGCGGTGCGGGCGGCGGTGCGGCACGCCGACACCGAGTACGACGCGCTGCTGATGGCGGGTGTGCCGCGGTTCGCGGCCCGGGCCCGGCTGGCCGCGCAGATCGACGCGGTCCTCGACGCCTGGCGGATCGCGCCTCCCGCCGGGGACACCGGGTCCGGGCCCGGGCCCGACCCCGGGGACCGGGAGGGCACCGGGCGCGAGGAAGCCCCTCGGGCCGCGGGCGTGCCGGACACCGAAGGGCTGTGATCCTGCGGACTCCGCGGTCCTACTGCTGGCGGGAGCGCCGGTAGAGCAGCGCCCCGCCGAGGAGCAGGGCGCCGGCGCCGGGCAGCAGGTAACCGAGGCCGTCGGACCCGGTGTGGGCGAGGGCGCCCGGGGTGTGCTCCGACTCCTGCTCAGGCGCGGGCGGGGTCACCGGGCGCGGGGCGGTGGGCTTCTCCGCGGGCTTCGTCGGCTGCGCGGGCTCGACGGGCTTCGTCGGCTGCGGCGGCTTGGCTTCGCTGGGCTGCTCGGCGTTGACCGAGCTGTTGCCGGTGGACGGGTTGCCGACGCCGACGACGTTCACCGAGTTGCCGCTGAGGTTGACCGGGAGCTTGACCGGCAGCTGGATCGCGTTTCCGGTCACCACCCCGGGCGAGTCCTTCGCGGTTCCCTCGGCGTGGGTGCTGCCGCTGGTGGTGGACCCCGAGCCCGTCGAAGGGCCGGAGCCGGTATTGGTACAGCTGTTGCCCGCGGCCGGGTTGAGCAGCCCGGCGACGCTGACGGTGTTCCCGCACACGTTGACCGGGGTGTGAAGGGGCAGCTGTACGAGGTTTCCGGACAGCAGCCCCGGCGAGCGCTCGGTCTTCCCGCTCGCGTCCGCGTCGGCGTAGGCGAAGCCGCCCACACCCGCGACCGCGAGTCCGCCCCCCGCGACCACCGTCGCGATCAGGCCGTTCCGGCGACTGTGACGCATCAGTTTTCCTGCCTTCCGGAAAAGTTCACGGGCGCTGCACTGCACCCGCATGAGAAGACAACGCGCCAAAACCCGTTCGGGTTATAGGGCCGGTAGGCATTTCACTCCATCGTGTAGCGGGTAGTGGCTGGTCCATGACCACCGATCGCCCCCTGCTCCTCCTCGACGTGGACGGCCCCCTCAACCCCTTCCGGTCCCGCTTGGCCGGCCTGCGCGGCTACACCAGCCACCGGATGCGGCCCGCGGTCTGGATGTCGTACCGCAGCCCGGACTCACGCAGTGCGCGGCGCGGGCTGAAGGTCCGTCTGCACCCGTCGCACGGCGCGCGACTGCTCGACCTGCCGTTCGACCTGGCCTGGGCCACGACCTGGATGAACGAGGCGAACACGATGGTCGCCCCGCACATCGGGCTCCCCGGCGACCTGCCGTTCATCGAGTGGCCGGAGCTGTTCGCCCGCGACCCCGACGGGCTCTCGTGGAAGACCCGGCCGCTGCTCGCGTGGGCGGCGGGCCGCCCCTTCGCCTGGGTCGACGACATGATCAACGCGCGGGACCGGGCCTGGGTCGCAGCCCACCACCCGGCTCCCGCCCTGCTGTTGCGCATCCACCCCCGCCACGGCCTGCGCGACCGGGACTTCACCGCCCTCGGCAGCTGGGCGGACGGGATCAGTACGGGAGGGCGCTGACCGGGTCCGCGGACGGGCGGCCCGCGGGCCACCAGTCCTCGCTGCCGGGCCGGGCCTCGTACGCGTACCAGAGGCCGTCGCGGCCGAGCCGCAGCTGCCGGGTGCCCGCGGTGAGCCGGTTCCGATCGGGCCGGAACGATCCGCGGGAGGCGGCCAGGAGCGCCGGGCGGGCCCGGTCGAAGGGGCCGGCCGGCGGATCCCAGGGCTCTTCCAGGGCGTTGAGCGCGGGCAGGCCGCCCTGGCGCCAGGCCGACGCCGCCCGGGCGAGGTCGGTCGTGGTGCGGCCGGTGGCCCGGGCCAGGTCCCGGTAGAGGGCCCGGGCCGCGCCGGTCAGGCCCGCGGTGTGGTGCGCGGACGCCAGGCGGACGGCGTCCTGCCACAGGGTGAGCCCGCCGATCGGGTCCTCGCCGGTGCGCAGCAGCGCCAGCGCGCGGGCGGCCGCATCCGTGGCGAGCTGGTCCAGCGCCAGCGGGTCCGGTGCGCCCGGCACACCCGGCTCGTCCGGGCAGGCGGGCGGCAGCCCCGGCACGGCGGGCGGGGCTGCCGCCCGCC
>NZ_JACBGN010000699.1 GCF_013401435.1 Streptomyces sp. BR123
GGAGGGCCGCTGCGAAGCCGAGGGGGAGGGGCTCGCGGACGGGGAGGGCGAGCCCGGCGGAGACTCCTGCCCCGCCTGCCAGGCCGGAGGGGTCTCGATGACCGTGGGAGCGGACCGCGCCACCGGCGGTGTATGCCGGGTCGTGCCGACCACGAACTGGACCGTGGCGAGCACGGCAGTCACGCTGGCGGCCGTGCACGACAGCCATATGAGCAGGTAACGCGGAAGACGGGGCACGGCCCCATACTGGCCGACGCGCCGACCGGCCCCGCACCGGCTCCCCCCCCGGAGCGCGGGGGAGCCGGTGTCACCCGTGAGCCGGCCAACGCCGACGTCCTCCGGACCCGCGGACGGGTCGGAGGACGTGGCGGTGGGGGTGTGGGG
>NZ_JACBGN010000700.1 GCF_013401435.1 Streptomyces sp. BR123
GCCACGCCATGTAGTCGAGCATCGCGCGCATCTGCGGTGCGTCCTTCGGCAGCGGCTTGCCGTTCATCGAGCGCTGCAGGCAGCCATTGATGCGCTCGGTCAGCCCGATCACCTTGCCCGGGCGCGGCATGTAGCGCGGATAGGCACCGCCGCCGGTATTGAAGTAGTGGTTGCCGAACGGTCGCTTGCCCTCGGCCATGTGGCACGAATTGCAGTTCAGATCGTTGCCGACGTTGTCCGGAAGCAGGCGCGCGGTCTCGTTGAGGATGCGCCGGCCGAGCATCACCGATTCGGCATTGCCCAGTCCGGCGATCTCCTCGGCACTGGGCGCGTGGTAGTGGGCGACCACCTTGCCCTGTGCATCGAGGATATCGATCGTACT
>NZ_JACBGN010000701.1 GCF_013401435.1 Streptomyces sp. BR123
GGCTGGAAGCGGTGCATGCCTGGATCGCCGGAGAACTGCAGCGCCACCCGAAGCTGATCGTGATGGGCGACTTCAACATCGCCCCGGACGCGCGCGACGTGCACGACCCGGCGGTGTGGAACGACAACCACATCCTGACCTCCACCGCCGAGCGCGGCGCATTGAACAAGCTGCTGCAGCTGGGCCTGCACGATGGCTTCCGCCTGCACAACGACGAGGCGGGTACCTTCAGCTGGTGGGACTACCGTGCCGCCGGCTTCCGCCGCAACCTGGGCCTGCGCATCGACCTGACCCTGGTCTCAGAGGCGCTGAAGGGCAGTGCGGTGGCCTCGGGCATCGACCGCGAGCCGCGCACCTGGGAACGCCCGAGTGACCATGCGC
>NZ_JACBGN010000702.1 GCF_013401435.1 Streptomyces sp. BR123
TGTACTGGCCGGTGGTGCGGCCGGTGAGGACCAGGTCGCGGTCCGGTCGTCGGGCGTTTTCGGACGCCGTCTGGTCCGTGCGGCCCGTGCGGAGGGCTCTTCGTCCTGGACGCCGTCCGGGACGGTGTTGGTGACCGGTGGTACGGGTGCTCTGGGCGGCCGGGTGGCGCGTTGGCTGGTCGGTGCGGGTGCGGGGCGGCTGGTGCTGACCAGCCGCCGGGGTGCCGACGCTCCGGGCGCCGCTGAGTTGGTGGCCGAGCTGTCGGAGCTGGGTGTCGAGGTGTCGGTCGTGGCGTGTGACGCCGCCGATCGCGACGCCCTGCGGACGCTGCTGGCGGCGGAGG
>NZ_JACBGN010000703.1 GCF_013401435.1 Streptomyces sp. BR123
GAGCCACCGTCGCGGTGAACACCACCGGCTCACCCACCACCGACGGATCAGGCGAAGACGTCACCTGCGTGCTCGTCGCCGCAACGGTCACCGTCTGCGTGTCCGACCCAGAGGAAGCAGCGAAGTCACTGTCCCCGCTGTAGGTGGCCGTCACTGTGAACGGGCTGCCGCTGCTGGTGGCGTAGGCGTGGGTGGCCGTGGCCACGCCACCGATCAGCGCCACCGTCTCCGCCGGGCTCCCATCACCAAACGTGAAGGTGACAGTCCCGGTCGGGCTGCCCGCACCCGGCGCCACGGGGGCCACCGTCGCGGTGAACACCACCGGCTCACCCA
>NZ_JACBGN010000704.1 GCF_013401435.1 Streptomyces sp. BR123
GTAACAAGGTAGCCGTACCGGAAGGTGCGGCTGGATCACCTCCTTTCTAAGGAGCACAGTACCGATTGCAGGCAAACGTTCTGCACGGTCAGCTCATGGGTGGAACGTTGATTAGTTGGCGCGAGTGACTTGAAGGTCTCCCAGTACTGCCCTCGGGCGTGGAACGGAGTTCACGGAGAGCGCTTGCGCTTGGCACGTTGTTGGGTCCTGAAGGCACGGCCGTTGGTCAGTCTTCAGTGCCGGCCCCAGTGAACTCACCGGTTTTGTCTGGTGGGGTGGTGGGTGGCTGGTCGTTGTTTGAGAACTACACAG
>NZ_JACBGN010000705.1 GCF_013401435.1 Streptomyces sp. BR123
GCAACCGGCTCGGTGCGGCGACCGGCGTGACGCTGCCCGCCACGCTCATCTTCGACTACCCGTCCGCGGCCGCCCTGACCGCGTTCCTCCGGGACGAACTGCAGGGCACGCAGGCGGAGATCGCCGGTCCGGTGACCGTGGCCGTCGATGACGACCCGATCGCGATCGTGGCGATGAGTTGTCGCTTCCCGGGCGGTGTCCGTACTCCGGAGGACCTGTGGCAGCTGCTGGCCAGTGGCGGTGACGCCATCGGTGAGTTCCCGGCCGACCGTGGCTGGGACCTGGAGCGGCTGTACAGCCCGGACCCGG
>NZ_JACBGN010000706.1 GCF_013401435.1 Streptomyces sp. BR123
GGATCAGCGAGACGCCGGCGTTGGCCCCGGTGAGGTGGTCGTTGAGGTAGATGGCGAGCAGCCGGCCCTCGTGGAGGTCGGAGCGTTCCTTCATGGCGGGTCCCCTCTTCGCGCGGTGTCCGCCCGGCCGCATGGGCGGCCGGGCGGACCGTCCGCCCGGGCGCCTGCCCCCGTCCGGCCCTCGAAAACACCGCAGTCGGCGGCCGTGCGCGGCCGGGCTTCCGCGGCCCGGCGGAGGGCGAGCGGTCAGTGGGGCGGGTGCCACTCCGTGAGGAGG
>NZ_JACBGN010000707.1 GCF_013401435.1 Streptomyces sp. BR123
GCGAAGCATCGTTCGACCACGTTGCGGTCGCGGTAGGCCTCCTTGTCGAAGGCGGGCGGCCGGCCGCCGAGGCGCCCTCGGCGCCGGCGGTTGGCCGCTTGGTCGCGGCGCTCGGGGATCGTGGCGGCGATGCCCCGGCGCCGCAGCAGGTGGCGGATCGCCCGGCTGGAGTAGGCCTTGTCGCCCAGGACCCGGGCCGGTGTCGTGCGCGGGCGGCCGGTGGAGGCGCGCGGGACGCGGATCCCGTCGAGGACCTGGG
>NZ_JACBGN010000708.1 GCF_013401435.1 Streptomyces sp. BR123
AGTTTCTCACTCTTGTATCGCTACTCATGCCTGCATTCTCACTCGTGAACCGTCCACAACTACCTTCCGGCGCTGCTTCACCCGGCACACGACGCTCCCCTACCCATCACAACACCCGTTGGGGCTTATCGCTGCAATGACACGACTTCGGCGGTACGCTTGAGCCCCGCTACATTGTCGGCGCGGAATCACTTGACCAGTGAGCTATTACGCACTCTTTCAAGGGTGGCTGCTTCTAAGCCAACCTCCTGGTTGTC
>NZ_JACBGN010000070.1 GCF_013401435.1 Streptomyces sp. BR123
ATGTGCTGGTCACAGCCGTTACACGGCCATGACAGGAATCCCACGCTCCGGCTGCACAAGATCCGTAGATTTCTTTTCAGCAGCCCGCCAGAACTCACCGGATGAATGCCCGACAGAGAAACCGCGGCATGCGACTCTCCCACCTACCCACGACACAGCTTCCAGGAGTCGTTATGCGTACCGCCGTCCGTACCTCGATCGTCACCGCCGCCCTCGCCGGGGCGCTGCTGGCCCCCGCCGCGGTCGGCGCGGCCGGTGCGTTCGCCGCCCCGGCCGCCGCACACGGTGTGACGTCGGTGTACGGAACCGTCTCGGACGACGACCGATACGCGGGCGAGCCCGTCTACCTCGGCGAGGGTCTGGTCGCGGTGCTGCGGAACGGGGCGGAGGGCCCCGAGGCCTGGATCCGGTTCGTGGGCTCGCAGTGGAAGCCCGGCGACGTCTACATGGTCCACGTGCTCACGGTCCTGGACCGGACCCACCCCAGCGACACCGCGAACGGGCTGCTGCTCTCCCTCACCGGGGCGGACACCTCCGCCCCGGTGCTGACGGTCACCAAGGACGCGGTCACCGCCTCCTACCCGCTGCCTAAGGCCGGGACCGCGAAGGCCCCCGAGGCGCCGAAGGCCACGGAGTCCCCGGTCGAGCCGGCTCCCGAGGCCCCGAAGAAGGCCCCGAAGACGCCGAAGACCCCGGCCGCGACGGTCAAGGACCGCTACGACGGCGAGGTCGTGCTCGTCGGCAAGGGCCGGATCGCGGTGCTGCGCAACGACTCCGAGGGCCCCGAAGTCTGGATCCGCGCCGTCGCCGAGAACTGGAAGCCGGCCGACGGCCGGGCGGGCCGCGTCCTGGCGACGCTGAACCCCTCCAGCCCCCACGCGGTGCTCGACGGC
Source organism: Streptomyces sp. BR123 (assembly GCF_013401435.1). Lineage (GTDB taxonomy): Bacteria > Actinomycetota > Actinomycetes > Streptomycetales > Streptomycetaceae > Streptomyces. The sequence continues at coordinate 894 of NZ_JACBGN010000070.1, forward strand.
ACCGAGTACCGGCTCGCCAGGACGGACAACGGCCGCTACGGCCTCACCGTCCACGTGCAGGGCGAGGGCGCCTCGGACTTCTACCTGCTGCCGGAGGCCAAGACCTCCGACAAGACCGTCGCCAAGACCACTGCCGTGGTGAAGCCGGCCGCCGACGTGAAGCCGCAGACGGTTGCGCAGACGGTGGTCGTGCCGCAGGGCGCGGTCGCCGCAGGCGCCGAGATCGCGGCCGAGGACACCGACAACAGCACCACCCTCGCTGCAGGCGGCGGCCTGATCGCGATCCTCGCTGCGCTCGGCGCGGCCCGGACCGCCCGCAGCCGCGCCGACCGCAAGCGCGCCTGACCCGTACCGCCGGCCGTGCCTCCCGGCCGGCCCACCGGACGGGAGGCACGCCCCGCGTGTGCCTCCCCGCACCACCCCGCATCACCCCGCACCACCGGCACCACCTCAGAAGGCCCCGGCCCTCCTCAGGCCACACCGCACCACCCACACCCCATCCGGCGGGCCGCCCCAGTGGCGGCCCGCCGGGCTGTTTCCCGGAGCACCTCCATGGCCCACCGCCCACGCCCGCCGCTCGCCGCCGCCCTCCTCGGACCGGCCGCCCTGCTCTGCCTGCCCGCGCTGACCGGCTGCGCCGGCGTCCCCGCCGCCCCGGCCACGCCGCCGCCGCACGTCGCGGCGGCGGCGTCGGCCCCCGCGCCCGCGGCCTCTGCAGGCACCCCCGCCGGGCCCGCGGCCCCACTGCCCGCCTCCGAGCCGGTCCGGGTCCGGATCCCGGCGGCCGGGGTGGACACCGGGCCGCTGCTCACGCTGGGCGTGGCCGCCGACGGCACGGTCGAGGTGCCCTCCGTACCGCAGGCGGACCGGATCGGCTGGTACACCAAGGGCGTCACGCCCGGGGAGACCGGTCCGGCCGTGTTGATCGGGCACTTCGACACCGCCCGGGGCCCGGCCGTCCTGCGCAACGTGTCGCGGATCCGCACCGGCGACGAGATCACGGTGGACCGGGCGGACGGCAAGGCCGCCGTCTTCCGCATCCGGGAGCTGGAGCAGGTCGACAAGAAGCACTTCCCGACCGCCAAGGTCTACGGGAACACCGCCGGCCCGGAACTCCGGCTGATCACCTGCGGCGGGGAGCTCACCGACGGCCACCGCCCCGACAACATCGTCCTGTACGCCGATCTCGTGAGCTGAGACGCGGTGAGGCAGAATCGGGCGCATGAGCAGCCAGCAGCCCGATGACGAGCCGGTCTACGACGACCGGGTCTACCGCTCCCCCATGGCCGTGGTCACCGGGGTCCTGCTGCTGGCCCTGATCGCGTGGCTGTGCGGGGACGCACTGGTCCGCGGATCGGGCAGCGCCCGCTGGTTCGCCGCGGCGATCGCCCTGAGCGCCGTGCCGCTGACGGTGGCGTTCACCATCCGCCCGGCCGTCTTCGCGAACGAGGACCGGATGCGAGTGCGCAACCCCTTCCGGATCATCGAGCTGCCCTGGGCCGCCGTGGACGCGGTGCGGGCCGGGTACTCCGCCGAGGTGCTGGCCGAGGGGGCGAAGTACCAGCTGTGGTCGGTGCCCGTCTCGCTGCGGGAGCGGAAGAAGGCGAACCGGCAGCAGCTCAGCCGTCGCGGCGGGCTCTCCGGCAAGGGCCTGACGGCTCAGGACAAGGGCGCCGGCGGACCCAACGGCGCCGCGGCGCCCGCCGAACCGCAGCGGGCGCACGCGGACCAGGTGGTGGAGGAGCTGCGCGAGCTGGCCGAGCGCGGTGCCACGCGGGCCGGGGCGCAGGGCAGTGTGCGCGTGCGCTGGTCCTACGAGGTCATCGCGCCGGCCGTCGTGGGAGCCGTGCTCCTGATCGTGCTGCTCGCCCTCCGTTAGACCGTCCTTCCGGTCATCTGCGGCTCACCAGCGCAACGGCTCCTTGTCGGTGCACAGGGCCCAGATGATGAACACGGCCACCGCGATGACGACGAGCGCCCACAGCGGCTGGTAGGGCAGCCACAGGAAGTGGACGATCACGGTCAGCGAGGCCAGGACGATACCGGCGATCCGGGCCCAGTTCGCCCCTTTGAGCAGGAAGATGCCGACGATCAGGACGATGATGCCGAGGATCAGGTGGATCCAGCCCCAGCCGGTCAGGCTGAACTTGTAGATGTAGTTGCCGATGCGGGTGAGGTAGAGGATGTCGTCCTGGGCGATGGCGGCGATGCCTTCGATGATCGCGAAGACACCGTTGACCACCATCAGGACGCCGGCGAGCACCGTGCCGCCGGTCGCCCAGGGGTGTGTGGCGCCGGGTTTGCCGGCGGGTGCGGGCGTGGGAGTGGTCGTCATCGCGCCACCTCGCCTCTCGCTCGAATGGGTGGGGGCCATTCGAGCGTGCGGTCCCTTTGCCCGCCCGGCGACCGGCAGTGGGCCGAACGGGTGACATCCCGCGCTGCTGCCGCCCGGTTCAGATCTCGCAGGCCAGCTGGACGTTCGTACCGCTCTCTCCGTCGCAATCGTCCGTGCCCGCGCCGCCGTTGAGGGTGTCGTTGGCGGGGCCGCCGCGCAGGTAGTCGTCGCCGGCGCCCCCGGTGACGAAGTCCATGCCGCCTGCGGAGCCGATCGAGTCGTTGGTGAACTGGGCGTCGGCGTTGTCGCCGATGAGGCGGTCGTTCCCGCCGCGGCCGTCGATCACGTCGTTGCCCGCGGTTGCGCCGGTGGGATCGCCCAGGCCGCTGTCCCCGGCGAGGACGACCTCGCTCGCGCTGCCGCCGACGATGCGGTCGTTGCCGGAGCCGACGGCTCTGCCCGAGTAGGTCTGGTGGTCGCCCCAGGCGCCGAAGCCGCCGTCCTCGCCGAGGTCGATGACGTCGTCGCCGCCGCTGCCGCTCACGTTGCCCAGGATCGAGGTGCTGTCGCCGGTGGCGAGGCCGTTGTCCCCGGGGCCCTCCAGCAGGACGTCGTCGCCGGCGCCGGTGGCCTCGTAGAAACCGCCCGAGTCGCCGGTGAGGCTGTCGCTGTCCCGGCCGCCTTCCAGTCGGTCGCTCGCGCCGCCGGTGGCGCGGTCGCCGACGCAGTCGCCGGTCAGGGCGTCCTCTCCGTCGCCGCCGAACAGCAGGTCGGCGGCGGCGCCGTTCGCGGTGCCCTGGACGGCGTAGTGGTCGCCGATCAGCGAGTCGCCCTCCGCCCCGCCGACGAGGCGGTCCCGGCCGGTGGGACCGGTGGCGTCGCCGCTCCAGGCGATGTCGTCGCCGACGAGCAGGTCGGTGCCGGCCCCGCCGTCCGCCTGGTCGTCGCCCGCGCCGCCCGCGATCTGGTCGTCCCCGGCCCCGCCGATCAGGACGTCGTCGCCGCCGAGACCGCAGATCTTGTCGTCGCCGCCTCGGCCGTCGAAGACGTCACGGCCCTCCGTGCCGATGAGGACGTCGTCCCCGGGGGTGCCGACGGTGCCCGTGGCGGTCGCGTTGAAGCAGGTCGCATCCGCCGCGTGGGCCGGGGTCATGCCGAACCCGGTCAGGGCGGCGGCCAGGGCGTGCGCGCCGGCCAGGGCGGCGATCCGCCGGGCGGGCCGGACGCGGCCCCTCCCGGCCCTTCGGTGTCCGAACATGGCTGCTCCCTTCCCGCACATCCGGTGTGCATCGACCCGCTCACTGTGCGTGATCGCGCCCGGAGTCCGCGAAGGCTCGTCCACATCCCTGGTGTTTTCATCCGATCGGATTCTCATCAGTCCCCACCGGCCGGGGCATTTCGGAACCGAAACCACCACTCACTGCGTCCTCGCCGGTGTGCAGCGTCATGAGGTCGGCCCCCGCGCCGCCACCGCCATACACCTGCGGCTCCGGCTCCTCGGCGGGGGTCTGCTGGTCGCCCATCTGCTCCTCGTCGGCTGGCTCACCCTGCGCCCCCTGGACGTGCCCTGGGCTGCCGCCCCGAACCTGACCCCCTTCGACGGGATCAGGGCCGACCTCGCGCGCGGGCCGCTGGAGGCCGCCCGCCGGATCGGCGAGTGCCTGGCGCTGCTGGCCCCGCTCGGTGTCCTGCTGCCCCTGGCGGGCGGGAGCCTGGCGCCCTCGCCGCTGGCCGCGTGGTCCTCGCTGGCGCGGACGGCCGCCGCGGGCGCGCTGGTGTCGATCGGCATCGAGATGCTGCAGAGCGCCGTCCCTGGCCGGGTCCCCGACGTGGACTCGGTGCTGCTGAACACGCTCGGCGTGGTGCTGGCGCACGCGGCCGTCGTCCCGGCGCTGCGGGCGCGGCTGCGCCGCTCGCAGCAGGCCAGGAATTCCCCGCTCCCTCAGGGATCCACCCCGAGAATTTCCAGGGTCGGGCTGGGACCCTGGACCGACGTCCTGTCAGCGGTGCCGCGGGAGTATTGAGGCATCGCGGGAAACCCCCGCGCATGCGACAGAGGAGACCCCATGAGCGCCCTTACGCGCCCCCGTGACGGCCGTTGGATCGGCGGCGTCTGCGCCGGCCTGGCGCGCCGATTCGGAATTTCCGCGAACACGATGCGGCTGATATTCGTCGTCTCGTGCCTGCTGCCCGGCCCGCAGGTCCTGATCTATCTGGCGCTGTGGCTGCTGCTGCCGAACGAGAAGCCCTCGTCCGCCGCCTGGTGACCCTCCGCCGGTCCGCGGTCAGCCGGTGCGGCGGACCTTCTCCAGTTGCTTGTCCGTCACCTCGTGCGGAACCCGGGCCTTCTGCCCCGCGCCCGCCACGTTGAGGGCCATCAGCCGTACGACGGTGTCGCCCTGGCGTACGACGACCACGTGGACCTGGGCCGAGACGCCCTGGGCGGAGGCAGTCGTGGTCCAGCTGACGGTGTCGTCGCCGGCGGTCCGGTAGTCGGTCGCCCGCACGTCGCGGTAGCCGCCGCTCTGCTTCCCGACGGTGGCCGCGAAGCCCGTACCGCACGCGGCGACCGCGTCCTTGAGGCGGGTGACCAGTGCCTTCGCGTCGCGTTCGGCGTACGAGCTGACGGAGGCGGAGACGGCGAGCCCGACCGCCTTGTGCGAGCCGATCCCGCGGTTGACGGTCTCGCGCGCGGCCGGGTCAGGCTCGTCGCCCATGATGTCGGCCAGCGGCTGGCAGGCCTTGCGATCGGCCTGGGGCTGGCCGTCGGGGGCGTTCGGGCTCTTGGCCCGCGCCGAGACCTGGTAGCCGGGCAGGTCGCCCTGTGCGAGGGCGGCGCGCTCCAGCCTGGTTCCGCCGGTCTTCGCCGGGGCTGCGGCGCCGGACGGGGATCCGGCGTCCGGCGAGGCCGCCGGCGTCCCGGCCGGGGCGGAGCCCTTCGGGTCCGGGGCCTTCCCGCCCGCGGGGGCGTCCGTACCGCATCCGACGGCGCCCAGCAGGAGGGCGGGCAGCAGGGCGGCGGCGGCCGCTCGGGCCGTGCTTCGGGGCATCGGGCGCATGACCGGTGACCTCTCCCCCGGCTGCCGCCGGGTGGTACCCCCGCCCGTACGTCGGCGGGCGGCTGGCGGGGATCCCGGCACGGCGCGCCGCGCGACGCACACCCGGTCGAACCGGCGTGCGCCCCGCGTGCGCGCGTACGGACCGTCGCGGATCCCGGGGTGGATCGAGCGGGGCATCAAGCGGGGATCAGGCGGGCTCGGGCAGGGGTCAGGAGCCGCCGAGGGCGCCGACCGGCAGGCCGCCGACCAGGGGGCCGACGGTGTCGGTCAGCTGGGTGACCGTGGCGCCCGGGTCGCCGGCGTCCTGGCCCTGGGGGCTCGCCTGCTGCTGGACGGGGAGGCCCTGGAGCGCGCCGGTCGCGGTGCCCAGCGCGTCGGTCACGCCGATGGCGGGCACGGCGGCCGAGGCGGTCCCGGCCGCGACGGCGGCGAAGGCGGCTCCGAGGGCGGCGGCACCGAGGGTCTTGGCAGCTGACTGCTTCATGGAGGTAAGTCCTTGGGACGGGGGAATCGGGGCGGCTCCGCAACCTAGCCACTCGAAACCGCCGCCCGCAAACATCCTCAAATACGAGAAAGCGCCCGCGGATCGTTCTCCGCGGACGCTTTCCCTCGGTCAAGCCGTGGCCTAGGACGAAACAGAACCACTGGTGGAAGAGGTCTGCCGGAACAGCCATTCCGACTTCAGCTCGGCATATCCGGGCTTGATCACGTCGTTGATCATGGCCAGTCGTTCATCGAAAGGAATGAACGCGGACTTCATGGCATTGACGGTGAACCACTGCATGTCGTCGAGCGTGTAGCCGAAGGTGTCGACCAGGTGCTCGAACTCGCGGCTCATGCTGGTGCCGCTCATCAGCCGGTTGTCGGTGTTGACCGTCAGGCGGAAGTGCAGCTTGCGCAGCAGGCCGATCGGGTGCTCGGCGTACGAGGCGGCCGCCGCGGTCTGCAGGTTCGACGTCGGGCACATCTCCAGGGGGATGCGCTTGTCCCGCACGTACGAGGCCAGCCTGCCCAGCTTCACGGATCCGTCCTCGGCGACTTCGATGTCGTCGATGATCTTCACGCCGTGGCCGAGGCGGTCCGCGCCGCACCACTGCAGCGCCTGCCAGATCGACGGCAGGCCGAAGGCCTCGCCCGCGTGGATCGTGAAGTGGTTGTTCTCGCGCTTGAGGTACTCGAACGCGTCGAGGTGGCGGGTGGGGGGGAACCCGGCCTCGGCGCCGGCGATGTCGAAGCCGACGACGCCGTTGTCGCGGTAGCGGTTGGCCAGCTCCGCGATCTCCAGGGCGCGGGCGGCGTGGCGCATCGCGGTGAGGAGGGCGCCCACGCGGATGCGGTGGCCGCTCTCCCGCGCCCGGCGCTCGCCTTCGCGGAAGCCCTCGTTCACGGCCTCGACGACCTCTTCGAGAGTGAGGCCGGCCTCCAGGTGCTGCTCCGGCGCGTAGCGGACCTCGGCGTAGACGACGCCGTCCTCGGCGAGGTCCTCGGCGCACTCGGCGGCGACGCGGAAGAGCGCCTCCTTGGTCTGCATGACGGCGCAGGTGTGCGCGAACGTCTCCAGGTAGCGCGGCAGGGAACCGGAGTCGGCGGCGTCCCGGAACCACACGCCCAGCTTGTCGGCGTCGGTCTCGGGGAGCTTGTCGTAGCCGACCGCGCGGGCCAGCTCGATGATGGTCCCGGGGCGCAGGCCGCCGTCGAGGTGGTCGTGCAGCAGCACCTTCGGGGCGCGGCGGATCTGTTCCGGGGTGGGCAGTTCGGTGGTCTGGCTCGTCATCTGCGCACTCTAGTGCCTACGCGCGTAGAGCTGTGGCATGGCGGCCGTCCGATATCCAACAGAGACCGTACGGACGGGTCGCGTACACCTGTCAGTCTGAGACTGTTCCGCCATGTCTCATGATGCGCCCCCGGCGCGCGGGGCCCGCCTGGGGCGGGCGGCCGGCGCGAGCGGCCCGGTCCCCACGGTCAGCGGCGTCGTCCTCCTGCTCCCCGGGGTGACCCGGTGGCCCCCCGGCCCGGTACGGCCGCTCGCCCGCGCCCTGGCCCGGGCCGGCAGGGCGGAAGGCCTGGTCACGCATACCGTGGCGTACGGCGGGGAGGGCCCCAGGGAGGCGGACGCCCGGTGGGCGGCGGACGAGGCGGTACGCCGCTACGGGGACGTGCCGGTCTGCCTCGCCGGCCATGCGGCGGGGGGCCGCGCGGCGCTGCTCGCCGCGGGTCACGGAGCCGTCAACTCGGTCCTGGCGCTCGCGCCTTCGCTGGACGAGGCGGCCGGACCGGACACACCTGAACCGGTGAAGCAGCTCTCCGGCCGTCAGGTGCTGATCGTGCACGGCACGAACGACGCGCGCAGCGCCCCCGAAGCATCGCTCCGCCTCGCGGCACGGGCGAAGAAGGCCAACCGGTCGACGTGCCGCTTCGAGGTCCACTCCGACGGCCACCGGTTACGGGACCACCAGGCGGAAGTCGTGGCGCTGTGCGTGGACTTCGTCCTCGGGGCCCTGTTCACGGGCCGGTACTCGCGACCGGTGACGGACGCCCTGGCGGCCCCGCCGCCGCTGGGCCTGCGCATGCCGCTCGCCTCCGGGTTCGGGCGCTCGCTGCGGGGTTGAGGACGGCCCCCGGCGTTAGAGTGAGAGGTGGACTCGGGGCCCACCTCCGCACCCCTTCGGGAGGCGATGGGGCATGACCATCGTGCGCAGGAACTTCGACGACGCCGACGAGACGCGTCCGTTCGCGGACGACAAGGGCCGGCTGGACGTCATCCAGGCCGAGGGCGGGCCCGTGGGCCGCGCCGTGTTCGAGCCTGGCTGGCGCTGGTCCGAGCACATCAAGCCGCTCGCCGGCACCGACAGCTGCCTGTCCGCGCACACGGGGTACGTGGTCAGCGGCCGGATGCACGTCGTCATGGACGACGGGGAGGCCGACGACTACGGTCCCGGCGACTTCATGCAGGTGTCGCCGGGCCACGACGCCTGGGTCGTGGGCGACGAGCCGTGCGTGGCCGTCGACTGGACCGGTTTCGGCGACTACGCGAAGGCGGCCGGCGGCTGAGACCGTACGGAGGCCTGCGGCTACGACGCGGTCCCGGGGCGGGGGTCGGCGACGGGCGCCTCCTGGGCGGGCGCGTGCCACTCCGGGATCAGCCGGCCGCGCCGGGACAGCAGGAACCGCTTGAACCGGTCGACCGGAGGCGTGTCGGGGTGGCCTTCGAGCCAGGCGACGCCGATCTCGCGGACCGCCCGCGGGGCCGTCACCGTCAGCTCGACCACGCCCGGGCGGGGCACCGCCGGCGGCGGAAGCAGGGCCACGCCGAGGCCGGCCGCGACCAGCCCGCGCAGGGTCTCGGCCTCCTCTCCCTCGAAGGCGACCCGGGGGGTGAACCCGGCCTCGGCGCACAGGTCGTCGGTGATGCGGCGCAGCCCGTAGCCGGGCTCCAGGGTGACGAAGGTTTCCTCGGCGGCCTCGGCGAGGCGGATGCGCTTGCGGGTGGCGAGGCGGTGGTCGTCGGGGACCACCAGCCGCAGCCGCTGCTCGTCCAGCCTGCGGGCCACCAGGTCGGGGGCGTCCGGAAGGGGTGAGGTCAGGCAGAGGTCGAGTTCGCCGGCCCGCAGCCGCTCCAGCATCGCCTCGCCGTAGTTCTGGACCAGGGAGAAGCGGACGCCGGGGTGGTCGGCGCGGAAGGCGCGGATCAGGCCGGGTACGGTCTCGGGGCCGAGGGTGTGCAGGAAGCCGAACGCCACTTTGCCGTGGGCGGCGTCGGCGTCGTGCTGGACCGATCCGGCGGCGCGGGCGATCTCGGCGAGCGCCTTCTCGGCCGAGGCGAGGAAGGTCCGGCCCGCCGTGGTGAGCGCGACCGTACGGCCCGTGCGGGCGAACAGTGCGACGCCCAGGTCCTGTTCGAGACGGACCATGGCCCGGGACAGGGTGGACTGCGGGACGCCGAGCTCGTGGGCGGCGCGGGTGACGTGCTCGTGCCGGGCGACGGCGGCGAAGTACGCCAGCCGCGGGGCCAGCAAAGCTGTCACGGCCATGTCTTCTTCGTAACGGTTCATTGACATGCACCCCTCTGACCTTTGCTGATGCACCAGGGGATCGATTATCGCGATTTCGTGCATTGGACGCATGAAACGGGCCGGGTCTACGGTCGTCGCATGCCTCCCGTTCATACCGGGGCACCCGTGAGCACGGGTGCCTCCACCCCGTCGTCCCCGCAGGAAACCCCGGCCCCGCAGGCCCACGCCCCCGGCCGGCCCGGCTACCGCCGGATGAGCCTCGCGCTCTTCGCCGCCGGACTCGCGACGTTCGCCCTCCTCTACTCCACGCAGGCCCTGCTGCCCGCCGTCTCCGAAGGCTTCGGGGTGACGGCCGGTCAGGCCAGCTGGACCGTCTCCGCGGCCACCGGCGCGCTCGCCCTCTTCGTCCTGCCGCTCAGCGCGCTCTCCGAGCGCTTCGGCCGGACCCGGATGATGACGGTGTCCATGGCGGTCGCCGTCGGCGTCGGACTCCTTGTGCCGTTCGCGCCGAACCTGGAGTGGCTGGTGGCGCTGCGCGCCGTCCAGGGCGCGGCGATCGCCGGCATCCCCGCCTCCGCGATGGCGTACCTGGCGGAGGAGGTACGGCCCAAGGCGCTCGTGGGCGCGATCGGCCTGTTCGTGGCGGGCAACTCCATCGGCGGCATGAGCGGCCGCCTCGTCACCGGCTGGGCGGCCCAGGCATGGGGCTGGCGGGCCGGCCTGCTGGCCGTCGGTGCGATGGCGCTGGCCTGCGCGGCCGCGTTCTGGGTGCTGCTGCCGCGGGCGCGGTTCTTCCGCCCGGCCTCGCTCGACCCGCGTGCGGTCGGCGCCGCCGTCGCCGGACACCTGCGCGATCCGCTGCTGCTGCGGCTGTACGGGATCGGCGCCCTGTTCATGACCGTCTTCGGCGCCGTGTACACCGTCATCGGCTACCGCCTCGCCGACGAGTTCTCCCTCGGCCAGGGCGCGATCGGCTCGATCTTCCTGATCTACCTGGTCGGTACGGCCTCCTCCGCCGCGGCGGGCCGGCTGGTGGCCAGGATGGGCCGGCGCGGCGCCCTGTACCTGGCGGTGGCCACCACCGCCCTGGGGCTGCTGCTGTCGCTGGCCGCCTCGGTGGCCGCGATCACCGCCGGGCTCGTCCTGATCACCGCGGGCTTCTTCGCGGGCCACGCCGTGGCCTCCGCCGCGGTCAGCCGGACCGCCGTCTCGGGCCGCGCCCAGGCCTCCGCGCTGTACCAGTCCGCGTACTACCTCGGCTCCAGCGCGGGCGGCACGCTGGGCGCGCTCGCCTACCACTCCGGCGGCTGGGCGGCCACGGCCGGGATCGCGCTGCTGGCGGTGCTGGGCGTCGTGTCGATCACCCTGTACGGCTCGCACGCGGCCCGGTCGGAGCGGCGGCTCGTCGCGGCGCGCTGAAACCGCGCCGCGCACCCGGCGGTTCCCGCGCCGGGCTGCGGCTGTCAGACCCCTCCGGTAGGTTCCGTGACATCGGGAACGACCAGGGGGATCGACGCAGATGACGGACACCGCCAACCTCGCCGCCGACGCCGACGCCGGACTGGACGCAGCGCTCGACCGCTACCGCGTGGAGCTCACCGGCTACTGCTACCGCATGCTCGGCTCCTCCTTCGACGCCGAGGACGCCGTCCAGGACACGTACGTCCGCGCCTGGCGCGGCTACGGGAAGTTCGAGGGGCGGTCCTCGCTGCGCTCCTGGCTGTACCGCATCGCCACCAACGTCTGCATGGACCTGCTCAGCGCCGGCAACAAGCGGGCCCGCCCCATGGACCTCAGCGCGCCGCAGCACCAGGCCTCCGCCGTGCTGAACGAGCGGCCCGAGGTGACCTGGCTGGAGCCCGTGCCCGACGCGCGGGTGCTGCCCCGGACCGCCGACCCGGCGGAGGCGGCGCTTGCGAAGGAGTCGGTGCGGCTGGCGTTCGTCGCGGCCCTGCAGCACCTGCCGCCGAAGCAGCGGGCCGTGCTGATCCTGCGCGAGGTGCTGGCCTGGAAGGCCGACGAGGTCGCGGCCCTGCTGGAGACCACGACCGCCTCGGTGAACAGCGCCCTGCAGCGGGCCCGGGCCACGCTGGCCGCCCGTCCCGCCCGCGACAGCGAGCCCGCCGACCCGCTGGACGCGGAGCAGGCGAAGCTGCTGGAGCAGTACGTGTCCGCGTTCGAGGCGTACGACATCTCCCGGCTCACCGCGCTGCTCCACGAGGACGCGGTGCTCTCCATGCCGCCGTTCGACCTGTGGCTGCAGGGCCACGCGGACATCGCCGCGTGGCACCTGAACCAGGGCATCGGCTGCAAGGGCTCCCGCCTGGTCCCCACCACGGCCAACGGCCTGCCCGCCTTCGGCCAGTACCGGCCCCGGCAGGACGGCCGCCCGGGCCACGTCCCGTGGGCGCTCCAGGTCCTGGAGGTATCAGACGGGCGGATCACCGGGCTCAACGCGTTCCTGGACACCGACCGCTGGTTCCCCCTCTTCGGGCTCCCCGAGGAGCTGCCCCAGTCCCATGAGGCCGAGCAGGGCGCGTAGTTCGGGGCCGGCGCCGGTCACCGTCAGGGCGCGGCCCCGGCGGCGGGCGGCCAGGCGCAGCCGGGCCAGCGTCTCGACGGCGGCGGGGGCGGGCGGACCGGCGAGCGCGCCGACGTCGCACTCCACGGCGCCCGCCCCGGCCGCGTACAGCTCGGTCAGCCGCCGGCACGCCGCGTCCGCGCCGCCCGCTCCCACGTCGGGCCCGGTCAGGACCAGAATCCGGTTCGTCATGCCTGTCCGACCGGCCCGGCCGGCGGAAGTCATCGGTGGCGGCGCGGGGCTCCGACCGTGAGGCTCCAACCGTCGGTCGGGGTTCAGCCGTCGGGGTTCAGCCGTCGGGGTTCAGCCGTCCACGGGGATCTCCCAGACCCCGCGGTTGCGGGTGCCGGCGCGCAGCAGGCGCGCGTCCGGGTGCAGGACGATGTCGCCGACGAGCGCGTTCGGCAGCCGGTCGGCAAAGGGCTCCCAGGTGGCGCCGCCGTCGGTGGAACGGTAGACGCCCAGGTCCGCGGCGACCCACAGCCGGTCGCGGTCGAGGGGGTCCACCTCCACCGCGTTGAGCGGCAGCGGCGGCAGCCCGGCGGAGCGGTCGGCCCAGGTGGCGCCGCCGTCGGCGGAGTGCCAGATGCGGCCGCCGCCGATGGTGCTGTGCGTGACCCAGATCCGGGCGGTGTCGGCCGGGTCGGCATGGATGTCGCTGATCCAGGCGTCGGCCCGGGGCGTCGTCAGCGCGGCGAGCGGGCTCCAGGCGGCGCCCTGCCAGCGGGTGCGGTACAGCCGGCCCCGGATGGTGCCGACCAGGACCTCGCCGGCGTGCGGGATGCACATGGCGCTGCCCACGCCGGGGTCGGGGAACGGCAGCCGCTTCCAGCTTCCGGCGTCGTCCCGGGAGACGTACAGGGCCCCGCCGCCGAAGGCGACGGTCCGCCCGGCGGTGGCACTGGTCTCCAGGGGCGGATAGAACAGCGAGCGCTCGCCGGACGGCACCGGCGGGGACACCCCGGTCCACGTGCCGAAGTCGCCGCGGCTGCCGGAGCGTTCCAGGTTCATCTCGTAGAAGGTGTGGAAGACCGTGCTCGGGTCGTCGCGGTTGACCGCGCAGTCCCCGCCGTCGCCGTCCTGGACGTGGGTCCAGGACGGGGAGCCCGTCCAGCGGTTGGTGCCGTTGTCCTGGGTGCCGCCGAGCAGCCAGGTCTCGGAGGTGTGGTCCTGCGCCAGGTATTCGAACTCGGTGACGGCCAGGCCGTGGTTGAGGTCCTCCCAGTGCCCGCCCCGGTCGGGGCTGCGGAACAGGCCGCCGTCGTTGCCCACGTACACCACTGCGGGGGCGCCCGGTTCGAAGGCGATGACGTGCTGGTCGGGGTGGATGGAGTCGCCGCCGGTCTCCCTGGTGGAGATGGACTGCCAGCTCCACGAGGTCCCCGCGCGGTCGCCGCGGTAGACGTCGACGGCGCCGAGGTAGACCTGGTCCGCGCGGTCGGGGGCGATGCCGAGGAACCAGTCGTACCAGGCCTGTGCGGTGCTCAGGCCGGGAGGCACGGGCACCCTCGCCCAGCCGGCGTCGCCGGTCCTGCGCCACAGCCGGGCCACCTCGTCGGCGTCTGCCGCCCAGGCGTACGCGACGCCGGGGTCGGACGGGGCGATCGCCACGGCGAACCGGGTGTACGGGAAGGTGCCCGGAGTGGGCAGGGTGACGGGGTGCCAGACGGCCCCGCCGTCGTCCGAGCGGAACATTCCGTCCGAACAGGCCGCCAAGGCCTCGCCGTTCGCGGACGCCACGACCGACCAGGCGACGGAGGACCGGCGCCGGGTCCAGCTCGCGCCGCCGTCGGCCGAGCCGTAGAGGCCGTCGGTGGTCCCGGCGAGGACGGTGCCCCGGCGGGTGGGGTCGAAGGCCAGGTCGTAGAAGCCCTGGCCGGTGAACGGGTCGGTGCACAGCGGCGCCCAGGTGGTGCCCCCGTCGGTGGAGCGGATGACTCCGGTGCCCAGGCGGGCCCAGAAGTTGCCCTCCCCCGTGCCCGCGAGCACGGTGCCCGAGGAGGCCGGGTCGAAGGCGAGGGCGCCGGTGGTGAGCGTGGCCGCGTCGTCCGTGCGGGGCGCCCAGGAGGCGCCGCGGTCGATGCTCTCCCAGATCCCGCCTCCCGCGGACCCGGCCAGCAGGTGCGCGGCGTTCGCGGGGTCGACGGCGAGCGCGGAGATCCGGCCGGAGACGTTGACCCGGCTCAGGCCGTACGTCTGCCCGTTCGGCACTGTCCAGGGGCCGAGGGAGCGCCAGACCGGGCCGGGCGCGCGGGGCTCCTCGGCGAGCCGTTCAGCCGTCTCCCGGTACACGACGGCGAGGGATTCCGCGTCCGCGGTGCCTGCCCGGGTGCGCTCGGCGGCCTCCTGTGGCGACGGCGCCCCGGCCCCCGCCTCGCGGCCGTCCTCCCCGGCCGGCGGCCGAGGCGCCCGGTCCCGGGCCGGCGGCCGGGCCTCGGGCGGCCCCACCGCCTCGGTGATCAGCTCCTGCTGCCGGCTCTCCGCCAGTCCGGGCACGGCCCTCTCGACCGCGCGGGCGGCCTCCTCGCCCCGGCCCGTGCGTTCGAGTTCCTGGAGCAGCCGGGCCAGCGCCTTGCCGCCGGGAGGGCGGAGGCGGCGCCCACCGGTGCCGCGCTCGGCGCCGGGTCCACGGTCGTCGGAAGCGGTCGGATCCTGCATCGCTGCACCTCTTTCGGCGCGGACGGGCGCGGACACACGGGCCGTCTTCCGGCCCGGCGCCCCCGGATCGGAGGCCCCCGGCGATCCGCACCCCTCGGTTCCATGACCCTGAGGTCCACGCGGGCGGTCCCCGACGCCATCGGACCCCGACGCCATCCGACCCTGACGCCGTCGGCCCCGACGCTGTCGGACCCTGACCGGTCGGCTCGCGACCCCGGCGGTTCCTGACCCCGCGGTCCGCAACCCCTGAGATCCGCAACCCCTGAGGCCCGTGGCCGCGGCTGTCCGTGACCGGCCGTTCGTGACCCCGGCGGTCCCTGACCTGCCCCGCGGTCCGTGAGCCGGGCCGTTCGTGAGGCGGGTGCGTGGCCCTCGGCCGGTCCGGCGCCGGCCCGGCCGGTGCGCGGTGCATGTCGGCACCCGGTTCGGCGGCGCGGTGCTCAGCGGCTTGCGGGGTCCTGCGAGGGGGGTGGTGACGGGTCCGGCCGGGCCCGGTCCGGGTCCCGGGCGGTTGCCCCGTCCCGGACCCGGACCGCGTCCCGGTTTTCGCCCCGGTCCCGGTCCCCGCCGTCCGCGGGCGCTTCGGCGGGCCCTTCGGGCTCCGCCGCCGGCTCCCGGGCGGCGAGGAACTCCTCCAGCCGCCGAGCTGCCCGACCGCCTCTCCTGTGCGGTGCGGGACCGTCGGCCGGCTCGTGGGACCGTCCCTCGCTCACACCGCCAGGTTACGTCCGGGGCATGCCCCCCGCATGCGGGAACGCCGGCCCCGGTGGACGGGGCCGGCGTTCCGGCGGGGTGTGCGGGCGGCCCGGATCAGGCGATGCGGTCCAGGACGATCGGGTTGGCGGTGAACGCCGTGCCCGTCGCGGCGATGTCGTACGAGCCCTCCAGCGAGGCCAGGGCGTAGTCGAACTTCTCCGGGGTGTCCGTGTGCAGCGTCATCAGCGGCTGCCCGGCCACGACCTGGTCGCCCGGCTTCGCGTGCAGCTCGATGCCGGCACCGGCCTGCACCGGGTCCTCCTTGCGGGCGCGGCCGGCGCCCAGGCGCCAGGCGCCGACGCCCACCCCGTACGCGTCCAGGCGGGTCAGCACCCCAGACTCGGGCGCGGTGACCACGTGCTGCTCGCGGGCGACCGGCAGGGTCGCGTCCGGGTCGCCGCCCTGCGCCTGGATCATGCGGCGCCAGACGTCCATCGCGGAGCCGTCGGCCAGGGCCTTGGCCGGGTCGGCGTCCTTGATGCCGGCGGCCTCCAGCATCTCCTTCGCCAGGGCGATGGTCAGCTCGACCACGTCGGCCGGGCCGCCGCCGGCCAGGACCTCGACGGACTCGCGGACCTCCAGCGCGTTGCCGGCGGTCAGGCCGAGCGGGGTGGACATGTCGGTGAGCAGGGCGATGGTCTTCACGCCGCTGTCGGTGCCGAGCGCCACCATGGTGGAGGCGAGCTCGCGGGCGTCCTCGATGTTCTTCATGAAGGCGCCGGAGCCGACCTTCACGTCGAGGACGAGGGAGCCGGTGCCCTCCGCGATCTTCTTGGACATGATGGAGGAGGCGATCAGCGGGATGGCCTCGACGGTGCCGGTCACGTCGCGCAGCGCGTACAGCTTCTTGTCGGCGGGGGCGAGGCCGTCGCCGGCCGCGCAGATGACCGCGCCGGTGGTGTCGAGGACGTGGAGCATCTCCTCGTTGGAGAGCAGCGCGCGCCAGCCGGGGATGGACTCCAGCTTGTCCAGGGTGCCGCCGGTGTGGCCGAGGCCGCGGCCGGACAGCTGCGGCACGGCCGCGCCGCAGGCGGCGACGAGCGGGGCGAGCGGGAGGGTGATCTTGTCGCCGACGCCGCCGGTGGAGTGCTTGTCGGCGGTCGGGCGGGAGAGGGAGTCGAAGTTCATCCGCTCGCCGGAGGCGATCATGGCGGCGGTCCAGCGGGCGATCTCGGACCGGTTCATGCCGTTGAGCAGGATGGCCATGGCCAGCGCCGACATCTGCTCGTCGGCGACGATGCCGCGGGTGTACGCGTCGATGACCCAGTCGATCTGCTCGGGGCTCAGCTCGCCGCGGTCACGCTTCGTACGGATGACGGAGATGACGTCCATGTGGTGCTTCCTTCTACGCGCATAGAGGGTGGTGCGGAGGCGGAGTTCCGCGGAAGTGCGGAAGTGCGACGGCCCCTCGCCTCGTGGGCGAAGGGCCGTCGGCACGGTTATCTCAGGTGGTCCGGCCCGAAGGCCTGCGGCAGCATCTCCGCCAGCGGAAGGATCCCCTTCGGGGTCTCCACCAGCAGTTCCGGTCCGCCGAATTCGTACAGCAGCTGGCGGCAGCGTCCGCACGGGACGAGGACGTCGCCCTTGCCGTCGACGCAGGTGAAGTGCGTCAGGCGGCCGCCGCCCGTGGCCTGGAGCGAGGACACGAGGCCGCACTCGGCGCACAGGCCGAGCCCGTAGCTCGCGTTCTCGACGTTGCAGCCGGTCACGACCCGCCCGTCGTCCACGAGGGCCGCGACTCCGACCGGGAAGCCCGAGTAGGGGGCGTAGGCCCGGGACATCGCGTCCCGGGCGGCCTCCCGCAGGGCCTCCCAGTCGGGGGTGGGCGACGTCGTCACTTTCCTTGCCCCTTGCGGTACGGCATGCCGTCCGCCTTCGGCATCCGCAGGCGCTGCGCCGAGAGGGCGAGCACGAGCAGCGTCGTGACGTACGGGGCGGCCTCGACGAACTGGCTCGGGACGGCGTCGACCAGCGCGTACCAGACGAACAGGCCGGCGGCGCAGGCGGCGGCGATCGCGGCCTGGACGTGCTTCTTCTTGTACAGCTGCCAGACGACGACGGCCACGAGCAGGATCGCCAGGAGCAGCAGCAGCGCGTGGACGTTCTCGGCGCCACCGCGCAGCTTGAGGCTGTAGGTGAAGCCGAACAGGCCCGAGCCGAGGGCCATGCCGCCCGGCATCCAGTTGCCGAAGATCATGGCGGCGAGGCCGATGTAGCCGCGGCCGCCGGTCTGGCCCTCCTGGTAGATGCCGGTGGAGACGATCGCGAGGAACGCGCCGCCCAGGCCGGCCATCGCACCGGAGACGACCACGGCGATGTACTTGTACTTGTACACGTTGACGCCGAGGGACTCCGCGGCGATCGGGTTCTCACCGCAGGAGCGCAGCCGCAGGCCGAAGGAGGTGCGCCACAGCACCCACCAGGTGGCCGGGATCAGCAGGATCGCGACGACCGTCAGCAGCGACAGGTCGGTGACCAGGCCGCCGAGGACACCGGCGAGGTCCGAGACCAGGAACCAGTGCTTGGCCTGGAGCTCGGCCAGCCAGTCCGACAAACCGGGGACGGTGATCTCGGTGATCGGCTCGATGCGCGGGGACTGCTTGGAGGAGCCGCCGGGGACCTTGTCGAAGGTGAAGTTCGACAGGTACTGGGTGAAACCGACGGCCAGGATGTTCACGGCCACACCGGAGACGATGTGGTTGACGTTGAACGTGACGGTGATGATCGCGTGCAGCAGGCCGCCGAGGGCGCCGCCGACGAGTCCCATGAGGACGCCGGTCCACGGCCCCCACTGGTAGCCGGCCCAGGCGCCGAACCAGGTGCCGAGGATCATCATGCCTTCGAGGCCGATGTTGACCACACCGGCGCGCTCGGCCCACAGGCCGCCGAGACCCGCCATGGCGATCGGCACGGCGAGCTGGAGCGCGCCGGAGACCTGGCCGACGGAGGTCAGGTCGTTGGCGCCCGAGATCGTCCGGACCAGCGAGATCAGGACGAGGCCGCCCGCGATGATCAGCAGGATCCAGGGCAGGGTGAGCTTGCGGCGGCCAGTGCCCTTGGGCGCAGCGCTCGTCGCGGTAGCCGTGCTGGTGCTCACGCCGCGACCTCCTTCTTGTCGGTCTTGATGGCGTGGCCGGCGGCCAGCTCCGCGCCGACCTTCTGCTGCTGGCGGCGGATGCCGTAGCGGCGGACGATCTCGTAGCTGACGACGACCGCGATCACGATCATGCCCTGCATGATCGTGCCGATCTCCTGGGCGTAGCCGCCGCTGTCGAGACCGAAGGAGGTCTGCTTGATGAAGGCGAGCAGCAAGGCCGAGAAGAGGATGCCGACCGGGCTGTTGCGGCCCAGCAGGGCGACGGTGATGCCGGTGAAGCCGATGCCCAGCGGGAAGGACAGGTTGTACGTGTGCGACTCGCCGAGCAGCAGCGGCATACCGGTGAGGCCGGCGACCGCGCCCGAGATGAGCATCGCAGTCATGATCATCTTCTTGGCGTCCACACCGGAGGCCTGCGCGGCGGACTCGCTGGCGCCGGTGGCGCGCAGGTCGAAGCCGAAGCGGGTGCGGTTGAGTACGAACCAGTAGACGATGCCGAGCGCGAAGGCCACGAAGGTGAAGCCGTAGATGTCGCCGCCGGGCAGGGACAGGGCCGGGAACCAGCTGGACTCCGGGATGTCACCGGTGGTCAGGTCGTTCGAGCCCGCCGGCTGGACACCGAGGTTCTTCGGCAGGATCAGCCAGGCGATCAGGGAAGTGGCGATGGCGTTGAGCATGATCGTGGAGACGACCTCGCTCACGCCGCGCTTGGCCTTGAGGATGCCCGCGATGCCGGACCAGGCCGCACCGGTGAGCATGGCCACGACCACAATCATCAGGATGTGCAGCGGACCGGGCAGCGTGACCGCGGCACCGACGACGGCCGAGACCATCGCGGCGAGGCGGTACTGGCCGTCCACACCGATGTTGAAGAGGTTCATCCTGAAACCGATGGCCACGGCCAGGGCTGCCAGGTAGTAGATGCCGGCCTGGTTGACGATCAGGACCTGGATGTCCTCGTAGCCTCCCTGCTCGACCATGATGCGCAGCGGCTCGATCGGGTTCACACCCGTGGCGGCCAGCACGATCATGGTCAGCGCGAAGGCGCTGACCAAGGCGAGCGCCGGGCCGGCGGCCGCGATCAGCAGCCTGTCCTTGTCGAATTTCTTCATCGGGCCTCGTCCTCCGTCGTGTCACCGTCGGCAGCGGCGGAGTGGTTGTCGGTGGCTTCCAGGTGGCCGCGCGCGGCACCCGTCATGGCGGTGCCGAGCTCCTCCGGCGTGATGGTCGCCGGGTCGGCGTCCGCGACCAGGCGGCCGCGGTAGATGACGCGCAGGGTGTCGGACAGGCCGATCAGCTCGTCGAGGTCGGCGGAGATCAGGAGTACGGCCAGGCCCTCGCGGCGGGCCTCGCGGATGGCGTCCCAGATCTGCGCCTGCGCACCGACGTCCACGCCGCGGGTGGGGTGGGCGGCGATGAGGAACTTCGGGTTGTGGCTCATCTCGCGGCCGACGATCAGCTTCTGCTGGTTGCCGCCGGAGAGCGAGGCCGCGGTCACGTCGATGCCCGGGGTGCGGACGTCGTACTCGCGCACGATCCGCTCGGTGTCCTTGCGGGCGGCCTTCGGGTCGAGGATGCCGCGCTTGGAGTTGGGCGCCTCGGTGACGTGGCCGAGGATGCGGTTCTCCCACAGCGGGGATTCCAGCAGCAGGCCGTGGCGGTGGCGGTCCTCGGGGATGTAGCCGATGCCGTCTTCGCGGCGCTTGCGGACCGGGTGCTTGGTGATGTCCACGCCGTCGAGGGTGATCACGCCCGAGTCCGGGGCGGCCAGGCCCATGAGGGCCTCGATCAGCTCGGTCTGGCCGTTGCCCTCGACGCCGGCGATGCCGAGGACCTCGCCCTTGTGGATCGTGAAGTCGATGTCGTCCAGCAGCAGGCGGCCGACGGGGACGTGCTCGTGCACGTTCTCCGTGTCCTCGTTGCGGTCCTGGGCGGCGGCCGCCAGCGGCGCTGTCACGCCCCCGGCCTCGGCCAGGGTCAGGCCCTTGACCTGGAGCATCGGGATGTCGGTGACGGTCGACTCGCGGGTCTCCGGGGTGGGCAGCTCGCTGCCGACCATCAGCTCGGCGAGCTGCTTGGTCGTCGCGGTCTTCGGGTCGGCGGTGCCGACGGTGGTGCCACGGCGGATGACGGTGATGTCGTCGGCGACCTTCAGCACCTCGCCCAGCTTGTGCGAGATGAAGATGACGGTCAGGCCCTCGGCCTTGAGCTCGCGCAGGTTGTCGAAGAGCGCGTCCACCTCCTGCGGCACGAGCACGGCGGTCGGCTCGTCGAGGATGAGGGTGCGGGCCCCGCGGTAGAGGACCTTGAGGATCTCCACGCGCTGCCGGTCGGCGACACCGAGGTCCTCGACCAGGGCGTCCGGCCGGACACCGAGGCCGTACGCGTCCGAGATCTCCAGGATCTTCTTGCGGGCCTTGGCCCCGATGCCGTACAGCTTCTCGCCGCCGAGGACGACGTTCTCCAGGACGGTGAGGTTGTCGGCGAGCATGAAGTGCTGGTGGACCATGCCGATGCCGCGGGCGATGGCGTCACCCGGGCTGTTGAAGGAGACCTGCTCCCCGTCGATGGCGATGGTGCCCTCGTCCGGCTTCTGCATGCCGTAGAGGATCTTCATCAGGGTCGACTTGCCGGCACCGTTCTCACCGATCAGGGCGTGGACCGTGCCCTTGCGGACGGTGATGGCGATGTCCTTGTTGGCGACGACGCCGGGGAAACGCTTGGTGATGCCGTGCAGTTCTACGGCAGGGGGGCTGGACGCGTTGATGACGCACTCTCCTTGGCGCGAAAGGAGCTGGAAAGAGCCGCTGGGCGGGGGGACAGGGCGGGGAGAGAAGGTATCGCGTCCACGATGCCTCTACGCGCGTAGCACTGTCGAAAGTGAAAACTTGCGGCCAAGTGGCCACAAGGAATCACGGAATGCGGTTCGGGGTCCGGGAAGCGGCAGAGACCGCTTCCCGGACCCCCGAGACCTTACTTCACGTCAGGTGACGGCCTTACGGCGCGGTCTTGACGGTGATCTTCTTGGCGATGATGTCGGCCTTGGCCTTCTCGACGGCGGCGATGACATCGGCCATGTTCTTGTACTCCGGGTTGGACGGAGCCAGGCCCACACCGTTGGCGTCGAGGCCGTAGCGGACCTCACCGGACTGCGGCTTGCCGTCCTGGACCGACTTGATCAGGTTGTAGACGGCACCGGACACGTCCTTGGTGACCGAGGTCAGGATCTTGTCCTTGTACTTCGCCAGACCGGCCTGGTTGTACTGGTCCGAGTCGACACCGATGGCCCACTTGCCGGCGGTGGCGGTGGCCTCGATCGCACCGGAGCCGGCGAGGCCCGCGGCGGAGTAGACCACGTCGGCGCCACCGTCCAGCTGACCCTTGGCGGCGGCCTTGCCCAGGTCGGGCTTGGCGAAACCGGAGAAGTCCGGCGGCTGGCTCAGGTAGGTCGACAGCACCTTGGCGTTCGGGTTGGTGTCCTTGACGCCCTGGGTGAAGCCCGCCTCGAACTTCTTGATCAGCGGAACCTCGACACCGCCGATGAAGCCGACCGTGCCGGACTTGGAGGCCTTGGCGGCGGCGACGCCGGCCAGGTAGGAGCCCTGCTCCTCGTTGAAGACCAGGTTCGCGATGTTCTTGTCGGTCACCGACGTGTCGTCGATGAGGCCGAAGGTCGTGTTCGGGAACTTCGCCGCGACCTTCTTGATCGCCGGCGCGTACGCGAAGCCGACGCCGATGACCGGGTTGTTGCCCTTGCGGGCCAGCTCGGTGAGGCGCTGGACCTTGTCGGCCTCGCTCTCGCCCTCGGTGGGCTCCGCCTCGGCGCCCTTGATCTTCAGGTCCTTCTCGGCCTTCTCCAGACCCGCGTACGCGGCGTCGTTGAAGGACTGGTCGCCACGGCCGCCGATGTCGTAGGCGATGGCTGCGGACTTCTCCGCCGAGTCGGTGGACGACGCGGTGTCGGAGGACTTCTTTCCGCCACAGGCGGTGGCCGAGAGGGCCAGCGCCGCGGACGCGAGGCCCACGGTGGCGATCCTGGTGATCCGGCGCAAGGGGAGGCTCCTTCAAAACCTGACCGAAAGCGCCTACTGACCGGCGCTGGTTTTCGCGGCGATCGTAACGCGCGTAGATGTCAGTTAAGGGCCCGTTCATGAGTCGTTATCGGATCGTCGCGAACCGGACAGTGACCGATCAGTGACGCACCCTGCGTCCAGCCCTTGGGCCGCAAGGGCTGGACAGGTGTGCCGGACGTCGCTCAGATGAGGTAAAAACTTCCTAGGTGATCGGCCTTGCGCGGTGCCCGTCGATCAGTGCGGCGGCCGTGAAGAACTCGACGCCGACCCCGATCGCGGCCTCGTCCACATCGAAGTCGCCGCGGTGGAGATCCTTCTTGACGCTGGCGCCCGGCGGGTGCACGCCCAGGCGGGCCATCGCCCCGGGCACGTACTCCAGGTACCAGGAGAAGTCCTCCCCGCCCAGGCTCTGCTCGGTGTCCTCGACCGACTCCGCGCCCCGCCGGGCGGTCATCGACTCGCGCATCAGCTCCGTGATCATCGGGTCGTTGACGACCGGGGGCACCCCGCGCACATAGGTGATCTCCGACTTGGCCCGGTGCACCCCCGCGATCTCGTCGATCGCCGCGTGGATCTGGTCGGGCGCCTCGTGCCAGGCCTTGATGTCCAGGCAGCGGATGGTCCCGGACAGCTCCGCCTGCATCGGGATCACGTTGCAGGCGTGCCCGGACTCGATCCGGCCCCAGGTGATCGACATCCCCGAGCGGGCGTCCATGCGGCGGGCGACCACCGCGGGCAGGTCGGTGGCGACCCGGGCGGCGGCCGTCACCAGGTCGGTGGTGAGGTGCGGCCGGGCGGTGTGCCCGCCCGGGCCCTCCAGGGTGATCTCCAGGCGGTCGCAGGCGGAGGTGATCGGCCCGGCCCGCAGGCCGATCTTCCCCACGTCGACCCGGGGGTCGCAGTGCACCGCGAGGATCTTGCCCACGCCGTCGAGGACCCCGGACGCGATGGCGTCGGTCGCACCGCCCGGCAGCACTTCCTCGGCGGGCTGGAAGAGCAGCCGTACGGGCCGGGGCAGCAGGCCCTGCCGGTCGAGCTCGGCGAGCACCAGCCCGGCGCCGAGGACGACCGCCGTGTGCACGTCGTGGCCGCAGGCGTGCGCCCGGTCGGGGAAGGTCGAGCGGTACGCGACGTGCGTCTTGGCATCGGGAATGGGCAGGGCGTCGATGTCCGCGCGCAGCGCCAGCATCGGGCGGCCGCCGTCCCAGGTGCCCACGTCGCAGATCAGCCCGGTCCCGGACTTCAGTACGCGTGGCCGCAGGCCGGCTTTCTCCAGTCGGGCCTTGATGGCCGCCGTGGTGCGGAACTCCTGGTGTCCTAGCTCCGGGTGCATGTGCAAGTCCCGGCGGAAGGCGATCAGTTCGGCACGCAGGTGGTCCGGAAGAGTGCCGGGCAGCTCGGGCTGGGCGGGCGTGCCGGGCAGGACGGGCTGGGACTCGCGGGACATCAACTGGTTCACCCGTTGAAGGGTAGGCGCACGAATGGACCAACTGGATGGAGATCAGGAAAAGTTCATGCCGTCAGGGGAAAAAAACCAGACCTCTGGACGCATGACCGTATGCAACCGGGGGTAAACTCGCGCGCTCAACCGGCCGCCGGGACCGTACGAGCGTGGATTCTGCGCACATCACGGGCGGTCCCGGTGGCGCCCGCGAGGAGGCTCTGGGCCCGCGGCGGCGCGGAGCCGGCCAGCCGGGCCGGGTCGACCGCGCATACGGCAACGGTCGCCCCCGGTGCCGGTCGGCACGTACGGCAGCGTGTGGACGACCGTGGACGGGAAGCTGACGACCGTTCGGCCGATCGGTCCGCGGCGGGCCGCCGGCTATCCGGTGGCGAGCTTCGCGGCGAAGCCGAGGAAGAGGACCCCGGCGGCCGAGGTGGCCCCGGCCGAGAGCCGCCTGCGCCGGCGGAAGGCCGCGGCCAGGCGGGTGCCGCCGAATATCAGCAGCGTCAGGTAGAGGAAGCTGCCGAGCTGGAGCAGGGTGCCGAGCACGAGGAAAGAGAGCGCCGGGTAGGCGTACGCCGGGTCGACGAACTGCACGAAGAAGGAGATCAGGAACAGGATCGCCTTCGGGTTGAACACGCTGATCAGCACCGCCCGGCGGTACGGCCGCTCGCCCTCGCCCGCATCCGCCGCCCCCGCGGGGGCGGCCTCCGGATCGCCCTGCGGCGCCGTCCGGGACCGCCACAGCGACCGGGCGCCGCGCAGCATCCCGACGGCGAGCCAGGTCAGGTAGCCGGCGCCGAGCAGCTTGACGATGCCGAAGAGCACCGGGCTGGCCTGGAGCAGGGCTCCGGCCCCGGTGGCGGCGAGCGCCATGAGCACGGCGTCGCCCGTGAACACCCCGGCCGCGGCCTTGTACCCCGTACGCACTCCGCGCCGCGCGGCGACGGACAGGACGTACAGGGAGTTCGGCCCCGGCAGGAGGATGATCAGGACGAGTCCGACGAGGTAGGTCGGCAGATCGGTGACACCCAGCATGCGCAGGAGTGTCCCACGCAGTTGCTCCTGTCGCACTGGCGTTCCAACATGCGGTCACCAGCGGGTTCCGGGCGGCTCGTAGGCCCCCCACACCTCGCGGAGGGCGGTGCACACCTCGCCCACCGTGGCCCGGGCGCGCAGGGCCTCCTTCATCGGATAGAGGACGTTCGCCGTACCCTGAGCCGCCTCGCGCAGGGCGGCCAGCGCCGCCGCGACCGCCGCCCCGTCCCGCTCGGCGCGCAGCCCGGCGAGCGCCTCGCGCTGGCGGACCTCGATGGCCGGGTCGACGCGCAGCGGCTCGTACGGCTCCTCCTGCGCCAGCGCGAAGCGGTTCACGCCGACCACCACCCGCTCGCCGCTGTCGGTCTCCTGCGCGATGCGGTACGCATTGCGCTCGATCTCCGCCTTCTGGAAGCCGGCCTCGATCGCGGCCACCGCCCCGCCGAGGTCCTCGACGCGGCGCATCAGGCCCAGCGCCGCCGCCTCCACCTCGTCGGTCATCCGCTCCACCGCGTAGCTGCCGGCGAACGGGTCGACGGTGTGCGGTACGTCCGTCTCGTGGGCCAGCACCTGCTGGGTGCGCAGGGCCAGCCGGGCCGCCTTCTCCGTCGGCAGGGCGATGGCTTCGTCGAAGGAGTTCGTGTGCAGCGACTGGGTGCCGCCGAGCACAGCCGCCAGGGCCTGCACCGCCACCCGCACCAGGTTCAGCTCGGGCTGCTGCGCCGTCAGCTGCACGCCCGCCGTCTGGGTGTGGAAGCGCAGCATCAGCGACTTGGGGTCCTTTGCCCCGAATTCCTCCCGCATGACACGGGCCCAGATCCGCCGCGCGGCGCGGAACTTCGCGACCTCCTCCAGGAGGGTCGTGCGGGCGACGAAGAAGAACGACAGGCGGGGGGCGAACTCGTCGACGGCCATGCCGGCGTCCAACGCGGTGCGCACGTAGGCGATCCCGTCGGCCAGCGTGAAGGCGATCTCCTGCACGGGCGAGGCCCCGGCCTCGGCCATGTGGTAGCCGGAGATGGAGATGGTGTTCCAGCGGGGGATCTCGGCCCGGCAGTACCGGAAGGTGTCGGCGGTCAGCCGCAGAGAGGGCCCGGGCGGGAAGATGTACGTCCCGCGGGCGATGTACTCCTTCAGTACGTCGTTCTGCACGGTGCCGGTCAGCTGTCCGCCCGCGATCCCCTGCTCCTCGGCGACCAGCTGATACAGCAGCAGCAACAGGGCGGCCGGGGCGTTGATCGTCATCGAGGTGGACACCCGGTCGAGTGGGATCCCGTCGAACAGGACCCGCATGTCGTCGATCGAGTCGACGGCGACGCCGACCTTGCCGACCTCGCCGTGGGCGAGGGGCGCGTCCGAGTCGTGGCCCATCTGGGTCGGCAGGTCGAACGCGACGGACAGGCCGGTGCCACCCCCGGCGATGAGCTGCCGGTAGCGGGCGTTGGATTCGGCCGCCGTCCCGAAGCCCGCGTACTGCCGCATCGTCCACGGCTTGCCGGTGTACATCGTGGGATGGATCCCCCGCGTGTACGGATACGCCCCCGGTTGACCCAGTTTGGTGAGCGGGTCCCACTCCGTCAGAACGTCCGGTCCGTAGACCGGTTCGATGGGGATGCCGCTCTCGGTGTTCGACATGTGACCAAGCCCTCCGTAGAGCAAAGGGACCCGGGGCTGATACAACCTTCCCCGCGACGGCTGCAGGCCGTCTCCCTGACGGCTGCTGGTCACAATGGCGCAACATCCCCGCACCCTGTGCAACTCTCCACGCCCGCCAGGCATCACCTAGTCACACGACGTAGAAACCGGGGGGACAGCACATGCACCGCCAGAGGAACATAGTCCGCACGCTCGGGGCGGCAGCCGCCGTCGCGCTCGCCGCGACCGCCTGCGGGCCCAAGTCGGAGCCGGCCGGCTCCGCCTCCCCGGTCGCCTCGGCCTCCGCGGCCGGTGCCTCCCCCGAGGCCTCGCCCTCGTCCGACGACAAGCAGGCCTCGCCCTCCGCGTCACCGTCGCAGTCCGCCTCCCCGTCGGCCTCCGCCTCGGCCTCGGCGTCCCCGGCGGTCAAGCCGATCATGGCGAACGGCGACGACAGCGACCAGGTGCGCGAGCTCCAGGCCCGCCTGAAGCAGCTCAAGTTCCTGTCGGCGAAGCCGACCGGCTTCTACGGGACGAAGACCACCACCGCGGTCAAGGCGTTCCAGTCGCGGCACGGCCTGCCCGCCACCGGCTCGGTCGATGCCGCCACCTGGAAGAAGCTGCAGGAGGCCAGCAAGAAGCCGACGAAGGACGAGCTGCGCCCGCCGGAGGTCAACGAGGCCGACGCGCCGGACCCGCGCTGCATGCAGGGCCGCGTGATGTGCATCAGCAAGGAGAGCCGCACCCTGGCCTGGATGATCGACGGCAAGGTCATCTCCACGATGGACGTGCGCTTCGGCTCGGAGAACACCCCGACCCGCGAGGGCGAGTTCAGCGTCGGCTGGAAGGCCAAGGACTGGACGTCGACGATCTACCACACCCCGATGCCGTACGCGATGTTCTTCAGCGGCGGCCAGGCGGTGCACTACTCGGCGGACTTCGCGGCGCGCGGCTACAACGGCGCCTCGCACGGGTGTGTGAACGTCCGCGAGAAGGGCAAGATCGCTGCGCTGTTCGACCAGGTGAAGGTCGGCGACAAGGTCGTCGTCTACTGGTGAGCCGCCGGGCTGCCTGACGGCCCGAGGACGGACCCGGGGGGGCCGGACTCGGGCCGTTTTTCTTTGCCCGGGTACGGCCGCCGTGTGCTCGAACAGCCCGGTGGGGGGCAGGGCCGGAGGGCCGGGAGGAAGGGGAA
>NZ_JACBGN010000709.1 GCF_013401435.1 Streptomyces sp. BR123
GACAACCAGGAGGTTGGCTTAGAAGCAGCCACCCTTGAAAGAGTGCGTAATAGCTCACTGGTCAAGTGATTCCGCGCCGACAATGTAGCGGGGCTCAAGCGTACCGCCGAAGTCGTGTCATTGCAGCAGAAGCCCCAACGGGTGTTGTGATGGGTAGGGGAGCGTCGTGTGCCGGGTGAAGCAGCGCCGGAAGGTAGTTGTGGACGGTTCACGAGTGAGAATGCAGGCATGAGTAGCGATACAAGAGTGAGAAACT
>NZ_JACBGN010000710.1 GCF_013401435.1 Streptomyces sp. BR123
CCGCCACGATCCCCGAGCGCCGCGACCAAGCGGCCAACCGCCGGCGCCGAGGGCGCCTCGGCGGCCGGCCGCCCGCCTTCGACAAGGAGGCCTACCGCGACCGCAACGTGGTCGAACGATGCTTCGCGCGACTCAAGCAGTTCCGCGCGATCGCGACCAGGTACGACAAGCTCGCCGACCGCTACCGCGCCGGAGTCGTGCTGGCCTCGCTGATCCTCTGGCTCCGCGAACCAGCCAGATGATCATTTGTCAGAC
>NZ_JACBGN010000711.1 GCF_013401435.1 Streptomyces sp. BR123
AGTGACTTGAAGGTCTCCCAGTACTGCCCTCGGGCGTGGAACGGAGTTCACGGAGAGCGCTTGCGCTTGGCACGTTGTTGGGTCCTGAAGGCACGGCCGTTGGTCAGTCTTCAGTGCCGGCCCCGGTGAAGGTTTGCTTCGGCAGGCTGTGACGGGTGGCTGGTCGTTGTTTGAGAACTACACAGTGGACGCGAGCATCTGTGGCCAAGTTTTTAAGGGCGCACGGTGGATGCCTTGGCACCAGGAACCGATGAA
>NZ_JACBGN010000712.1 GCF_013401435.1 Streptomyces sp. BR123
CGCGGTCGGTGAGCACCGCGGGATGGATCCCGCGTGCCAGGTCGCGCAGCTCCTGCAGGGCCAGTTTCACCTCGCCGTGTGCCTCGTCCACCATCGCCGCGGCCGCGTCGGGGTCCTCCTGCAGCTTCTCCTTCGCCAGGCCCAGGCCCATCGCCAGGGCCACCAGGCGGGCCTGGGCCCCGTCGTGCAGGTCGCGCTCGATGCGCCGCAGGTCGGCGGCCGCGGTGTCCACGACCACGCCCCGGTCCGACTCCA
>NZ_JACBGN010000713.1 GCF_013401435.1 Streptomyces sp. BR123
CGCCGTGAGATGAGGAGCGCGTAGCGATCTGGGGCGTCTGACCGGCCCCGATGGGGCCCTGGTCAACCTTTTCTGCAGGTTGGGGCTCGTCGCTCCCGGGCGGGCCCTGATGTCTGCCTTGAGGGCCATCTTTCGTGCCCGCGCCCCCAGTGCCGGCCGGCATGGGTGGTCCTGGGCGCGTGGAGACGCTGCGAGGCGGAGCCGGGGCCCTGCGTCTCTGACGAGGCCCGTCCCTGGACTTGTCCCCCTGGCCAT
>NZ_JACBGN010000714.1 GCF_013401435.1 Streptomyces sp. BR123
CGGCGACGAGCACGCAGGTGACGTCTTCGCCTGATCCGTCGGTGGTGGGTGAGCCGGTGGTGTTCACCGCGACGGTGGCTCCCGTGGCGCCGGGTGCGGGCAGCCCGACCGGGACCGTGACCTTCACCTTCGGTGACGGGAGCCCGGCGGAGACGGTGGCGTTGGTGGGTGGGGTGGCTACGGCCACGCACGCCTACGCTTCCACGGCGGGTAGTCCGTATGGCGTCACTGCCGTCTACAGCGGGGACAG
>NZ_JACBGN010000715.1 GCF_013401435.1 Streptomyces sp. BR123
CGAAGTCACTGTCCCCGCTGTAGACGGCAGTGACGCCATACGGACTACCCGCCGTGGAAGCGTAGGCGTGCGTGGCCGTAGCCACCCCACCCACCAACGCCACCGTCTCCGCCGGGCTCCCGTCACCAAACGTGAAGGTCACGGTCCCGGTCGGGCTGCCCGCACCCGGCACCACCGGAGCCACCGTCGCGGTGAACACCACCGGCTCACCCACCACCGACGGATCAGGCGAAGACGTCACCTGCGTGC
>NZ_JACBGN010000716.1 GCF_013401435.1 Streptomyces sp. BR123
CCCCGCTGTAGACGGCAGTGACGCCATACGGACTACCCGCCGTGGAAGCGTAGGCGTGCGTGGCCGTAGCCACCCCACCCACCAACGCCACCGTCTCCGCCGGGCTCCCATCACCAAACGTGAAGGTGACAGTCCCGGTCGGGCTGCCCGCACCCGGCACCACCGGAGCCACCGTCGCGGTGAACACCACCGGCTCACCCACCACCGACGGATCAGGCGAAGACGTCACCTGCGTGCTCGTCGCCGC
>NZ_JACBGN010000717.1 GCF_013401435.1 Streptomyces sp. BR123
GTAACAAGGTAGCCGTACCGGAAGGTGCGGCTGGATCACCTCCTTTCTAAGGAGCACAGTACCGATTGCAGGCAAACGTTCTGCACGGTCAGCTCATGGGTGGAACGTTGATTAGTTGGCGCGAGTGTGAGGGTCCTTCACCAGTACTGCTTCGGCGTGGAACGTGATGAGAACTTGAGCAGTCGCGCTTGGCACGTTGTTGGGTCCTGAAGGCACGGCCGTTGGTCAGTCTTCAGTGCCGGCCCC
>NZ_JACBGN010000718.1 GCF_013401435.1 Streptomyces sp. BR123
GGGAGCCCGGCGGAGACGGTGGCGTTGGTGGGTGGGGTGGCTACGGCCACGCACGCCTACGCTTCCACGGCGGGTAGTCCGTATGGCGTCACTGCCGTCTACAGCGGGGACAGCGACTTCGCTGCTTCCTCTGGGTCGGACACGCAGACGGTGACCGTTGCGGCGACGAGCACGCAGGTGACGTCTTCGCCTGATCCGTCGGTGGTGGGTGAGCCGGTGGTGTTCACCGCGACGGTGGCTC
>NZ_JACBGN010000071.1 GCF_013401435.1 Streptomyces sp. BR123
CCGCAGCTCCGAAGCCGGCGGCCTCACGAGGCGCCCCCGCCTCGCCCGCCTCGGGAGCTTCGGCAGCCGCAGCCGACCCGGCGGCCACTGCCGCTCCGGACGCCTCGCCAGGCAGCTCCGCCTCGGGAGGTCCGGCAGGTGCCGCCGCCTCGCCCGCCTCGGGAGCTTCGCCGTGCTCGACCGGTTCGACGAGCGGCGGAAGGGCTGCCGGGGATGCCTCCCGCGTCTCCCGGGGCCCACGCGTGCCCTCCGGTACCGCGGCAGGCGCCTCAGGCGCCGCCTGAGCGGGCTCGGGGGCGTCGGCGGTGTCCGATGGCAGCTCGGCGGGCGCAGGCCGCTCTGCGGCCGTCTGCGGCCGCATGTCGGCGGCGGGCACGTTCGGGCCGCGGCCCAGGGTCCGGCGGGGCGGGCGGCCGGATTCGGCGGGAGAGGGCATCGCAGTCCAGGGTGATACGGAAGTTCGGGCCGATCGGCCACCCCAAGACTCCCATGAACCGCAGCCCCCGCCAGTGCCGGACCCGCCCCGCGCCCCCGGAGCCCGGCAGGGCGACCGCCGGGCCGAACGCAGGCCGCGCGGCGCGCTCGGGGCATCGTGAACGCCGGGCAGCACGGGCGCCGTCCGGCCTCGTACGGCACGGACCGGAAGGAGGGCGGGAGTCGGGCCCGGCGGGAGCGCCCCGGAGCCGGAACGGGGGACCGGACAGGGCTGCCGGGGTTCAGGAGCCGGGCCGAAAGTGCGGGAACCGGGCCGCCGGGCGGCGCGGACGCCGGGCCGAAAGCGCGGCAGCCGGGCCGCCGGGCGGCGCGGACCCCTCGGTGCGATCGCCGGGCCCGTCCCGCGCCGCGCGGGCCGCAAGGAGGTGCCACCGCCCCGGCCGACGGCGCGTCCTCCGGTTCGACGCGGGGAGACGGTCGGGAAGGCCGGGCAGGGCTGCCGGAGGGAGAGGGAGCGAGGGCCCGGGGCGGACGGAGCCCGGAGCCCGGAGCGGAAGGCGGGGTCGCGGCGGTCAGCGGCCGCGGAGCCGGCGGACGAGGATGCTCGCGTCGCCGCGGGATTCGAGGTCCGCGAGGACGACCGCCACCGCCTCGCGGACGATGCGGCCGCGGTCCACCGCGAGGCCGTGCTCACCGCGGAGCACCAGACGGGCGTGCTCCAGGTCCATCAGTTCCTCGGCGGAGACGTAGACCGTGATCTTCTCGTCGTGCCGCTCGCGCCCGCTCGGCCGGCGGCTCGCCGTCCGGCCCGGGGTCTTGCCGCGCCGGGCGGGCGGGGTGACAGAGCCTTCCTGCGGCCGCCGCGGGGCTCCCACCACGGGGTCCGTGCGCTCCGTGCCGGCCGCCGCCTCCCGGCCGCGGCCCTCCCCCGACGCCGCGGGGGCCTGCCCCGACGCCGCCGAGTGCTCCGGCGGAGCCTCCGGGGCCTCCTCGCCGCCCCGCTTCGGCGAGGACGACTGCAGCGCCATCCCGCCGGTCGTACGGAAGAGTTCGTCGGCTCCGGGCAGACTCACTCGGCGTGACACCGGGCGAGCACCTCCCTGGCCAACTGGCGGTAGGCGGCGGCGCCGACGGAGTTCGAGGCGTACGTGGTGATCGGCTCGCCGGCGACCGTGGTCTCCGGGAAGCGCACCGTACGGCCGATGACCGTGTGGTAGACGTGGTCGTCGAAGGCCTCGACGACGCGCGCCAGCACCTCGCGGCTGTGCACCGTGCGCGAGTCGTACATCGTGGCGAGGATGCCGTCGAGCTCCAACTCGGGGTTGAGCCGCTCCTGCACCTTCTCGATGGTCTCCGTGAGGAGGGCGACGCCGCGCAGGGCGAAGAACTCGCATTCCAGCGGGACGATGACCTTGTGAGCCGCCGTCAGGGCGTTCACGGTCAGCAGGCCGAGCGAGGGCTGGCAGTCGATGATGATGTAGTCGTAGTCGTTCATCAGCGGCTTGAGCGCCCGCTGCAGCGTCGACTCGCGCGCGACCTCGCTGACCAGCTGCACCTCGGCAGCGGACAGGTCGATGTTGCTCGGCAGCAGGTCCATGTTCGGGACGGCCGTCTTGAGCAGCACCTCGTCGGCCGACATGCCCCGCTCCATGAGCAGGTTGTAGACCGTCAGGTCGAGTTCCATCGGGTTCACGCCGAGGCCCACGGACAGGGCGCCCTGCGGGTCGAAGTCGACGAGCAGCACGCGGCGCCCGTACTCGGCGAGCGCGGCACCCAGGTTGATGGTGGACGTGGTCTTGCCCACACCGCCCTTCTGGTTGCACATCGCGATGATCTTCGCGGGACCGTGGTCGGTCAGCGGACCCGGGATCGGGAAGTACGGCAGCGGCCTCCCGGTGGGGCCGATCCGCTCCCGGCGCTGGCGGGCAGCGTCGGGCGCGAGTGTGGCCGCGTACTCGGGGTCGGGCTCGTACTCCGCGTCGGGGTCGTAGAAGTGCCCCTCGGGCACCTGGTCGTAGTCGGCGAAACCAACGGGCAAATCGCCGCTGTGGTCGCCGGCCGTGGAGTTCACGTCTAGGCCGTCCATGCTCTTTTGGGGCGTCGTCATGTGCTGGTGGTTTGCGAAGGTGCGGACTGCGACGGAGCCGACAGCTTCGAGCCCGGCAGGGCTCTGGCCCCGATCGGGCGTTCCTGCTCGACCACCCCCAGGAGTAAATGTCGACTCATTCACAAGTCGTCTTACCTCCTCGGACGTGACCAGGACACTTATCGATAGGTCAGCGTGGCACCATGCCGACGGTTGGCGACTCTATGGCGTGTCACCGCTCAGCGGCAACACAATCCACTGGACCCGCAACGATGTGTCGGCATCCGAACACCACTCTGTCAAGGGTGTCCGGCTCGCCTCTGTGAAGTTTCGCAGGTGCGCGAAAGGGTTAAAGGGTTACGTTCGAGGCGAGTTGAACAGCGGACGCACAGCCTCCGCAAACGCGTCCGGCCGGACCTTGCGGGCAAGGTCCGGCCGGATACGTGAGATTGACGTCAGTCGTTGACGTGCTGGTCGGGTCAGCCGAGCAGCGCGCTGAGCTCGACGGACTCCAGGCCGTGGGCCTCGGCGACCGGGCCGTAGACGACCTTGCCGTCATGGGTGTTGAGGCCCAGCGCCAGCGCGGCGTCGCGGCGCAGCGCCTCGGCCCAGCCGAGGTTCGCGAGCTGCACGATGTAGGGCAGCGTGGCGTTCGTCAGCGCGTAGGTGGAGGTGTTCGGGACCGCGCCCGGCATGTTGGCGACGCAGTAGAAGACCGAGTTGTGGACCTGGAAGGTCGGCTCGGCGTGGGTGGTCGGACGGGAGTCCTCGAAGCAGCCGCCCTGGTCGATGGCGATGTCGACAAGTACACTTCCGGGCTTCATCTTGGCGACGAGCTCGTTGGTGACCAGCTTCGGGGCCTTCGCACCCGGGATCAGCACGGCGCCGATGACGAGGTCGGCCTCGATGACGGCCTTCTCCAGCTCGTAGGCGTTGGAGACGATCGTCTTGACCTTGGTGCCGAAGACCTTGTCGGCCTCGCGCAGCTTGTTGATGTCGCGGTCGAGCAGGGTCACGTGGAAGCCCATGCCGATGGCGATCTGGACCGCGTTCCAGCCGGAGACGCCGCCGCCGATGACGACGCACTCGCCGGCGTGGGTGCCGGGGACGCCGCCGGGGAGCACGCCGCGGCCTCCGGCCGAGCGCATCAGGTGGTAGGCGCCGACCTGCGGGGCCAGGCGGCCCGCGACCTCGGACATCGGGGCGAGCAGCGGGAGGGCGCGGTTGGCGAGCTCGACCGTCTCGTACGCGATGGCGGTGGTACCGGACTCCAGCAGGGCGTCCGTGCACTCGCGGGAGGCCGCCAGGTGCAGGTAGGTGAAGAGGGTCTGGTCCTTGCGGAGGCGGTGGTACTCCTCGGCGATGGGCTCCTTGACCTTCAGCAGCAGGTCCGCGGTCGCCCACACCTCGTCGGCGGTGGCGAGGATCTCGGCGCCGGCGGCGACGTACTCGGCGTCGGAGATCGAGGAGCCGACACCGGCGTTCTGCTCGATGAAGACCTGGTGGCCGTTGCGGACCAGCTCATGCACGCCGGCGGGCGTGATGGCGACCCGGAACTCGTTGTTCTTGACCTCGCGGGGGATGCCGACCTTCATCGTCGATCACGGTCCTTGGCTCAGGGGATATTTCGGGGCACTTCCATACATACCCGTCTACAAGGCGCGCAACGGGATGCACCACGAGATGACGTGGTGGAGCCAGTCTAATGAAGGATGAGGTGCTGTCTAGCCTTGCAAACCAATAATCTCAGTCGTTACCACTGCGGATTTCGCAGGCCGCGGGGTCGTCTCCCAGCAACTTGTCGGCCGCTGAACGGTGCAGGCGCGCGGCCGCCGGATCACCCAGCCGGTCGAGGGTGTCGGCGAGGCGCACCTGCAGCGCTGCCTGAAGGCGCAGGTCCCCGGCCCGGCGGGCAAGATCGACCGCCTCGCGACAGGTGTGCAGCGATTCCTCCGGCCGTCCGGCGTACTCCTGGATTCGCGCCATCTCGCTCAGCGCCTTCGCCTGCCCGGGCACGTCCGCCAGCCGCCGGTAGCCCGCGGCGGCGGCGCGCCAGCTGCGCAGCGCGTCCCCGTACCGGCCCGCGTGGGTGTAGGCATTGCCGAGCCGCCCGTACAGCCGGGCCTCGTCCGCCCGCTCGCCCCGCGCCAGGGCGTGGGCCAGGGCCCGGCCGAACCAGTCGGCCGCCCGGTGCCAGTCGCCGAGCTCCTGGTGGGCACCGCCCACGGATTCCATCGCCCGGCCGGTGGCGTACGGGTCGTTCGCCGCCCGCCCGGCGTCCAGCGCGGCCCGGTAGCGGTCGAGGGCCTCGCGGGTCCGCCCGGTCTCGGCGTCCAGGTCGGCCAGGTTCAGCAGGGCCGCGGCCTGCTCGCGGTGCAGGCTGCGGCGCTCGGCCACGTCCAGGACCAGCCGGTGCAGCCCGTACAGCTCGGGCGCGGCCGCCGCGGTGCCGCGGTGTTCGGCGAGGGCCCGGACGAGTCCGGCGACGAGCCGGCGGGCCAGGGTGTCGAGGCCCCCGTCGGCCACGGCCAGCTGGGCGGCCGCGGACAGGGAGGGCAGCCGGGTGTCGAGCCAGGTGGCGGCGGACCGCCGGTCGGGGAAGCGGAGCGCGCGCGGCGTCCCCTCCAGCAACTCCCGTACGTCCTCCCCCTCCGCGGCGGCCATGACCTCGCAGGAGTGCAGCAGGCGTACGGTGCGCTCCAGCATCCGGGCCCGGGCCAGCTGGACCTCGGCGGGCCGCTCCCGGGTCTCCAGCAGCGGCCGGATCAGCGGGACGAGGCAGCCGGGCAGCAGGAACAGGCCGTCGGAGCCGTTCCGGACGAGGCCCAGCCCGGCGAACTCCTCCAGGACGGACTGCGCGGCGGCGACGGAGCAGCCGGCGAGGGCGGAGGCGGTGTGCGAGTCGATGATGCCGGCAGGCGCGAGCGGAAGCAGCCGCAGGGTCCGCTGGGCGGGCTGCGGCAGGGACTCGTAGACGAGCCGGAAGCCGCGGCCGAGCGGGCCCTCCCCGTCGGACGGCATGTCGTGCAGCTGCTTGGCTGTGTCGGAGACGGAGGCCTTGGGGTGCGCGGCGAGCCATCCGCCGACGAGGGCGAGCACGGCCGGCTGTCTGTCGCACACCTCGGCGAGCTTGTCGGCGGAGCGCGGGTCGACGGCGATGCGGGTGGTGCCGATGCGCTGGGCGAGCATCTCGACGGCGGAGGCGGTGTCCAGGCCGCCGAGGGCGCAGGGGCGGACGTCCGGGATCCCGGTGAGGGGGCCTTCGGCGGTGAGGACGACCAGGCAGTCCGGGTTGTCGGGCAGCAGGGCGTCGACCTGGTAGGGGTCGGAGGCGTCGTCGACGAGGAGGACGGCCCGCCGCCCGGCGAGCGCGGTGCGCAGGGCCGAGCTGAGCTCGTCCTCGGCGGCGCCGGGCGGGGTGGGCTCCCCGAGCCCTTCCAGGAGGGTGCGCAGGGCGCGTTCGGTGGCGATGGGCCGTCCGCCCGGCGAGGTGAGCCGGACGCGGAGGAGGCCGTCGGGGTAGTCGGCGGCGACCTCCCGGACGAGGGCCTCGGCGAGGGAGGTGCGGCCGGAGCCGGGGCGCCCGGCGATCAGCAGCAGGCGCGCCCGGGGGGCCTTGGCCTTGCGGCCGGAGAGGGTGTCGAGCCCCGTGCGCGCGATGTCCTCGCGCAGCTCCTTCAGCTCACGCCGCCGCCCGACGAAATCCGCCACGGATCCGCTCCTCTCCCTGCCTTCGGGGTGCGAGCGTAGTTCACGCTGAGCGACGACCCGTGGGGAGCGCGGCGGGCACATCGCCCGATCGGATCAGCCGATGGTCACACCGCCCTCCGTCCGGCCCATCGGGCACGTCCGGGCGCCGGCTCAGGCCTCGTACGGGCGGGCCGGCCAGGGGGCCTGCGCGGCGCGCAGGGAGTCCAGGCCGCCTTCCGAGGCCAGGGCGGCCTGGAGCGCCAGGACGCCGTTGACCAGGCCCGGGTTGCCGAGTTCGCCCGCCAGGACGCCCCGGACCAGGTCGGCGAGCGGGACGCGGGACAACTCCATGTCCGCCTCCTCCTCCGACACCGCGAAGCGCTCGCCCTCGGCCTCGGCGAGGTCGCGGGCGAGGAAGACCCGCACCGCCTCGTCCGACCCGCCGGGCGAGGAGAAGAAGTCCACCAGCACCCGCCACTCCCCCGCCGTGACGTGCGCCTCCTCGTACAGCTCGCGCTGCGCCGCGTGCAGCGGGTTCTCGCCGGGCACGTCGAGCAGGCCCGCGGGCAGCTCCCACAGCTTCCACCGCACCGGGTGCCGGTACTGCTTGAGGACCAGGACCCGCCCCTCCCCGTCGAGGGCGAGGACGCACACCGAGCCCGGGTGCGCCTGGTAGTCCCGGGTGGCCACGGAGCCGTCGGGCATCCGGACCTCGTCCGTCACCACCGCCGTCTTGCGGCCCTCGAACGGCCGGCGGCTCGACAGCGTCTCCCACGACTCGGCCGTGTCCTTGATGTTCATTCCCCGAAACCCTCCACACACGCGACGGCCGGGGTGCGGATGCCCGTACCCCGGCCGTCTACGTTATGCGGTCAGGCCGTCGTCACTTGCCCGACTGCTGGCGCTCCACCGCGGCCTTCACCAGGCCGGCGAAGAGCGGGTGCGGGCGCGTCGGCCGGGAGCGCAGCTCCGGGTGGGCCTGGGTGGCCACCAGGTAGGGGTGCACCTCGCGCGGGTACTCGACGTACTCGACGAGCTTGTTGTCCGGGGAGGTCCCGGAGAAGACGATGCCCGCCTTCTTCTCCAGCTCGCCGCGGTAGGCGTTGTTCACCTCGTAGCGGTGGCGGTGGCGCTCGTCCACGTACGCCTGGTCGCCGTAGACCTCGCGGACGATCGAACCCTCGGCCAGCTTGGCCGGGTACATGCCCAGGCGCATGGTGCCGCCGAGGTCGCCTGCGCCCTCGACGAAGGCGAGCTGCTCCTCCATGGTCGAGATGACCGGGTGCGGGGTGGAGGAGTCGAACTCGGTGGAGTTGGCCTCGGGGATGTCGGCCAGGTTGCGGGCGGCCTCGATGACCACGCACTGCAGGCCCAGGCACAGGCCGAGCAGCGGGATCCTGTTCTCGCGGGCGTAGGTGATCGCGCCGACCTTGCCGTCGACACCGCGGTCGCCGAAACCGCCGGGGACGCAGATCGCGTCGACGTCGGACAGCTGCTCCGCGGCACCGGCCGGGGTCTTGCAGTCGTCCGAGGTGACCCACTTGATCTTGACGCGGGCGCGGTTGGCGAAGCCGCCGGCGCGCAGCGCCTCGGTCACCGACAGGTAGGCGTCGGGCAGGTCGATGTACTTGCCGACGAGCGCGACGTCGACCTCGTGGTCGGGGTTGTGGACGCGGTCGAGGAGGTCCTCCCAGACGGTCCAGTCCACGTCGCGGAACGGCAGGTCCAGCTTGCGCACGACGTACGCGTCGAGGCCCTCGGTGTGCAGGACCTTGGGGATGTCGTAGATCGACTTGGCGTCGATGGCGGCGACCACGGCCGCCTCGTCCACGTCGCACATCAGCGAGATCTTTCGCTTGATGGAGGTCGGGACGTCGCGGTCGGCGCGCAGCACGATCGCGTCCGGCTGGATGCCGATGTTGCGCAGCGCGGCGACCGAGTGCTGGGTCGGCTTGGTCTTCAACTCGCCGGAGGGGCCGATGTAGGGCAGCAGCGAGATGTGCACGACGAAGACGTTGTCGCGGCCGACCTCGTGGCGGACCTGGCGGACGGTCTCGAGGAACGGCAGGGACTCGATGTCGCCGACGGTGCCGCCGACCTCGGTGATGACGACGTCGACGTCCTCGGTCGCCATGCGGCGGATGCGGTGCTTGATCTCGTTGGTGATGTGCGGGATGACCTGCACGGTGTCACCGAGGTACTCGCCGCGCCGCTCCTTGGCGATGACGGTGGAGTAGACCTGGCCGGTGGTGACGTTGGCCGAGCCGTCGAGGTCGACGTCGAGGAAGCGCTCGTAGTGGCCGATGTCCAGGTCGGTCTCGGCGCCGTCGTTGGTGACGAACACCTCGCCGTGCTGGAACGGGTTCATCGTGCCCGGGTCGACGTTCAGGTACGGGTCGAGCTTCTGCATCGTGACCCGCAGACCGCGCGCCTTCAGGAGCGCACCCAGGCTGGAGGCGGTCAGGCCCTTGCCGAGGGAGGAGGCGACACCCCCGGTGACGAAGATGTGCTTGGTCGTCGTGGCTGTGCTGTTTCGGAAAGCAGCGGGCGGCATCGCCAAGAGGGGGCTCCCGTGGTCGCGAAGTGAGGTGCGTCCGGCGCCGGCCACCGTCGAACCGGAAGGTCTCAGGGGGCGCCGAGGCTGCGGTTTCGGGGTGCCTGATGCACACAGGCAGACCACCGACCCACGGGGTACCAGCCTATCAGCGCCCGGGGCGCTCTGCCTCCGGCCACGCGCCGCTGCGGCGGCCCGACCGGCCGCTACCCCATGGCGTACCGCCGATCGGGCGACATCCTCCCTGGTCACCCGATTGGAGGAGCGGCACTGCCCCCGGGCTCTGAGAGATCACTAGGGTGCCGTCATATCCTGCTCGGATATCGCTGCACATCGCCGCCGAGCAGTCCGGCAGACGGCGCGACCCGGCCGCATCCGGAATCATGAGCTCAGTGCGGGGATCCACACACGGAAGACCGCACAACCGCGCAATGCAAGCGCCCTTCGGGGCGGACGTGGCCGTTTCGACTGGAGAAGCAACGTGTCCGGGCGCATCGAGGATTACGC
This sequence comes from Streptomyces sp. BR123, assembly GCF_013401435.1. Taxonomy (GTDB): domain Bacteria; phylum Actinomycetota; class Actinomycetes; order Streptomycetales; family Streptomycetaceae; genus Streptomyces. The sequence goes on from NZ_JACBGN010000071.1 coordinate 9,273, forward strand.
ACTGATCGGAGACACGCAGACCGCCGCACTGGTCTGCCGGGACGGGTCGGTGGACTGGCTGTGCCTGCCACGGTTCGACTCCCACGCCGTCTTCGCGAGCCTTCTCGGCACAGAGGACCACGGGTTCTGGCGGATCGGTCCGGCGGGCACCGGGGCTCCGTACGCCGACCGCCGCCGCTACCAGGGCGACTCACTGATCCTGGAGTCGGAGTGGGACACCCCGGACGGCACGGTCCGCGTGGTCGACTTCATGCCGCCGCGCGAGGACCACGGCCCGCAGCTGATCCGCATCGTCGAGGGCGTCAGCGGGCGCGTGCAGATGCGCTCGGCGCTGCGGATGCGGTTCAGCTACGGGCGGGTCGTGCCGTGGGTGCACAAGGTGGACGGCCGGACCGTCGCCGTCGCCGGCCCCGACTCCGTCTGGCTCGACACCGACACGCAGACGTACGGCGAGGATCTGACGACGTACTCCGACTTCGCCGTCGGCCCCGGCGAGCGGGTGGCCTTCTGCATCAGCTGGCAGGCCTCGCACCGCGGCGCACCGGAGGTGCCCGACGCCCCGGCGGCGCTGACGGCCACCACCGCGTTCTGGCGTGAGTGGGTCGACCACTGCACCTACCACGGCCCCTACCGGGAGGCCGTGATCCGCTCCCTGATCACGCTCAAGGCGCTGACGTACGGGCCCACGGGCGGCATCGTCGCCGCGCCCACCACCTCCCTGCCCGAGGAGATCGGCGGCGTCCGGAACTGGGACTACCGCTACACCTGGCTCCGCGACGCGGCGATCACCCTCTCCTCGCTGCTGCGCACCGGCTACCGCGAGGAAGCCCAGGCCTGGCGCGAGTGGCTGCTCCGCGCGGTCGCCGGGGACCCGGAGAACCTGCAGATCATGTACGGGATCGCGGGCGAACGGGAGCTCGGCGAGACGGAGCTGGACTGGCTGCCCGGCTACGAGGATTCCCGCCCCGTCCGGGTCGGCAACGGTGCTGCGCACCAGCTCCAGCTGGACGTGTACGGCGAGGTCACCGAAGCCCTGCACCTCGGCCACATGACGGGCCTCGCCCGCAGCGACTACGCCCAGGGGCTCCAGCTGAAGCTGATCCGCTACCTGGAGACCCACTGGGACCAGCCGGACGAGGGCATCTGGGAGGTGCGCGGCCCTCGCCGGCACTTCGTGCACTCGAAGGTGATGGCCTGGGTGGCGGTGGACCGGACGATCAAGCTGATCGAGAGCGAGGACGCGGACGGCCCCCTGGACCGGTGGCGCGAACTGCGCGACGAGATCCACCAGGACGTGTGCGAGAAGGGCTACGACAAGGAGCGCAACACCTTCACCCAGTCGTACGGCTCGAAAGAACTGGACGCCTCCCTGCTGCTGATCCCGCAGATGGGCTTCCTCCCGCCGGACGACAAGCGGGTCATCGGCACCATCGAGGCGATCCAGCGCGAGCTGTCCACTCCCGACGGGTTCATCCTGCGCTACCCCACCGCCGGCGAGGAAGCCGGCGTGGACGGCCTGGAGGGCGACGAGGGAGCCTTCCTGGCCTGCTCGTTCTGGATGGCCGACGACCTGGCGATGATCGGCCGGGTCGAGGAGGCCCGCCACCTCTTCGAAAGGCTGCTGGCCCTGCGCAACGACCTGGGGCTGCTGGCGGAGGAGTGGGACCCGCGGCTGCAGCGGCAGGTCGGCAACTTCCCGCAGGCCTTCAGCCACGTTCCCCTGATCGACACGGCCCTGCGCCTGACGGCGAGCGGCGCGTACGGCGGCTGACCTGCCGCGGCCCGGGAGGTGTGGGGTCCGCTGGGTCCGCCTACGCTGGAATGGTCCTTTGCCCTCCCGGCGGAAAGGGGCGGCCATGGCTCCCCTGTCGAAGGCGGGCACGGCGCTTGCCGCGCTCCGCGAGGATCTGGCCGGCGACGTGTTCGCGCCCGGCGACGCGGGCTACGACGGGGCCCGGCGCGTCTTCAACGCGATGATCGACCGCAGGCCGGCGGTCATCGCCCAGTGCGAGAGCGTCGCGGACGTCGTCACCACCGTGCGCTTCGCCCGGGACCTGGACCTGCACGTCGGGGTGCGCGGCGGCGGCCACAGCGTCGCCGGGATGGCCCTCAACGACGGCGGGGTCGTCGTGGACCTGCGCCGGATGCACGGGGTGACCGTGCACCCGGCGGCCCGGGCGGTCCGCGCGGAGGGCGGCGCCACCATGAGCCACCTGGACCGGGCCTGCCAGCCGTACGCCCTGGCCACGACGGGCGGCCGGGCTTCCACCACGGGCCTCGGCGGCTACGTGCTGGGCGGCGGCAGCGGCTGGCTGGACCGGAAGTTCGGGCTGGCCGTCGACAACCTGCTGGGCGTGGAACTGGTCACCGCTGACGGCATGGTGGTCGAGGCCACGGCCGAGGAGAACCCGGAACTGTTCTGGGCGCTGCACGGCGGCGGCGGGAACTTCGGCATCGCCACCTCCCTCACCCTGCGGCTGCACGAGCTGCCGGCGTTCTCCTTCGCCCTGCTGCTGGCCCTGCCCGAACACGGGCCCGCCCTGGCGCGCGCCTTCCGCGAGGTCATCGAGAGCGGCCCCGACGAGGTGGGCGGGGGCATCCTCTACCTGACCGGCTCGCCAGACGACTTCATGCCGCCGCACCTGGTCGGCACGCTGCTGGCCGCCGCGGTCGTGACGCACGCGGGCCCCGAGGAGGGCGTCCGCAAGCTCGCGGCACCGCTGCTGGCGGTCCCGCACGAGGTGGAGATCGTCAAGGCGACGCCGTACGCGGACTTCCAGTGCCTGCTCGACGACCCGCCCGACATGCGCAACTACTGGTCCGCCGAGTACCTCACCGGCATCCCGGACGAGATGCTCGACGTGTTCTGCGCCCGCGCGTCCGACATGCCCGTGCCGTCCGGCTGCCAGCACGTGCTGTTCCCGCAGGGCGGCGCGATCGCCTCCGGCCCGCCGCAGTGGCCCGTGCCGTACCGGGACGCGCCGTGGGTGGTGCACCCGTTCGGGATCTGGGAGGACCCGGCGGACGACGAGCGCGCCGTCCGGTGGGTCAAGGACGTACGGGCCGATGCGCAGCCGTGGAGCACCGGCGCGGTGTACCTGAACTTCACCGGCGACGAGGGCCCGGAGCGGGTCGTGGCCGGCCTCGGCCCGGAGAACCTGCGCCGGCTGGGCGAGGTGAAGCGGCAGTACGACCCGGACAACGTCTTCCGCTTCAACCACAACATCACACCGCATTAGCCTGCGGCACGGGCCGGGCGGTAGCGTCCCGAGCCATGGACAACCAGGGCGGGATCACCGTTCAGCGGGCGCTGGAGCTGCCCGGGCTGCGCAGCGGACTGCCGGAGGTGGTCGCGTGCGCCGACCGCCTGGGCCGCACCGTCCGATGGGTGCACGCGGGCGAGGTCCCGAACATCGCATCCCTGCTCAAGGGCGGTGAGTTGCTGCTCACCACCGGCCTCGGCCTGGGCACCCGCCCCGCCGAACAGCGCGCCTTCGTCCGCCGCCTCGCGGAACGCGGCATCGCCGCCCTGGTCGTCGAGCTCGGCCCGCGCTTCACCCGGCTCCCCGCCACCCTCGTGGACACGGCACGAGCCGCCGGCCTGCCCCTGGTCCAACTGCACCGCGAGGTCCCCTTCGTGGCCGTGACGGAGGAAGTCCACACCGAGATCGTCAACGGCCACTACGCGCTCCTCCGGCGCGCCGAGGAAGTACACCGCCGGTGCACGGAGGCGCTCCTGAGCGGCGGAGGCATCCCCCAGGTCCTGCACATCCTGGCCGACTTCACCGCCAACCCGGTGTTCCTGGAAACCCCCGACGGCCAGCTCCTCTACGGGGCCGGCTCCGGGGCCGGAGAGGCGGCCGCCGACCCGCTCCAGGTCTGGGAGGGCCTGCGCGGCCCGCGCGAAGCCGGGCCGTCCGGCCACACCGTCGTCGTCGACGTGCCCGGCGGCGGCCACGGCACCGGCTCGGTACGGGCGAGGCTCGTCCTCCTCGGGGTGTCCGCGCCGCTGATGCCCGTGCACCGCATGGCGGCCGAACGGACCGCCGGCGTCCTCGCCGTCGTCCTGATGCAGGCCCGGCAGGAGGAAGAACTCGCCGCCCGCGGCCGCGGCGACTTCCTCACCGACCTGGCCGAAGGGCGGATCTCCGCCGAGGACGCCCCCGCACAGGCACGCGTCCTGGGCTTCCGGCCCGGAGCCGGACCGCTGTTGCCCGTCGTCATGCGGCTGTCGACGGACCTGGGCCCGGCCGGGAACTGGGCGGTGCTCGCCCGTGCCGTACTGGAGGAGCTGTCCGCGGTCGGTGTGCCGGTGCTGCTCGGGGTCCGGCCGGTCGAGGGCCGCGTACCGCTGCTGGTGTCCCTGCGTGCCGAGTCGGAACGGACCGCGGTCGCCGACCGGGTCGCCGCCGCGCTCCGGGCCGGAGTGGAACGCGCCGGCCTCGACCGGGCCGCGGCCCCGCCGGCCGTCGTGGTCGGGGTCGCGGGAGGCTGGGCCGCCGTCTCCGCGGGGCTCCGGCACGCGGCGGAGACCGCCACCGCCGCCCACGGACTGCCCGCCCGGCCCTGGTACGACGCCCGGCGCCTCGACATCGACCTGCTGCTGTGGCGGCTGCGGGAGCATCCCGACCTGGCGGCCTTCGTGGACCGGGCGATCGGGCCCCTGCGGGCCCACGACGCCGCCTCGCGGCCGCCGCTGCTGCCGACGCTGGAGACGTACCTGGCGCATGCGGGGCGGAAGGCGGAGACGGCTCGGGAGCTGCACCTGAACCGCCAGACGCTGTACAACCGCCTGGCCCGCATCTCGGAGCTCCTGGGCACGGACCTCGACGACCCGGAGACGGTCCTCTCCCTCAGCCTGGCCTTCCGCGCCCGCCGCCACGCCACGCCTTCCTGACGCGCCCCTCGCACCACTCGGCGCCGGGACGCCACGCCTTCCTGACGCGCCCCTCGCACCACTCGGCGCCGGGGCGCCTCCCAGGCTTCGGCGCGCTGCGCCGAACTCCGTCCGGCGGGGCCGGCCGGTGGTCCCCCCACCGTCATCCCGGCGTGCCGGCAGCCGCCCGCTGAAAAATCCAGCCCGCGCGGCGTTTGAGCGCGCCGGGCGCGCAGCGCACGGAACCGGGTCCGGGGCCGGCCCCGGTTTCGGGAAGGGGCGGGCCTGGGGAAAGGCTCCGCGCAGCGGGACCGGGCACGGCGGCGGCGGTCGGAGGGCGGCGGCGGGTCAGCGGCGGCGGTCCATCAGTTCGTCGTAGACGGACAGGACCTGGGCGACCGCGTCGTCCTCCGACGGCCAGGTCGCCGCCTGGGCGCGGCCGGCCGCAGCCAGGTCGCGGCACCGGTCCGGGTCCGCCAGGAGGCGGGACACCGCCGTCGCCAGGGCGGCCGAGTCTCCGCAGGGGACCAGCACCCCCGCATCCCCGACCAGCTCCGGCACACCCCCCACGGCCGTCGCGACCAACGGCACGCCGAGCCGCAGCGCCTCCTGCGCCGGCAGCGACCGCGCCTCCCACCGACTGGGCAGCACCGCCGCATCGGCCGCGGCGAGCAGCTGCACCGCATCCCGGCGCCGCCCCAGCAGCCGCACCGGCAGCCCCTCCGCCTCGATCCGCCGGGACAGCTCGGCCCGCTGCGGGCCCTCCCCCGCGATCACCACCAGCGGTACGGGTTCCAGCCCCCGCCAGGCCCGCGCCGCGTCCAGCAGGACGGAGTAGCCGCGGTGCGGGACGAGGCTGCCGATCGCGATGACGAGCGGCCGCCCGACGGCGCCGAGTTCGGCCCGTACCTTGCCCGGATCCGCGCCGAGGGCGGGGGCGACGCCGGGGCCCGTCGGGGCGGCCGGGCGGGCCAGCCGGGCGTCCCGGGCGCCGCGGGCCCGCGCCTGGTCCACCTGGTCGGAGGAGGCTCCCAGCACGACGGCGGCGGCCCGCGCCACCTGGCGTTCCACGAGTCGGCCCAGCCGCCCGGACGGCCCTGCGGCGGCCGGTCCGCCGCCCTGCCAGGTGACGACCAGCGGCACGCGGCGCCCGCGCAGCGCCAGCAGGGCCCGCACGGCCGCCCGTACGCCGTGAGCGTGCACCACGTCCGCTCCGGCGCAGGCGGCCCGCAGCGCGCTCACGGCGTCGGGCGCGAACTGGGCGCCGGCGCCGGCGAAGTCGTACTCCCCTTCCGCTTCCACGGGGGCACACACCGTGACCCGGACCCCGCGCGCGGCGAGCCCGGTCGCGAGCGACCGCACGTGCGCGCTGCTGTCCGCGCCGGCACCGGCGAGCACCTGGACGGTGCGCAGGGGCGGCCGGCCATACGGCTGCGCGGGTGCCGGAAACGGGACGGGGGAGCTGCTCACGGGCCGAAGCTCCTGGATGAGGGGGCAGAGTCGCCGCCCAGGATGCCAGCCCGCACGCGCGTTCCGGGACCATACGGGTGCGGATCCCGCAGGAGATACCGTCACGCGCCCCCGAGCCTCACTCACACGGCGTAGCGTCTCGTCATCCCGACGCCACCTGCGCGCCACCCCGCGCCTCCCCACTCGCCACCCCCTGCCGCCTTTCGCTGCCGCCCTCCGCCCACACGCCTGCACGCGGGCGTACGGAGGCGTACCGGCGCGTCGCAGGGGGCGCGCATGCCGAGGGCCCGGAGCGCCGTGCGCCCCGGGCCCGTGCGACCGCTCCGCTCCGCTACGCGTCGGCGCGTGCCGCCGCCAGCAGTTCCTCGGCGTGCGCCCGCGCGGACACCGAGTCCTCGTGGCCGGCCAGCATGCGCGACAGCTCGCGGACGCGGGCCTCGCCCTCCAGGACGGTGACGCCGCTGCGGGTCACCGAGCCGTCGTTGGTCTTCTCGACCAGCAGCTGCCGGTCCGCGAAGGCCGCCACCTGCGGCAGGTGGGTGACGACGACGACCTGCGCCGACTTGGCGAGCTTCGCCAGGCGCCGGCCGATCTCGACGGCCGCCTTGCCGCCGACGCCCGCGTCGACCTCGTCGAAGAGGTACGTCGGGACGGGGTCGGAGCCCGCGAAGACGACCTCGACGGCCAGCATGACGCGCGACAGCTCACCGCCGGAGGCGCCCTTGGCGATCGGACGCGGCTGGGCGCCGGGGTGCGGCGCGAGCAGCAGCTCGACCTCGTCGGCGCCCGAGGGCCCGTACGCGACGCGCCGGCCGCCGACCTCGACGCCGTCCTCGTCGTCCGTCTGCCGGACGTCGATGGTCACCCGGGCGTGCGGCATCGCCAGTGAGGCCAGCTCCTGCGTCACGGCGGAGGCGAACCGCGTGGCCGCCTCCGTCCGGGCGTCCGTCAGGGCCTGCGCCAGCTGCGACAGTTCGGCGGCGAGCCCGTCCCGCTCGGCGGTGAGCTCCGCGATCCGCTCGTCGTCGCCTTCGAGCTCCAGCAGCCGCGCCGAGCTCTTCTCGGCCCACTCCAGCACCGCGTCGACGGAGTCGCCGTACTTGCGTGTGAGCTGGGTCAGGGCCGCCCGCCGCTCCTCCACGGCGGCGAGCCGCAGCGGATCGGCGTCGAGGTCGTCGGCGTAGCCGGCCAGCTCGCCGGCGACGTCGGACAGCAGGATCTGCAGCTCGCCGATCCGCTCGGCGAGAGAGCCGAGCACCGGGTCGTGGGACCGTACGGCCTCCAGGGCCCGGTACGCGCCCGCGACGAGCGTGTTCGCGTCGACGCCCTCGGGGTCCTCGACGTCGCCGGCGAGCGCTGCGTGGGCGATCTGCGCCGCCGAGGCCAGGGCTTCGGCGTGGCCGAGCCGCTCGGCCTCCGCCGCCAGCTCCGCGTCCTCGCCTGCCAGCGGCTCGACGGCCGCGATCTCCTCCAGCCCGAAGCGGAGCAGGTCGGCCTCCTGGGCCCGTTCCCGGGCCCGGGTGGTGATCTCTTCGAGTTCGGCGGCGGCGGCCCGCAGTCGCCGGTAGGCGGCCGCGTACTTCTCCAGCGGGACGGCGACGGCGTCGCCTGCGTACCGGTCGAGGGCCTGCCGCTGCCGGGCGGGCCTCAGCAGGCCCTGCTGGTCGGTCTGGCCGTGGACGGCGATCAGGTCGTCGGCGAGCTCGGCGAGCAGGCCGACGGGCACGGCCCGGCCGCCGACGTGGGCGCGGGAGCGCCCCTCGGCGGACACGGTCCGGCTGATCAGCAGGCTGCCGTCGTCGAGCTCGGCTCCGGCCTCCTCGGCCCGTACGGCCGCGGGCGCGCCGGGGCGCATGACGATCCGGCCCTCCACGACCGCCGCCTTGGCGCCGATCCGTACGAGGGCCGGGTCCGCGCGCCCGCCGAGCAGCAGCCCGAGGCTGGTGACGACCATCGTCTTGCCCGCGCCGGTCTCGCCGGTCACCGCGGTGAAACCGGGCGACAGCTCGACCACCGCGTCGTCGATGACCCCGAGCGACCGTATCCGCATCTCCTCAAGCACGGGACGACCATACCGAGGTTTGACGGGTGGCATGTGACGTCACCCGTCCGGAATTCTCCGAACGGATGTGCTATTCGCGACAGCGGGCGGGCTCCCCCGCCGGGCCCCGCTCCGGCGCTAGCGGGGCGCGCCGCGCCAACCCGACACGGGCAGCGCGAACTTGGCGACGAGCCGGTCCGTGAACGACGCGTGGTGCAGCCGGGCGAGCCGCACCGGCACCGCTCCGCGCCGGACCTCGACCCGGGCCCCGGCCGGCAGCTCCAGCATGCGCCGGCCGTCGCACCACAGCACCCCGTGCGGGACGCCGGCCTGCACCTCCACGGCCAGCACCGAGTCCGGCGAGGTCACCAGCGGCTTGGCGAACAGCGCGTGGGCGCTGATCGGCACCATCAGCAGGGCCTCCACCTCCGGCCAGACCACCGGCCCGCCCGCCGAGAAGGCGTAGGCCGTCGAGCCCGTCGGGGTGGCACAGACGATCCCGTCGCAGCCGAAGCCGGACACGGGGCGCCCGTCGATCTCCAGGACCACCTCCAGCATCCGCTCGGGGGCGGCCTTCTGGACCGCGGCCTCGTTCAGCGCCCAGTCGCGGTGGACCACGTCGCCGTTGGTCCGCACGAGCACGTCGAGGGTCATCCGGTCCTCGACCTCGTACGCCCGGGTCACCACCCGGTCGACGACCTTGTCCAGGTCGTCCCGCTCGGCCTCGGCGAGAAAGCCCACGTGCCCCAGGTTGACGCCCAGCATCGGCACTCCCGAGCCGCGCGCGAACTCCGCGCCGCGCAGCAGCGTCCCGTCACCGCCCAGCACGATCAGCAGCTCGCAGCCCTCGAGCGCCTCCGGGGTGCCCTCGGCCACGAGTTCCACCTCGGGCGGCAGCGGCAGGTCCCGCGCCTCGTGCTCCAGGACCCGCACGCCCAGGCCGCACCTGAGCAGACCCTGGACGACCAGCTCGGCGCTGCGGATGGCCGCCGGCCGCCCGGTGTGGGCGACCAGGAACACGGTCCGTCCCGCTTCCGGACGCCCTCCCCCCTCCGCGCCTTCCGGATCCGTGCGTCCCCCGTAAACCGTTGAAGCCGTTGAAACTGTTGAAGCTGTTGAACCGTTCGATCCCGCTGAATCTGTCACTGCGGCCCCTCCGCCACTGCACGGTCGACATCCTCCGGGTCGAGTGCCGGTGCCCCCGCCCGCAGCCACAGAAAGTACTCGACGTTGCCCGAGGGACCCGGCAGCGGACTCGCGGTCACCCCGAGCACACCCAGCCCCAGCGCCGCCGCCTGCGCGGCCACCCCGCGCACGGCCTCCGCCCGCAGCTCGGGGCTGCGCACCACGCCGCCGCTGCCGAGGCGGTCCTTGCCGACCTCGAACTGCGGCTTGACCATCAGCACCAGGTCCGCGTCGGGCGCGCAGCAGGCGACGAGCGCCGGCAGCACCAGGCCGATCGAGATGAAGGACAGGTCGCCGACGACGAGATCGACGGGGATCCCGTCGATCTGCTCCAGGGTGAGCTCGCGGACGTTGGTGCGGTCCTTCACGGTGACCCGGTCGTCGCTCTGCAGCGACCAGGCGAGCTGCCCGTAGCCGACGTCCACGGCCATCACGTGGGCCGCGCCGGCGCGCAGCAGCACGTCCGTGAAGCCGCCCGTGGAGGCGCCGGCGTCCAGGGCGCGGCGGCCTGCGACGGCGAGTCCCTGCGGCTGGAAGGCGGCGAGCGCGCCCGCCAGCTTGTGACCGCCCCGGGAGACGTAGTCGGGGTCGCTGTCGTCCTTGAGGACGACGAGGGCCGCGCTGGTCTCGACCTGGGTGGCCGCCTTGGTCGCGGTGGTCCCGCCGACGGTGACCCGGCCCGCGGCGATCAGCTGCGCGGCGTGTTCCCGCGAGCGGGCCATGCTGCGGCGTACCAGTTCGGCGTCCAGGCGGCGGCGTGCCACTCCTGCCACGTTCGGTTCAGCTCCTGTTTTCGTACGGTCCGGGAACGGGCGGTGCGTCCAACGCGGTCAGCGCGTCACGCAGGCCCCTGTGCACATCCTCGTACACCGCGGCGTGTCCGTCCGCCGTGAGGTGGTCGACGTCGGCCAGCCGGTCGAGGTGCGCGTCCACCGCGGCGTTCCCGGTGGGGGTGCGGACGAGGCCCAGCGGCGCGGGCCCGTCGGGCCCGTCGGAAGCCTGTGCGGCCCGGTCCGCGTCCCCGTGCGCGTCGCCCGGGGCCCGCTCGGGTACGTCGGGTCCGCCGGAGGCCCCGGCAGCCGCGGAGGGCTCCGGAACCGCGGGGTCCTCGGACGCGTCGGGCGCTTCGTCGCTCATGCCCCGACGCTACCCCGAAGCGTGCGAGCGGCCACCCGCGGCTCTGCGGTACGGTCGAGATCACGATGGCTACGATCGACGAGTGCCGAGCGGCATTGGACCGACTCTCCGACAACCTGGCGCGGGCCGACGGCGACGTGCGCGGCACGGCCGCCCTCGACCGCTCCCTGAGCTGCCACATCACCGACCTCGACCGGACCTTCACGGGCCGTCTCGACGGCGGCCGGATCAGGGTCGACGCGGTTGCCCCCGGCCCGCCCGCCGCGAAGGCGCAGATCCGGCTCGCGATGAGCGGCGACGACCTGGTCGCGATGGTCGCGGGGGAGCTGGCGTTCGCCCAGGCCTGGGCGGCCGGCCGGGTCCGGCTGGAGGCGGGCGTACGCGACCTGTTCCGGCTGAGGAACCTCCTCTAGTGCCCTGACCGGAAGGGTTCACCGCCCTCACGGCGCTCCCCGGCCACCGCCGGGAATGCCCCGGGGCGCGGCACCCCGCCGCGCCGTCGGGCCCCGCGAGTACGCCGGGTACGAGCTGCGCCCTGCGCCTCGCGATGCACCGCGCCGGGCGCCGCGGGCCGGCCGTCCGGCCGGAGCACCGGGAACGGCGCCGCCCCTTCAGGCGGTGGCGGCCTCGGCCGGGGCGGTGCGTGCGGAGGTGCGGGCCGCCGGGATCACCAGCGGGGTCCCCGTCTCCGGGTCGTCGATGATCCGGCACCGCAGCCCGAAGACCTTCTCGACGAGCTCGGCGGTGACCACCTCGGCCGGCGGCCCCTCCGCGACGACCTTCCCGCCCCGCATGGCGATCAGGTGCGTGGCGTAGCGGGCGGCGTGGTTGAGGTCGTGCAGGACGGCGACGAGGGTCCGCCCCTGCTTCTCGTGGAGCTCGGCGCACAGGTCCAGTACGTCGATCTGGTGCTGGATGTCCAGGTAGGTGGTCGGCTCGTCCAGCAGCAGCAGCGGCGTCTGCTGGGCGAGCGCCATGGCGATCCACACGCGCTGGCGCTGGCCGCCCGACAACTCGTCCACGCTGCGGTCGGCGAGCTCGGCGACCCCGGTCGAGGCCATCGACTCCCGGACGATCCGCTCGTCCTCCCTCGACCACTGCCGCAACAGCCCCTGGTGCGGGTAGCGGCCGCGTGCGACGAGGTCGGCGACGGTGATCCCGTCCGGGGCGACGGAGGACTGCGGGAGCAGGCCCAGGGTCTTCGCGACCTTCTTCGCCGGCAGGGAGCCGATGGCCTGCCCGTCGAGCAGCACCTGCCCGGCGGTCGGCTTCAGCATCCGGGAGAGGGCGCGCAGGAGCGTGGACTTGCCGCACGCGTTGGGTCCGACAATCACCGTGAAGGAGTGGTCGGGGATCTCCACGGACAGGTTCTCGGCGATGACCCGCCGCTCGTAGCCGAGGGTCACGTTCTGCGCGGTCAGCCGCTGCTGCACCTGCGTACTCCTTGAGTTGGTCATATACGTCCCGCCTTGCGCTCGGTGACGAGCAGCCAGAGCAGATAGGCGCCGCCGACGAGCCCGGTCAGGACCCCCACGGGCAGTTGGTCGGCGCCGAACGCCCGCTGCGAGGCCCAGTCGGACAGCATCAGCAGGACGGAGCCCATGAGCGCGCCGGTGAGCAGGTTCGACCCGGGCGAGCGGGTGAGGCGCCGGGCCAGCTGGGGCGCGGCGAGCGCGACGAAGCTGATCGGCCCGGCCGCGGCGGCGGCCGCGGTGGTGAGGAGGACCGCCGCCAGCATGAGCAGCATCCGCATGCGCTCGACGCGCACCCCGAGGGCGTACGCGGCGTCGTCGCCCATCTCGGTCATCCGCAGGGCCCGGCCCTGGCCGAGGACCAGCGGGAACAGCACCGCGCAGGTCGCCAGCAGCGGCCACACCTGGCTCCAGTCCCGGCCGGCGAGGGAGCCGGTGAGCCAGACCATGGCGCGGGTGGCGTCGACGAGCTGGGCCTTGGTCAGCAGGTACTGGATGGCGGCGACGAGCATGGCGGAGGTGCCGATGCCGACGAGGACCAGCCGGTAGCCGTTGATGCCGCGCTTGTACGACACGAGGTAGATGAAGACGCCCGTGAGGACGCCGCCGGCCAGCGCCCCGGCCGCCACCGCGTTCGCGTCGCCCTTGAACACGACGATCACGACGAGGGCGCCGACGGCCGAGCCGTAGTGGAAGCCGAGCAGGTCCGGGGAGCCGAGCGGGTTGCGGGACAGGGACTGGAAGATCGACCCGGCCATGCCGAGCGAGGCGCCGACGAGCAGGGCGACGAGGACCCGCGGCAGCCGCAGGTCGTTGACGATGAAGTCCTGCGCGGGCGAGCCGTTGCCCAGCAGGGTCTGTACGACGTCCCCGGGCGCGATCTCGAAGTCGCCGGTGCCGATCAGCAGGACGGCCAGGGCAGCCACGGCGGCGGTGAGCAGCAGCCCGACGGCCAGCGCCCGCGGCTCCACGCGCAGCGACAGCCCGCCGGGACCGCGCAGGGTCCGGGTCGGGGAGCCGAACCGGTTTCGGCCCGCTCGGAGTTCGACGGTCACAGCTGGGCCATCCTCTTGCGGCGGACGAGGTAGATGAAGACGGGTCCGCCGATGAGGGCGGTGACGATGCCGACCTGGAGCTCGGCGGGCCGGGTGACGACCCGGCCGATGACGTCCGCGCCCAGCAGCAGGACGGGCGAGAGGACCGCCGAGTAGGCGAGCACCCACCGCATGTCGGGCCCGGTGATGATGCGGACCAGGTGCGGGATCATCAGCCCGATGAAGACGATCGGCCCGCAGGCGGCGGTCGCGGACCCGCACAGCAGCGTGATGGCGACCATGGCCGCGATCCGGGTCCGCGTCAGGTGCGCCCCGAGTGCCCGCGCCGTGTCGTCGCCCATGGCCATCGCGTTGAGCGGCCGGCCCAGCGCCAGCGCGAGGAGCGCGCCGACGACGAGGAACGGGGCCACGTGCCGGACGGTGTCCATGTTGGCCGGGGCCAGCGAGCCCACGGTCCAGAAGCGGAGCTTGTCGAGGGCCTTGCTGTCCATCAGCTGCACGGCGTTGATGTAGCCGGTGAGGGCCGCGCTGGCCGCCGTACCCGCGAGCGCGAGGCGCACCGGCGTCGCGCTGCGGCTGCCGCCGAGCACGTACACGACGACCGAGACGACGGCGGCGCCCAGCAGGGCCCACCACACGAACGCGGTCAGGCTGGAGGCCCCGAGGAAGCTGATGGCCGACACGACGGCGGCCGCGGCTCCCGCGTTGACGCCGAGGATGCCGGGCTCGGCCAGCGGGTTGCGGGTCAGCGCCTGCATCACCGCGCCGGACAGCCCGAGTCCGACCCCGACCATCAGCCCGAGAAGGGTGCGCGGGACCCGCAGGTCGCGCACCACCACGTCGGAGGACGTCCCCGCGTAGTGGAACAGGCCGTGCCAGACCTCGTCGAGGGGCATCTGCTTGGCGCCGACCGCGACGCTCGCCACCGCGACGAGGGCCAGCACCGCGAGGGCACCGATCAGACCGGCGGCGCGCGCCGCGTGCCGCACGCGCGGGGCGGCGACCGGCGCCGCGCTCTGTTCAGGGGGACTCTCGACCAACACGCGGTTAGGTTAGCCTACCCTGCGCGTTTCTTGATCCCTGCTCTCCCCGATTCTGGCGCCTACAACCCCGTCCTGGCCAGGGCCTTCCCCCCGTCCAGCGTGCAGGAGCCGTCCCCCGCCCACGTCCACGCGGCCGCGCACAGCGACCGCAGCCCGTCGACCGGGTCGCCCTCGCCGTGCAGTTCGAGGACGCCGTCCCCGGCGACCGCGGTCCAGCCCCCGCAGCGGAAGCCGTCCCCGTCCGCCGCGACCTCCGGCTGCCCGGTCAGCAGCCCGCGCAGGTCCAGGTCCACGTACGTGGGCCGGTGCCGGGGCTCGGCCCGCAGCAGCTGCGCCCCGTCCGCGATGCCGGTCAGCACCAGCAGCGAGTCCACCTCGCCGTTGAACGCGCCCTCGATGTCGGTGTCGAGCCGGTCCCCGACCACCAGCGGCCGCTTCGCCCCCGTCCGCAGCACCGTCTCCCGGTGCATCGGGGGCAGCGGCTTGCCCGCGACCTGCGGCTCGGCGCCCGTGGCGATCCGTACGACCTCCACCGCCGCCCCGTTGCCCGGGCCGATGCCCCGCCCCGTCGGGATGGTCAGATCGGTGTTGGAGGCGTACCACGGCACCCCGCGGTTGATCGCGTACGAGGCCTCTGCGAGCCGCCCCCAGGGCAGTTCGGGACCCCCGTACCCCTGGACGACCGCGGCGAGCCCCTCCTCGTCGGCGGAGTCCACCGGCACCAGCCCGCGCTCGCGCAGCGCGACCCGCAGCCCTTCCCCGCCGATCACCAGCACCTTGGAACCGGGTGCCACCTGCTCCGAGATCAGCCGGGCCACGGCCTGCGCCGAGGTGATCACCTCACCGGCCTCGGTGGGGATCCCCAGCGCGTCCAGGTGCGCGGCGACGGCGTCCGGCGTCCGCAGGGCGTTGTTCGTGACGTACGCCAGGTGCATGCCGTCGGCCCGGGCCGCGGCCAGCGACTCCACCGCGTGGCCGATGGCCTCGCCGCCCGCGTAGACGACACCGTCGAGATCCAGCAGAGCCGTGTCGTATGCCTGGTGCAGGGCGAGTTCGCTGCCTGCCGGACTGGTCCTGCTCTGCCGGGTCATCCTGTCCACTCCCTGTCGGCCTGATCCGCTCGGTCTTCGGGCGTTCTCGGCCACACGCCCGCCGAGGTCTTCCTCACTCGATCATCCCGCATCGCGAGACGCGCCTTACCATGCACCAATGACCACTTCTGCCACCACGCACGACGGGCTGCGCCTGATCCCCTTCCACGGCCTGCGCTATGTCCCGGACCGCGTCGGCAGCCTGGCGGCCGTCACCTCACCGCCGTACGACGTGGTGGTGCGCCCCGACGGCGTCGACTACCTGGAGTCCGCCGACCCGCACAACATCGTCCGCCTGATCCTCCCGCAGGCGGAGACGCCGGACGCCCGCAACGAGCAGGCCGCGCAGACCCTGCAGGACTGGCTGGCCAAGGGCGTCCTGAGCGCGGATCCGGAGCCGGCCCTGTACGTCTACGAGCAGCGCAAGGGCCGTCTGCTCCAGCGCGGCCTCATCGGGGCCCTGGCCCTGTCCCCGGCGGACGCCGGCATCGTCCTCCCGCACGAGGACGTCATGCCGCACGTGGTCACGGACCGGGCGGGGCTGATGCGGGCCACGTCCGCGAACCTGGAGCCGCTCCTGCTCACGTACCGGGGCGGCGACGTCGCGGTCGGCGCGGCGGAGGTGGTCGAGAGGACCGCGCGGCGCGCCCCGCTGCTGGACACGACCACGGAGGACGGCGTCGAGCACCGGCTGTGGGCCGTCACCGATCCCGCGGACCAGGCCGCCGTCACCTCGGACCTCCGGCACCGTCAGGCGCTGATCGCCGACGGCCACCACCGCTGGGCGACGTACCTGCGCCTGCAGCAGGAGCACGAGTCCCCGACGCCGTGGGATTTCGGCCTCGTCCTGCTCGTGGACACGGTCCGCTACCCGCTGCGGGTGCGCGCCATCCACCGCATGCTGTACCGCCTCCCGCTCGCGGACGCCCTGGCCGCCGTCGAGGGGAGCTTCCGGGTCCGCCCGGTGAACGGTCCGCTGCCGCTGGCCCTGGAGGCCCTCGGGGACGCCGCCGAGCGGGGCAACGCCTTCCTCCTCGCCGGTGGCGGCAGCTTCCACCTGGTCACCGACCCGGATCTGGAGCTCCTGGAGCGGACCGTGCGCCGGGACCGGCCGGAGGCCTGGCGGCGCCTGGACGCGACCGTGCTGCACGCGACGCTCCTCGACGCCCTGTGGCAGATCCCGGACACGCCCGACCAGATCACGTACATACACGACGCGGCGGCCACCGTCGCCCTGGCCGAGCGACACGGCGGCACGGCGGTCCTGCTGCACCCCGTGCGCGAGGAGGTCGTACGGGACCTGGCCCGGCAGGGCGTGACCATGCCGCGCAAGTCGACCTCGTTCGGCCCGAAGCCGGCGACGGGCCTGGTCCTGCGCAGCCTGGGCTGACGCGGGACACGGCGGAGGGCGGCACCCCGTCGGGGTGCCGCCCTCCGTCACTCACTCAAGCGCTCAGGCCTTGTCGCCGTCCCGGCCCTCGTCCTCGCCGACGGCGCCCTCGTCGGCGACGTCGACCTCGGTCTCGGCTTCGGCCTCGGCTTCGGCCTCGGCCTCGGCGACATCGGCGTCGGCGTCCGTCTCGGACTGCTCGATCGGCTCGTACTCGTCGTCGTCCTCGTCGTAGTACTCCGTCTGGTCGGAGGCACGCTCGGCGCGGGCAACCTCGGCCGGGTCCTGGCCGTCGAACTCGTCTTCGTCCCGGTCACCGTCCTCGTCGCCGTCCAGCGCGTCGACGAACTCGACGCCGTCCAGCTCGGCGAGCCGGTCGGAGGCGTCCGTCGCGCCGTCCCGGTCCGACTCGAGGGCCTTGGCGAACCACTCGCGGGCCTCGTCCTCGCGGCCGGCGGCGAGCAGGGCGTCGGCGTAGGCGTACCGCAGGCGCGCGGTCCACGGCTGCACGGCGTTGGAGGCGAGCTCCGGGCTCTGCAGGGTGACGATGGCGGCGTCGAGCTGCCCCATGTCACGGCGTGCGCCGGCGGCGACCAGGCGCATCTCGACCTGGCCGGCCTTGTCGAGCTTCTGCACCTCGGGCTCGCCTGCCATGGCCAGGGCCCGCTCCGGACGGCCGAGGCCGCGCTCGCAGTCGGCCATGACGGGCCACAGCTCGACGGAGCCGGTCATGCGCTTGGCGGCGCGGAACTCCGCGAGCGCCTCGCTGTACTTCTGCACGGCGTACGCGGCGAAGCCGGCGGCCTCGCGGACGGCGGCGACGCGGGAGGCCAGCCGCAGGGCGATGCGCGAGTACGCGTACGCCCGCTCCGGCTCCTCGTCGATCAGGCGGGCGACCATGACCAGGTTCCGGGAGACCTCTTCGGCCAGTCCCTTGGGCAGGCTCAGGAGCTCCTGGCGGACGTCTGCGTCGATCTCCATGCCGGTGACGTCGTCGTCGATCGGCAGGCGCTTGACCGGCTCGCGGTCCCGGTCGCGGTCCGACCGGCCGCCGTCGCGCTCGCCCCGGTAGCCGCCGCGGTCGTCGCGGCCGCGGTACCCGCCGCGGTCGCGGTCGTCACGGCGCCCGTAGGAGGGACGCTCGCCGCGGTCGTCGCGGCGGAACCCACCGCGGTCACCGCGGTCGTCACGGCGGAAGCCGCCGCGCTCGTCGTCCCGACGCCCGTACGAGGGGCGCTCGCCCCGGTCGTCACGACGCGGGTACGAGGGACGCTCACCGCGGTCGTCACGGCGGAACGAGGGACGCTCGCCCCGGTCGTCACGACGCGGGTACGACGGACGCTCACCCCGGTCGTCACGCCGCGGGTACGAGGGGCGCTCGCCGCGGTCGTCGCGGCGGAACGAGGGACGCTCGCCCCGGTCGTCACGACGCGGGTACGACGGACGCTCACCACGGTCGTCACGACGGAACCCACCGCGCTCGTCATCGCGGCGCGGGTACGAGGGGCGCTCGCCCCGGTCGTCGCGGCGGAACGAGGGACGCTCGCCCCGGTCGTCACGACGCGGGTACGACGGACGGTCCTCACGGCGCCCGTACGACGGACGGTCGTCGCGACGCTCATCGCGGCGGAACCCACCGCGCTCGTCGTCACGCCTCGGGTACGAGGGGCGCTCGCCTCGGTCGTCGCGGCGGAACGAGGGACGCTCGCCCCGGTCGTCACGACGCGGGTACGACGGACGCTCACCACGGTCGTCGCGGCGGAACCCACCGCGCTCGTCATCGCGGCGCGGGTACGAGGGGCGCTCGCCGCGGTCGTCGCGGCGGAACGAGGGACGCTCGCCCCGGTCGTCACGACGCGGGTACGACGGACGCTCACCACGGTCGTCGCGACGGAACGACGGGCGCTCGTCATCACGGCGGAAACCGCCACCGTACGGACGGTCGCCGCCACGGTCGTCACGGCCGCCGCGGTAGCCACCCCGGTCACCGCCGCGGTCACCGCCGGCGGGACGGCCGTAACGGTCGTCGTCGCGGCGCCCGTAGGAGGGACGGTCGCCGCGGTCGTCGCGGCGGAACGGACGGTCGCCACCGCGGTCGTCGCGGCGGAAGCCGCCAGCGCCGGACGAACGGCCACCGCGGTCGTCGCGGCGGAACGGACGGTCGCCGCCACGGTCGTCGCGGCCCCCGCGGTAGCCACCCCGGTCACCGCCGTCGTTGCGACGGGGCTCGCGCTCCGGACGGTCGTCGGGAGAGTTGGACATGGGTGTGACTCCTGTCTTCGGGGTACCGCTAGTCATTCTCGCGCAACCGAACCCTGGCCGCGCTTCGGCGTAAAGAGGTGGAAAAACAAAAAAGGACCCTTGGTCCAGCGTTGAACGCTGGACCAAGGGTCCTGAAAGATTGTTCGGCGGTGTCCTACTCTCCCACAGGGTCCCCCCTGCAGTACCATCGGCGCTGAAAGGCTTAGCTTCCGGGTTCGGAATGTAACCGGGCGTTTCCCTAACGCTATGACCACCGAAACCCTATCGGTTTCGAGCGAACAAGCACACTCTGTAGTTGTGTTCAAGCTCTAGAAACCAGCAACTGTTCGTTGCTTCAGAACTAACACAGTGGACGCGAGCAACTGAGGACAAGCCCTCGGCCTATTAGTACCAGTCAGCTCCACCCGTTACCGGGCTTCCACATCTGGCCTATCAACCCAGTCGTCTACTG